>DATCLN010000027.1:0-5236 GCA_036563895.1 Paenibacillaceae bacterium
ACGGCCTCCGTGCTGCCGCTTTTCAGGACGATTTCCGCCCGCGGCGGCTCGGCGTCTACAGCAGGATAGTGCAATTTCAGGTTGTCGAAGGCGATCTCGCCCCGCAGCGCGCGGTCGTCCGAACCGCTCTCCAGGCGGACGACGTAGAGCCGCGTCAGTTTCATGCCGCTGACGCCGGCGGCCTTGAGATCGAGGAAGACCGTCTTCCAGCCGGTCCAGTCGATCCGGTCGGCCAGCGTCACCAGCACGGCCCGGCCGGCCGCGTCGCGGAATTCGGCCCGCAGCCAGTTGTTGCCGCCGTCGCCCAGCACGTCGACGGAAAGGGCGGACGGTTCGGCGCCGGCTGCAGCGCCGGCCGCACCGTTTGCGGCCAGCGCCCCGCTCGCGCCGGACGACCCGTTGGTACCGTTCGCGCTGGCCGGATCCGCCGCACCGGAAGCATCCGAAGCGCCCGCAAGATCAATGCCGTCGCCGAGCACCGCGTACGCAAACCGGTCGCCCGTCCCGCGCGTGAAATCGTAGACGAGCCGCAGCGCCCGCGACGTCTCCCGGCCGGGAAGGCCGGCCGTCACGCCCGCCGAGCCGGAGGTTTCCGCCGGCAGGCCTTCGAACCGGACCGCAACCCCCGCGTCCTCGAAATCTTCCAGCATCCGGTTTGGCGCCGGGAGCAACGCCGCCGCCGCGCCGTAGCCGCCGTAGCGGGCGATGGCGTAGACGGTGCCTGCGTTCGCGCCAAAACCGTCGACCCGCAGCACGCCGTCCTTCACCTGTCCCCGTATGCCGACAAGCTGCCACGCAAGCGACTCATGCGGCACCGTCAGCACCCGGCCGTCGGCCAGCTTCACCTTGGCTTCCAAGCGGACCGCGCCGCCTTCCCGGATCTCCTGTGCGGTCGGGCGGATGGTCATTTCCGCAATCTGCGATTCCCCGATCACTTCCAGGCCGATCTTGGCCGCTGCCCCATCCACCCGCACGGTGAGCTCCGCCGTGCCGGGCTTGGTCGGGATCAGCCCGGCGCCCCGCACCTGGGCGATCGGCCGGTCCAGACTCAGCCGCGGCGTCTTCCCGGAAAGGTCGACGGGATTATAATACTTGTCATATCCCCTCAACCCGTATTCCGCCGTCTGGCCGAGAAACAGCGTCCGCGGACCGCTGACCAGCAGGCCCGCCAGCTCCCCTGGCGGCGCCGTGGAATAAACCCCGATCCCGTTGCTGACCGCCCGCTGCGTGCCTTGGCTCACCGGGTGAACCAGCACGGCGTCGAATTCGCCCAGCGGCCGGGCGACCATCGTCGTCGACCCGCCGCCGTCAAGGTTGACGGCCTTCCAGACGCCCAGGCTTACCAGCACCCGCTGGAGCTCCGCCAGCGTCATGCCGCCGCTTTCCTGCACCGTGACCAGCCACACGGTCTTTCCATCCTTGGAATGGCCGACCGCCGTGCGCGCCCGCTCCCGCGATCCGTCGACACCGCTGATGGAGCGGGTAAACGCCGATGCCCGGCCGCCGTCCACCAGCAGGGTATGGCCGCCGATCAGCATCCGGAAATCCGAAGCCTGATAAACCTTGCCATCCGAAGCCACCAGCTCATAGGACACCGACACCCTGCTGCCGACCGGCAGATGCTGCAGGATGAAGTCGGCCGCGTCCCGGTGTCCCCGCAAAACGTATCCGTTCTCCGGAATCGCCGCAATGTTCAGGGGCGTATTCCGTTCCGGGGATACCGCGGTCACAACGCCATCCACCACCAGCGCCTCGGTGGGCGACGTATAGCTGTCCTTCGGCCGCGCCGCCGCGGTCCAGGCGGACGTGTACATATACAAGGCGTTATAATGGCTGGGCGAACGGTCCGGCTCGGTCATGTAGGAGGACTTGTTGACGCCGGCCAGCTCGAATTGCGCCCCGTCCTGCGCCGTAACCGTTCCCCGGAACGCGAACGCGTCGATGACGGCCGTTCCGCCGACGGTTACGCCGAAGGCGTACATGCCCTGCAGCTTCGAAGGGCTGGAAGTGAGCCGTCCGCCGCGGATTTCCGGGCCGATCGGCGCCCCTTCCCCGTCGGTGTTGAAGACGTCGCCGTTGACGCCCGCCGCCGCGCCCGTGTCCTTCGCCATTTCTTCCACGGACCGCCGGGCCGTGACGCTGCCGCCGCGTCCTCCCATCACGTCCAGACGGACGTACGGGTTGGACAGGTCGATCCGCAGCACGTGCACGGGTTTCTCCACGGGCGTCCCGCCGCCGGTGATCCAGGCGTATTCCATCAGCCTTACTCCCGACGTCACGACCGCCTCGCTCCGCTTCACCAGAGCCGGTTCGACAGACGCTTTGTCCCGCGCCGCCGCGGCGGCCGGAAAAAGCAGACCCGTTAGCGACATCACCCCCGCCATCAGCGCGTTCAGCAGTTTCCGTCCGGTTTTTCTCATGGATTTCTCTCCCGCTCCCCGATACCTGGTGTCGTTTCTGGCTGTCTTTCTTTCTCTATAACTTTTAGACTCTTTTATCGGCCAAAAGTTACAGCCGAAGCGGAAGGAATTGAAAATTTTTCCTTCCCACGCCCGCCATGCGAACTAACATCAACCCGCACACCAAAAAGAAACGCCTGCCCCTCCAAATAGAAGCTCCGTTCCTTGCAAAAAGAAGCGCCCATCCCCTACGGAACGGGCACCTTGGTGGCCATCGCGGCCGCGACGTTCTCATTTTTCCAGAAATCCGACGTACTCGAGCATCCGCTTGATCATGACCGCCGCTTCCGCGCGCGTGGCGTTGTTTTTCGGCTCGAACCGGGTTTCGGTGACGCCCCGGATGATGCCGGCGTTGACGCACCCGGCCACCGAAGTCAGCGCCCAGCTGCTGATCCGCCCTCTGTCCTGGAATTTGTTCAGCGCGGCGGTCGACAGGGACACCTGCTGTTCGGCATACGTAATCGCGCGTATCATCATCGTGGCCATCTCTTCCCGGGTGATGGGATCGTTCGGGCGGAATCGCCCGTCCGGGTCCCCCTGCACGATGCCCGCCTTGCTGGCGGCGCCGATGTAAGAGGCGTAGGCGTGGTTCGCCCCGACGTCGCGGAAGCGGGACGCGGCGGTGCGGTCCGAGGCGAGCCCGAGGCCGCGGGCGATGAACTTGGCGAAGTCGGCCCGCGTCACCGCTTCATTGGGCACGAAATTCCGGCCCGTCTTCGCGTCGACGATGAATTTCGCCGACAACAGCTCCACGTCGCTTCTGGCCCAGTGTCTCTCCATATCCGCTAAGGCCGCGGACGCCTTCCGCGCCACGGCGTAGATGCTGGCGCCCTTGCGCATGAAGGTCAGGACCGGCTGCGTTCCGGAGCGGTCGATCCGGGTCGGAACGGGGATGACTTCCCCGGATTCCGGATCATACCGGACCACGGTCAGGCTCGCGTTCAGTTGCGTCGTGCCGGGGACGGCGATGGCGCGCCGCACATAGGCGTCGAATTCGGTTACCGCCGTTTCGTTGGTCCCCTGGACAACGTAGACGCCGAACTCCACCGGCGTCCCGACGAGAACCCCTCCCGCACGGTTCAGGGCCGGCGTGACGCCGGAAGCGGAAACCGACTCGATGCGGATGAGGATCTGGGCGCCGGACGGAATCCCGCCCGGAACGATGGACGGGTTCAGGGCTCTCAGCGGCAATTCAAACATGTGGCCGCCGTATTCTACCACAAAGGAGCCGCTTGGCACCGTGTTCTTCGCGCTCAGCAGCACGCCTGCCGGCACGGCGACGATGGCGCCGGGCTGCGTCGAGGGAACCTGGAACACCACCCGCTGCGGAATTCCCGCCGGCTGGGTGCGGACAGCGTTGAACGCGCCGGTCAATTTCGTCGCATCGACGGTGTACTTCACCGCCGCTTTTCCGTTGATGGTTTGCCCCGCCCCCTGAGTCACGGCAAGATAGTTGAGCACCAAACCTTTCTCCGCGTCCCCGGCCGCATAATCCAGGCCGAGGTTCACCGTGGAAGTGACGTTGGTCGCGGTCACCCCGCTGAAAGAATCCAGCACGTTGTTTTGCGCGTCACGCAAGGCCTGGCCCGAATTGTTATACGATACCCTGACTGTTTGGCCGCTGCGAACCGGATTGGCCAGCGTGAGGGTCACCTGTGATCCCGACACCGATACTCTGGTGACCGCTGCAACCATATTGTCCACCGTCACGGAATACTGGCTTGCCAACGGCGCAGTACCCGTGTACAGGGCGGAACTGTAAGTCAAGGTGAGCTGTGCGCCGTTCACCGTGGCGGACACAAGCTGTGCTTTCCCGCCTGCCACCGTCACCGGATAGCCTGAAAAAGCGGGAGCCGCATTGCCTGCCAGATCGACCAAATATGGGTTGACCGGCACATAGGACACTTGGACGATGGTGCCGTTCGTCAGGGTGGACGAAAGCGTCAGCTCCACCTGGTTGCCGCTCACGGCAACTGTGGTAACGGAAATGGTCCGGTTGGATGCGGTCACGGTAAAGCTGGATGCGGGCGGAACGGAATCCGACCTCAAGCCTTCATTGTAAACGAGCGTTACCTTGTTGCCGGAAGCCGTCACTCCGGTCAGCTGAGGCGGTTGATTGTCGTAAGGATTCCGCACGTAAAAGTCGGTAAACGCGCTGACGTAGTTTCCGTCCTGATCCCGAATCGGGTTTGTTCCCGGCGTGTATGTCACGGATATCGCGCCGTCCGTGGGGCCGGTCGAGGAGAGCGTCAGCGACAGGATGTTTCCGGACACCGACGCGCCGGTGACGTTCATGACCTGGCCGCCCCAAACGACGGTGAATTGCTGGTAAGCATTGGACGAAAGCGGAGCGAGCGCACGATTGAAGGTCAGCACCACCATGTTTCCGGTCACTTGGCCGGACACGGGTCTCGGCAGCGTCGTGTCCACGGTATTGGTGACGGCACGGTTGGAGAACGCGGCCACCTTTTGCCCGTCCACGCTCTGCAGATGCCGGGAAGGATCCGGCGAATAGGACACCCTGACCGTCTGTCCGACCAACACCCCGCTCGCCAGGGTCAGCCGGACCCGGTTCTGGTTCACGGACACCCCGGTCACCTGGCGATACGCGTCATTGACGGTCACGTAAAAGTCACCCGGAATCGGCACATGGGCGCTGCTCAACGTCACGTTGAACGTGAGCACGATGGCCGCCGATCCGTCCATTTCGGCCTTCTCCAGAACGGGCGCCGCCCCGGCTCCCCCGGTGCGGAACGTCCACTGGTACTGCCCCAGGA
>DATCLN010000028.1:0-7497 GCA_036563895.1 Paenibacillaceae bacterium
GTTCACTGCGCTGCGACGCCAACATCAGCCTGCGGCCCGTGGGCCAGAAGGAATTCGGCGTCAAGACTGAGCTGAAAAACATGAACTCGTTCCGCGCCGTCCAGCGCGGACTGGAATACGAACAGCTGCGCCAGGCGGAAATCCTCGATGCCGGGGGACGGGTCGAACAGGAGACGCGGCGCTGGGACGAAGCCCAGGGCCGCACCGTCGGCATGCGCGGCAAGGAAGAGGCCCACGATTACCGCTATTTTCCCGATCCCGACCTGGTGCCGATCCATCTCGATCCCGAGTGGCAGGCCCGCGTCCGAGCCACCATTCCGGAGCTGCCGGACGCGCGCAGGGAGCGGTACATGTCGCAGTACGGCCTGTCCGCCTACGACGCCGGGGTGCTCACGTCGTCCGTCCGGCTGGCGGACCTGTTTGAGGAAAGCCTGCGCTACACGAACGACGCCAAGGCGGCGGCGAACTGGCTGATGGTGGAGCTGCTCGGGTATCTCAACGCCAACAACCTGGAGATCCAGGACACGAAGCTGACCGGCAAAGGGCTTGGCGAGATGATCGGCCTGATCGAGTCGGGCAAGATCAGCACGAAGATCGCCAAGACGGTGTTCAAGACGATGCTCGAGACCGGCAAAGCCCCCGCGCAGATCGTGGAAGAGCAGGGGCTGGTGCAGATCAGCGACGAAGGCGCCATCCTGGCGGTGGTGGACGCGGTGATCGCCGCCCATCCCCAGGTCGTCGCCGACTACCGCGGCGGGAAGGAAAAGGCGCTCGGTTTTCTGGTGGGTCAAGTGATGAAGGAAACGAAGGGCAAGGCCAATCCCGCCCTGGTGAACAAGCTGCTCGTGGAACGGCTCAAATCCTGATGCCGCCGCTTGCGGCCGAATGCGGCCCCGCGCCCGCGCCTTCCCGATGGGATCGCAGCCGACGCTTCGGAGACAAACCCGCCGCGACCGCGGCCAGTTTGCGACGACCCGGGGCGGAGGCGGAGCCGGTCCGGAGTCCGGGATGCGTTTCCGACACCGAACCGATGCCGCCGGCAAGGCCCCATGATACAATCGGAGCGTGGGAACGCCATGAGCAATCCCTGGTACATTTCGGAAACGGAGCTCCTGCTTCGCCTCGTGATTTCCGTCGTGCTGGGCGGAATCGTCGGGTTCGAGCGGGAACGCAAAAACCGCGCGGCCGGTCTGCGGACGCATGTCCTCGTGTGCCTGGGGTCCTGTCTGCTCATGCTGCTGTCGATGTACGGGTTCGCGGCGTTTGCGCGCGAATTCAACGTCCGCCTCGACCCGGCGCGCCTCGCGGCGCAGGTCATTACCGGCATCGGCTTCCTCGGAGCGGGGACGATCCTGTTCACCGGCAGGTCCGTCATCGGGCTTACGACGGCGGCTTCGCTGTGGATCGTCATGGCGATCGGGCTCGCCACGGGTGCCGGATTCTATCTGGCCGCGGCCGCCACCACCGTGATGTCGTTCCTGATCCTCTGGGGGTTGAACCTGTTTCAAAGACGGTTTATCCGCCATCCGGTGGAATATGAGATCACGGTGATCATGGAGGGGGCGGAGGGTTCCGGCGACCGGCTGCGCGAGGTGCTGCAGGAAGCCGGCGTCCGCCTGATCGGGCTGGTCGTCGAGGACCGCGGCACGGACGAGCGGGGGAACCGGGAAGTGCTCATCCGGCTGCGCGTGCGGCTCCCCTCCGTCGACCAGCTGATGCCGCTGACGGAGCGGCTGCGGCGGGTGGAAGGCGCCAAGCGCGTGTCGGCGAACTGAACGGCACGGACGTCTCCCGATGATGCGGATCGGCCGCGCCCGGACGTCGCGCCCGGACGCAGCGCCCGGATGCCGCACCGGACGTCACAGGGATGGGCTCAGGCGTTCGCGGTCATGGCGTGTTTCCGGACGCAAGGGGGACGATCGCGATGATGACATGGGGCCGTATTACCGCCGCCGTGTCGCTGGTGGCGGTGGGCGCCCTGCTGGCGCTGGATCTGGCGGGGCTGGTCGATTCGTGGCAATGGCTGAGCACCGCCTGGCCGGCGGTGTTCATTTTGCTGGGCGTGGAACTGGTCGTGCTGCAGTTTGTCGCCGGGGCGCGCAACCGCAAGCTGCGCTTTTACTGGGGCGGCATGCTGGGAGCGGCGGTGCTGATCGCGCTGGCCGTCATGCTGGTGCACGGGGACCGGATCAAAAACGCCGTTGCGGCTTATATGGATTGGACCGGTTTCGGAGCGCTGATGGCCGAGCGGACGGGTCAAGCCGTGGAGCTCACGCCCGTTCGCTCCGCCGTTCCTTCCGGCGTGACCGGCATCGTCATCCGGCACCAGGCGGGCAACCTGGCCATCCGCCAAAGCGGTGATGCCGCGGAGCTGACCGTCAAGGCCACAGCCTGGACGGGGGGATTCGGGGGCGACCCGCAGGAGACCGTCCGGAACATCCGGCTGGAAATCCGGGAAGCGGGAGAACGGCTGGAAGTCGTCGCCGACGTTCCGTCCGAGGGCCGCTGGTGGTGGCGGCGGATGCCCGTTGTCGACCTGGAAGTGACGATTCCCGCCAGCGCGGGACAGCTTCGGCGGATCGAGGCGGAGACGGTGGCCGGGTCCGTGGAAGCCGGCCCGCTTCATCTCGACGCGCAAGTGCAAACGATCGACGGCGACGTCACCCTGACGGAGATCCGGGGCAACGTTTCCGCGCGGACCATGAACGGCGACGTGTCCGCCGCCGGGGTGACGGGGAACGCGGAACTGAAGTCGACCAACGGCCGCGTGTCGGCCTCGGATATCGGGGGCAACGCGGAATTGAATTCGACCAACGGGGATGTCCGAGCCGTCCGCGTTTCCGGAAGGGCCGCCGGCACGACGGTTAACGGCAACGTGGCGATGGAGGAGACGGGGAGCAGCGTCTACGCCAAAACGATCAACGGCGACATTACCGTCGGCGGTCCGGTGCTGGCCGGCGACTGGGAAGCGAAAAGCTCCTACGGCTTTATCCGGCTCAAACTCCCGGAAGGGGCGGACGCCGAGATCCGCGCCAAACACCGGTTTGGCGGCCTGAAGAGCGACTTTCCGCTGCGCACGGAACAGCATGCCTCGGAAGGCACCCTCGGCGCCGGCACCTACCTGGTCACCGCGGAAACCAACGGCGGCATCGTCATCGAGCGCTACCGGCCGGGCGTCCCGGCGGCGGGGGAGGACGGACCGGCTGGGTCCGGGTTCCATTGACAGCTTTCATTCCGGAAGATTAAAATAATTTTAATCAGAATTTGGCGGTGACAGAAGATGGACGACCGGCTTCAGCAAGCCGTGGAACAGCTCAGGGCCGAAGGGGTTCGCATGACGCCTCAGCGTTACGCGATCCTGGAATACTTGATGAAGTCCAAGCGGCATCCGACCGCGGACGAGATCTACCGCGCGCTTTCGCCGCATTATTCGAGCCTGAGCGTGGCCACGGTCTACAACAACCTCAAACTGTTCATCGAGGCGGGGCTGGTCCGCGAGCTCACCTACGGGGACGATTCCAGCCGCTTTGACGCCGACCTTTCCGACCACTACCACGCCATCTGCGAAAAATGCGGCGCGATCGTCGACTTTGAACATCCGCCGATCCACGAAGTGGAACGGGAAGCCGAAGCGCGCACCGGATTCAGGATTCACGGACACCGGCTGGAAGTTTACGGCATTTGCCCGGCGTGCGCTTCCATGCAGGCGTAGGACGCGGGTTGACCCGGGGCGCGAGGGAGCCTTCGCGCCGTTTTTATTTTGCGGAAGGTACGGCAACCTTTTCGGGGTCCGGCACGTCGTATTGGGTAAAAGGGAAGAGGAATCCGGATGAGATCGAGAACGTACGAAATGAGGCGGCGCCGAAGGACAAGAACGGCGTTTCTTTTGCTTTTTCTGCTGGTGTTGCTGGGCGCCGGAGCCGCGGCGGGCTGGATGGGATGGCGGTGGTGGCTGGAACGGCAGCCAAATCGCGAGTACGTGCAACCCGAATACATGGCCCATCCGGCGCCAATCATGGTGGACGGAGCCTGGACCGGCCGGAGCGCCATCGGGGAGGGCGAAGGGCTGAAGATCCCGCTGGAGCTGGCCCAAGAGCTGCTCGGGGAAGCCGTCTGGTATGAAGAAGCGACGGATTCCGTGGTGCTGACGACCCCGGCCCACGTGCTGCATCTGAAGCCCGGGGAACGCAAAGCCACGCTGAACATGGAGTCGTTCGACCTTCGGTTCGCGGCGGAAAAGGGCGAAGATGGCACGTTTTATTTGCCGCTGGCGCCTTTGACCGAGCTGTTCGGCCTGCGGGCGGAGACGGGGGAAGGCACCGGCATCGTCACCCTGCGACGGCCGGGAGACACCGTCCAGCGGGCGGAAGTGACCGGGGAAATCACGCAGCTCCGCAGCGGCCCGAGCATCAGGGAGCCGATCATTGAAGACCTGCAAAGCGGGGACGAGCTGGCCATCCTGGAGGAGCGGGAAGGCTGGTATTACGTCCAGACGGCTTCCGGCCACCTCGGTTACGTGGATGAGCGCCACGTGGCCCTGCGCGGCGCCGAAACGGTGACCGCGCCGCCGACGCGTCTTGCGAGCAGCTTCAGCGAGGAAGATTTCGCCTACTGGAACCTGACCGGGAAAAAGATCAACCTGACCTGGGAAGCGGTGTACAACGTTCCGCCGGACCCGGCCAAAATCGGCGAGCTTCCCGGCGTGAACGTGATCAGCCCGACGTGGTTCGAGCTGACGGACGGGGAAGGCAACATCCGCAGCAAGGCAGATCCCAAGTTCGTGAAATGGGCGCACGACCGCGGCATGCAGGTGTGGGCGCTGTTCAGCAACAGCTTCGACCCCGACCTGACCCGCGAGGCGCTGTCCACCCACGAGCGGCGCATGAACATGATCGCCCAGCTGCTGGCCTACGCCCAGACGTTCAACCTGCAGGGCATCAACATCGATTTCGAAAACGTGTATCTGTCCGACAAGGAGCCTCTGGTCCAGTTTGTGCGGGAACTGACGCCGCTTATGCACGCGCAGGGGCTGGTGGTGTCCATCGACGTGACGCCGAAGTCGAGCAACGAGATGTGGTCGGCGTTTCTGGACCGGGAGAAGCTCGGGCGCGTGGTCGATTTCATGATGGTCATGGCCTACGACGAGCATTGGGCGACCAGCCCGAAGGCCGGCTCCGTTTCGTCGCTGCCCTGGGCGGAAAACGCCATCGCGCGCATCCTGAAGGAAGACAAGGTGCCGCCGGACAAGCTGATTTTGGGCGTTCCGTTTTACGCCCGCCTGTGGACCATCGACAAGGACGGGAAGGTTTCGTCGCGGGCCTTGGGGATGGAAGCGGTGCGCCGAATCCTGAGGGAGCGGAAGCTCGAGCCGGTGCTGCAGGAGGAAACCGGGCAGCATTACGTGGAGTATAAAGAAGGGGAAAACACATATAAGATCTGGATTGAGGACGAACATTCGCTGAAGGCGCGGATCGGCATCGTGAAAAAGTACGGCCTGGCCGGGATCGCCTCCTGGCAGCGGGGCTTCGCCGCCCCCGACATCTGGGAGGTCCTGGATCGGGAACTGCAGAGCCTGCCGTAAGCGGAGGCGCCGGCTGCCGGGCGTGAGGGCCTTCGGAAGCAGCGGAGGCGGAGTACGCCGGCGCGACGCGGCCGGCCGAGCGCCGGTCGGGCGTGCGGCCAGCCGCGTGAACGGACGTGGGCGGTCGAAAGAAGGCTGCCGTGTCGCCAGTCGGGCGCGGCCGGCTGCTGGCCGTCTGTCCACGACGCGGTCACGGCGCGGATATCGGGCCGGAGGAGGACGGCTTGTTGTCGGTGGCCAGGTCCGGGTCCGTCGTCAAAATGGTATGGCAGTACATGCACCGGTCCATTTTGCCCAGCATTTTCGTCCGTTTGCCGCATTCCGGGCACTCCACCACCGGCGCGCCGGTGGAGACCATGCCTGCCCAGAAATAGACCGCGGTGCTGGCCAGGCAGGCGATGAGCCCGATCACGAGGAACACGGCGGCGATGACTTTGCCGGGATTGCCGAACAGCAGGATGCCGCCGGTCCCGAGCACCATCACGCCGAGACCGAGCAGCATGAGCCCCAGTCCCAGCGTGCGCATCGTCGTGATTTTGCTCGCTTTCCACTTCATGGTCATCCACTCCGGGTTCTTTTGTCCGGCTTCCGGAAAACGCCGGATTTTGCCGCGGATGCGGCCCGGCGCATGGCAGGAAACCGGGAACGGATGTAGAACTATTACACTCATGCGACAATTTTCGCACCCTGCGGGCATCGCCCGCAAGCGGAGCGAGCGACCGCCAGAACGCGCCTTCATTATACCACATCGTCTCGCCGTGCCGGCAAACCGGCCGGCCGCTGCGGCAACGCGACGGCATGCGGTCGCGATCGAGTTGGGGGTTGACCGGCGTGGAACTGAAAGCGTTGGAAGATGCGGGAAGCCGCTGCGCCCACGTCCTTCGCCAGGAAGAAGGACTCGTCGGACTGATGTGGGTTCCGTTTCCGTTTTCGGATCAACCGTTTGCGATCGGGGTGCACGGTCTGCTGCTCGCGCTCAACCGGAACGCCCCTCCGGAAGGCGTGACGGAGCATTGGAAATGGGGCGAGGCGAACATTGAAGTCCTGCGGATGCCGCCGGGGCGGCTGGATGAGCTGCTGGCCGCCGACGACAATGGCCGCTGGGCGCACTGGCTGGCCCGGGGCGAGATTCTGGACGATCCGGAAGGCGCCCTGGCCGGGTACCGCCGGATGCTGACCGACTGGCCGCAGGGCGAGCGGGACCGGAAATTGCTCGGGGAGTTTTCGCGGTTTCTGGAGATGTGCGTGCGGGCCAAGCAGGACATGAAGGAAGGCCGCGTGGCGGACGCTTTTTCCCATATCGTCGATTCGATCCACCACTGGGCCCGCATCGTGATGCTGGAGGAAGGGCTTCATCCGGGCCTGAGGGTCTGGAACGAAGTCCGGCGGATCAATCCGGGCATTTACAAGCTGTTCGAGGAGCTCACCACCAGCGGCGAATCGGCGGAAAAGCGCGTGCAGCTTCTGCTTCTGGCGTGCGAATTCGCCGTGCTGACCAAAATGCAATCGTCGTGCGCGCTGCTGCTGCGCATTCTCGCCAGCCGCGCCGCGCCGTGGACCGTGCAGGAACTCATGCGGCATCCGCAGCTTCGCGGGCTGGATCTGAACCTGGCTCTGGTGCTGCAGATGCTCGTCAAGCGCGGCCACGTCCGGGAAGAGATCCCGGCCCTGCCGCTCGGCTCGGAAATGCCGGTTGAAGTGCGTTACGCGGCGGTTTAAAACGGCGGTATTACCGGCAAAAAAACGTGTTTGGGGTGTTGCGAAAGTCACCCGATCTGTGCTATATTATAAAAGCTGCCGCCGCGAGGCGGCCGGTTCGCTCTTTGAAAACTGAACACCGAGCGCGAGGACCACGTTGGTTCCTTTGCAACGCTTATTCGAGCCAGATTGGCTTGACCATTTTCCTGGAGAGTTTG
>DATCLN010000029.1:0-16279 GCA_036563895.1 Paenibacillaceae bacterium
GCACGGTGATGATCACGACAATGGTGTAGCTAATCAGCTCTTTCCGGGTCGGCCACCGGACTTTTTTCAGTTCACTCCAGCTTTCGCCGAAAAACGAAAAAAAATTGCCGAAGCCGCGTTTCAGTCTGTTCAGAAATGCCACGGGGATAACCTCCAGTCTCCTCGCGACTACCGCGTCTCGCGGTGCAGCGTGTGCCCGTTGCAGTATCTGCAGTATTTTTTCAGTTCCAGGCGGTCGGGGTGCGTCCGCTTGTTCTTGGTGGTCGTGTAGTTGCGTTGCTTGCAGTTCGTGCAGGCGAGCGTGATGAAGACCCGCATTCCGTACACCTCCCGGAATCCCGCTTGCTTTGTCCGTTCTGCCCGCCGCGGCCGATGGCGGCCGATGCGAATCCGGCAACGAAGCCCGGCGTTCCGCGCCTTCGCGAACGGGCGGAAATCCGCCGCTCTCTGAAGATTACTGAAATAATTTATCACAGGGTCCGAGGGATGTCAAATCCCCGTCCGGCCGCGGGTTTCGGTCCGGTCCGCCGGAAGGCGGAGGGCTCCGGGAAGGAGAGACCGGCCCTCATGGAGAAATGAACGGAGAGCGTGTCCGAATGGGGATGGCAGCCGAATGAAGGAAATCATCCGCGTTTTTCTCGCCGCGACGAAGCTGGGACTTGTGTCCTTCGGCGGTCCTGCGGCGCATATCGGGTATTTCTACGATGAATACGTCCGCCGGCGAAAATGGCTGGACGCCCAAAGCTACGCGGACCTGACGGCGCTGTGCCAGTTTCTGCCCGGACCGGCCAGCAGCCAGGCCGGAATCGGCATCGGCATGATGCGGGCCGGCTTCGCGGGCGGCATCGCCGCATGGCTCGGCTTCACCTGGCCGTCGGCGCTCCTGATGATCGGCTTCGCCCTCGGCCTGGACCGGTGGGCGGACCGGTTCGGCGGGGCGGACGCCGGCTGGCTGCACGGCCTGAAGCTCGTCGCGGTGGCCGTCGTGGCGCAGGCCGTCTGGAGCATGGGACGGCAGTTGGCCGCGGACCGGCCGCGGGCGGCGATGGCGGTGGGGGCCGCCGTGCTGGTCACGCTCTGGCCGGCGGCGGCCAGCCAGTGGACGGCGATCCTGGCCGGAGGGCTCATCGGCGCGCTGGCCTTGCGCCACGCCGCCGCCGTCGGGGCGGATGCGGGCGGCGGCCGCATGGCCGCTGAAGGAACGCCGCCTAAGCGCGCGCCGCTGTCCCGGCCCCTCGCCCTGTGCTGCCTGGCGCTCGCGGCGCTCCTGCTGTTTGCGCTTCCGCTGGCGAACAGCCTGTGGCCGGGGCAAACGCTGGCGATGTTCGACGCGTTCTACCGCGCCGGCGCCCTCGTGTTCGGGGGCGGCCACGTCGTGCTGCCGCTTCTGGAGAAGGAAACCGTCGCGGCGGGCTGGGTGGAACCGGGCCGTTTCCTGGCCGGATACGGCGCCGCCCAGGCGCTGCCGGGACCGCTTTTTACCTTTGCGGCGTTTCTGGGAATGGAAGCGGGAGGCTGGGCGGGAGCCCTGACGGCGATCATCGGCATCTTCCTGCCCGGGTTTCTGCTGGTGGCGGGCGCGCTGCCGTTCTGGGACGCGCTGCGCCGGCTGCCGCGGATGCGCGCGGCTCTGGCGGGCGTGAACGCGGCGGTGGTCGGCGTGCTGCTTGCCGCCCTGTACCATCCGATTTGGACGTCGACGGTCCGCGCGCCGGAGGATTTCGCGCTGGCGGCGGCCCTGTTCGGCGCGTTGGCGTATTTGCGCTGCCCTCCGTGGCTGCTGGTCGTGCTGGGCGCCGCCGCGGGCGAAGGACTGGCCCTGGCCGCGCGCTGACAACACGCGCCATGCCGCATCCCGATCCCGCGGCACGCCCGAAAGGCATAAAAAAAGAACGTCATCCGCTGACGTTCCGCACTTCCAGATAGCGTTCCAGCTTCCGTTTGACGCGCTGGAGGGCATTGTCGATGGACTTGACGTGCCGGTCCAGATCCACGGCGATTTCCTGGTACGACCGGCCGTCCAGATACAGCATCAGCACCTTGCGCTCCAGGTCGCTGAGCAGCTCCGACATTTTGTCTTCCAGGCCGTAAAATTCCTCCTGGTTGATGATCATCTCTTCCGGATCGCACACCGAAGTGCCGCAGAGGATGTCCTGCAGCGTACGGTCGGAATCCTCGTCGTAGATGGGCTTGTCCAGGGAAATGTACGAGTTGAGGGGAATGTGCTTCTGCCGGGTGGCGGTCTTGATGGCCGTGATGATCTGGCGGGTGATGCACAGTTCGGCAAAGGCCTTGAAAGAGGCCAGCTTGTCCCCCCGGAAGTCGCGGATCGACTTGTACAGCCCGATCATGCCTTCCTGGACGATGTCTTCCCGTTCAGCGCCGATGAGAAAATACGATCTCGCCTTGGCCCTGACAAAATTCCGGTATTTGTTGATCAGGTACTCCAGCGCCGCGGCGTCTCCCAGGCGGACCGCTTCGACAATATCTTCGTCCGATTTGGCGTCGTATTCGTGCGTTTCCGGCTTTTTCACGTCGACGCTCACGAAATTCCCCTCCGGCCCGTGAAGATGCTGCAACCCCCGGAGAACTTTATGTATATTAAACTATTACCAATATACTTGATAGAAGCTGGAAACGTCAATAAAACAGGGCTTTCCGCCGGCATTCGCCGAAGGAAAACCCGAACGAAAGATCAGTCGCCGGAAAGGCCTTCGCCGCGCCGCCAGGATTCAAACCGGCGCCGCGCTTCCTCGCTGAGCGTGCCGCCCAGCGGGTTGCGCTGGACCGGAAGCTGCCCGCGCACCGCCTGTTCGATCTGCCGCCGGCTTTCCAGCACCCGGAGCCGCAGCTCCCGCGCCGACAGGCGCAGCGCGCCGCGGCCGAAGGCGACCCGCTGCTGGGTGTAGTCGGAGGTGGCCACGAACACGTTGCGGCCTTCGGTTTTGAGTTCGCCGACGAGCCGCTCGATGCACTCGTCCGCCGTCTCCTTCTCCCGGGTGAATACGACCTCCACCCCGGCCACCCGGTACGCCGCCCCCGTCCCCGGCACGCGAAACGCGTCGAACACCACCGTCACGCTCACGCCGGCAAACGCCCCGTAATCGGCCAGCATGTCCACCAGCCGGTCCCGCGCTTCGTCCAGCCGGTCGGCCATCAGCGGCTCCAGCTCGGGCCATGCGCCGATCATGTTGTAGCCGTCCACGATCAGCACGTCGTCACGCCGGAGCATGGCCGTCCTCCAGGGCTCCGCCGCCCCCCGCGCCGCCCTTTGCACCGCGCATGGCCCCGTCCTCCGCCCCGCCCTTCGCCAGCCGCTGCCGGACCGCCTCATACAGGATGACCGCCGCGGCGACGGAGGCGTTCAGCGACCCGATGCGGCCGAACATCGGCACGGACACGAGAAAATCGCACTTTTCCCGGACCAGGCGGGAGAGTCCCTTTCCTTCGCTGCCGATGACCACCGCCAGCGGTCCGGTCAGGTCGGCGGCGAACACGTCCTGCGGCGCGGAAGCGTCGGCGCCCGCCACCCAGTAGCCGCGCGATTGCAGGAGCCCGATGGTCTGGGCCAGATTGGTCACCCGCGCCACCGGAATATGTTCCACCGCGCCGGCCGAAGCTTTCGCCACCGCCGCCGTGAGACCCGCGCTGCGCCGCTTCGGCACGATGACGCCGCTGGCCCCCGCGCACTCCGCCGTGCGCAGCACCGAGCCGAGATTGTGCGGATCTTCCACTTCGTCCAGCAGGACCAGAAGCGGCGGGCGGCCGCTTCGGGCGGCGCGCTCCAGCAAATCCTCCAGCTCCGCGTACGGCGCGGCCGCCGCCTGGGCGACGATCCCCTGGTGGGACACGCCGGGCGCCAGGCGGTCCAGCGCGCGCCGGTCCGTCACCTGCACCACGACGCCGCGTTCCCGGGCCGCCTCCAGGATGGGCTGCACCGCCTGCCGTTGCGCCTGGCTCGCCACCCAGATCTTGTTCAGCGGCCGTCCGGAGCGAAGCGCCTCCAGCACCGGGTGTTTTCCGGCCAGCAGTTCTTCGCCGGACAGCGCCTCCGCCCGTTCATCCGGAGCCTGCGGCCCCTCCGGCACCATCCCCAAGCCCGGCGGCCTGCGGTCCGCCTTCGCCGGCACGTCAGCCTGCGCCGGCGTATTCCCCTTCGCCGGCCTGTTTGCCTTCGCCGGCACGGTTGCCTTTGCCGACACGCCTGTCTTCGCCGGCTTGCCTTTCGCCTCCGCCCGGGCGGCGCCTCTTCCCCTGTCGCGCCGGCTCATGGCAGCGAATCTCCTCCTTTACTTGCGGCGCCAGCGCACGCCCTGGGGCGTGTCTTCCAAGATGATGCCGCGCGCGGCCAGCAGGTTGCGGATCTCGTCGGCGCGGGCGTAATTTCTCGCCTTGCGCGCTTCCGTCCGCTCCGCGATGAGCGCCTCCACTTCGGCGTCGGCCAGCTCCGCCTGCTCTTCGGGCAGCAGCCCGAGGATGTCGTCCAGCCGCGCGAAGAGATCCAGGAAATACCGGACGCCGGCTTCCGTCACCACGTCGCGCCGCAGATAGATGTTGGCCTCCGAAACGATCCGGAACCACGCGGTGATTGCGTCGGGGGTGTTGAAATCGTCCCGCATTTTCTCATGGAATGCTTCCTCAAACCGTTTCAGCCGCTCCAGCAGCTCCGGATCCTCGAAGGGATCCTCCGGCGACCCCGGCACGCCCACCGCGGCCAGACGGTGCTTCAGGTTGTCCCGGCAGTTGGCGAGCCGCTCCACGCTGTTTTCCGCCTGGCGCAGCGTCTCTTCGCTGAAGTTGAGCGGGCTGCGGTAGTGGGAAGCCAGCATCAGGTAGCGGATCGCATACGGGCTCGTTCTTTGGAGCAAATCCCGCACGTTGACCACGTTGCCCAGCGATTTGGACATTTTTTCGTGGTTGATGTTGACGAACCCGTTGTGCATCCAGTAGCGGGCCAGCGGCTTGCCGGTGAACGCCTCGGACTGGGCGATCTCGCACTCGTGGTGGGGAAACTGCAGATCCTGCCCGCCGCCGTGGATGTCCAGCGTCTCGCCCGCGTACTTCAGCGCCATGGCGGAACATTCGATGTGCCAGCCGGGCCGGCCGTTGCCCCACGGGCTGGGCCAGTTGATTTCACCCGGCTTCGCGGCTTTCCACAGCACGAAATCCTGCGGGTTTTCCTTGCGCTCGTCCACTTCCACGCGGATTCCGTACATCAGTTCGTCCAGGTTCTTGTGCGAAAGCTTGCCGTACTCCGGAAACCTGTTCGTCCGGTAGTACACGTCCCCGCCGCTTTCGTAGGCGTATCCCCTGGCCACCAGCCCTTCGATGAAGGCGATGATTTCCGGGATCGTCTCCGTCACCCGCGGGTTGACCGTTGCCGGCCGCACGCGCAGGGCTTCGCGGTCTTCATTGAAGGCGCGGATGAACCGCTCCGCCACCTCCTGCACGGTGACGCCCAGTTCGTTCGCCTTGCGGATCAGCTTGTCGTCGACGTCGGTGTAGTTGACCACAAAATTGACCCTGTAACCGATCGCTTCCAGATAGCGGCGGACCACGTCAAAAAAAATGAGTGGACGCGCGTTGCCGATGTGGATGTAGTCGTAAACGGTCGGGCCGCAAACGTACATGTTCACTTTTCCCGGTTCGAGGGGGACGAACGGTTCCTTTCGCCGGGTCAAGCTGTTGTAGATTTGCAAACTCACGGTACCGTGCTCCTTTGCTCTTCCCGAAGTTCCGCGTTGTCCGTCCGGACGGATTGCGTCCCGCTCCCGGACGCCTCCCGCTGCGCTTTGAGACGTTCGATTTCGGCACGCAAATCCTGGATTTCTTCCTGCAGTTGTCGGAACATGTCCACCACCGGGTCGGGCAGGTTGGTGTGGTCCAGGCGGTCGACCCGCTGCCCGTCCCGCTTCACGATGCGGCCGGGATTGCCGACCACGGTGCTGTTGGGCGGCACTTCGCGCAGGACGACGGAGTTGGAACCGATGCGCGTGTTGTCGCCCACCTTGAACGAGCCGAGCACCTTCGCCCCCGCGCCGATGACCACCCGGTTGCCGATGGTGGGATGGCGCTTGCCTTTTTCCTTCCCGGTGCCGCCCAGCGTGACGCCCTGGTAGATGATCACCTCGTCGCCGATCTCCGCCGTCTCGCCGATGACGACACCCATGCCGTGGTCGATGAACAGCTTTTTGCCGATCTTGGCGCCGGGATGGATCTCGATGCCCGTGAAAAACCGGCTGATCTGCGAAATGATTCGCGCCAGGGTGTACAGCTTCCTCTTGTACAGCGCGTGGGCGACGCGGTGCGCCCAGATGGCGTGCAGGCCGCTGTACGTGAGGATGACCTCCAGCTTGCTGCGCGCGGCCGGATCGTTTTCAAACACCGCTTCGATGTCCGAGCGGAGCGTGCTCCAGAACCCCACTTTCACTTCCCCCTTTCGTCGCCTTGTCCGCAACCGGACCCAAAATAAAAATCTCCGCAGCGACGCGCTGCAGAGACGTGACGTTCACGCGGTTCCACTCTGCTTGGACCGTCCCGCCGCCCTGGCTATGGAGCGGTCCGGGGGGTCCCCCTCGTGCGGCCGTTAACGGGGCCACCCGGCGCCGTCTACCCGCGCGGCTCTCCGGCCGCCGATCGACGGCGCGGCTCCCAGGCGCATTTCCGCTTCGCCGGAAAGGGATCGCTTGCAGCCGCGGCGCTCCTCTCTGGACATTCCTGCGCGAAACGTACTCTCCTGTTCTTCGCCGTTACCGAAAGTATATCCCATCCGGGGCGCCATGGCAAGAACTCAATATTTCTCCAGGGCCTTGCCCAGCCGGCGCAGCGTTTCGTCCCGGCCGAGCACCCGGATGCAGCCGGCCAGGTCGGGGCCGTGCGTCTGCCCGGTGAGCGCCACGCGGATCGGCATGAACAGCGCTTTGCCCTTGGCGCCGGTTTCCGCCTGCACCGCCTTGAACATGGCCTGGATCCGGTCCCTGGTGAATTCCTCCGGCGCGGCCGCCTCCGCCTGCCGGCGGAACGCCTCCAGCACCGCCGGAACCGTCGGCTCGGCCAGCACGGCGCGGCCCTCCTCGTCGGGCTCCGGCGCCTCGCCGAAAAACATGTCGGAAAGCGGAACGATTTCCGCCGCGTAGCGCAGGTGGTCGCGAAACAGCTCCACCAGCACCGCGGCCCACTCCAGGTCGGCCTCCGACGGCTGCTCCGGCAGCCGGCCGGCCGCCTGCAGATGCGGCACGCACATGGCCACGACCCGCTCCGTCGGCGCCGCTTTCAGATAGTGCTGGTTCATCCAGAGAAGCTTGGCCGAATCGAACACGGCGGGGCTCTTCGACAGCCGGCTCGCGTCGAAGATCTCGATCAGCTCCTCCCGCGAGTAGATCTCCCGCTCCCCTTCCGGTGACCAGCCGAGCAGGGCGATGAAGTTGAACAGGGCTTCGGGCAGATAGCCCAGCTTGTCGTATTGCTCGATGAACTGGATGATGGATTCGTCACGCTTCGACAGCTTTTTGCGCTGCTCGTTGACGATCAGGGTCATGTGGCCGAACTCCGGCGGCGTCCAGCCGAACGCCTCGTAGATCATGAGCTGCCGGGGCGTGTTGGTGATATGGTCCTCGCCGCGCAGCACGTGGGTGATGCCCATGAGATGGTCGTCCACGACCACGGCGAAATTGTAGGTCGGGATGCCGTCCTTTTTCACGATGACAAAATCGCCGAAATCCTCCGAACGGAAGGTGATGGCGCCCCGCACCATGTCCTGGAACGTATAGGTGCGCCCCTCGGGCACGCGGAAACGCACGCTGGCTTCCCGGCCTTCGGCCGCCAGGCGCGCCTGCTCCTCGGCGGACAGGCCGCGGCACTTGCCGGAATACCGCGGGTTGAGACCTTGCGCGATCTGCTCCTCGCGTTCCCGTTCCAGTTCTTCTTCCGTGCAATAGCAACGATAGGCCAGGCCCCGGTCGAGCAGATCCTGCCAGTATTTGCGGTAGATGTCCAGACGCTCCGTCTGCCGGTATGGTCCGCAGGCGCCGGGACGGTCCACGCTTTCGTCCCAGTCCACGCCGAGCCATTTCAGGTAGGCCAGCTGGTTTTCCTCGCCGCCGGCCACGTTGCGCTTGACATCCGTGTCTTCGATGCGGATGATGAAGTCTCCCCCGTGATGGCGGGCGAACAGGTAATTGAAAATCGCCGTGCGCGCGTTGCCGATGTGGAGATGTCCCGTCGGACTCGGCGCGTAACGCACGCGAACCTTGCCGCTCATGGTCCATCCTCCCGTGCGGGCGCCCTTCGCTGGCGCTCTATTCCTGCATCATAGCACATCGCCGACAAGGCATACAACCGCCTGGGCGGCGATGCCTTCCCCGCGCCCGGTGAAACCGAGGCGCTCGGAGGTGGTCGCCTTTACGCTCACCCGTTGCTCGCCGCATTCCAGCACCCGCGCGATGTTGGCGCGCATGGCGGGAATGTGGGGCGCCATTTTCGGCTCCTGGGCGATGATCGTCGCGTCCACATTGCCCAGCCGGTAACCGCGCTCCCTGGCCAGCGCCCACACCCTGGCGAGCAGCATCATGCTGTCGGCGCCGGCGTAAGCCGGATCGGTGTCCGGAAAATGCCGCCCGATGTCGCCCAGGGCCAGCGCCCCCAGAATCGCGTCGGCGATGGCGTGCAGCAGCACGTCGGCGTCCGAATGGCCAAGCAGCCCTTTGCCATGGGGAATGCGCACGCCGCCGATGATGCACGGGCGCCCTTCCGTCAGCCGGTGAACGTCGAATCCCTGCCCGATCCGGACCGCGTCGGGTTTCCGCACGGACCCGCGCCGCATGAGCAGCCGTTCGGCCAGCTCCAGGTCTTCCGGCGTCGTGATCTTGACGTTGGCGTAGTCGCCTTCCACCACCGCCACCCGGCGCCCGAGGCGTTCCAGCAGCATCGCGTCGTCCGTGGCCCGGAAACCGTCCGCCAGGGCGAGCCGGTGCGCTTCCGCCAGCTCCTCCCGCCGGAACGCCTGCGGCGTCTGCACCGCCCACAGCGTCCGGCGATCCGGCGTGGCCACGATCCAGCCGTGCTCGTCCGTCACCTTGATCGTGTCGTGCACCGGCACGGCCAGGGCGGCCGCCCCGCATTCCTCGGCGGAGCGGCGGCAGGCGTCGATTTTCTCCGGCGTGACCAGCGGCCGGGCCGCGTCGTGGACGAGCACCCCGTCCGTGTCCAGGGCGGCCAGTCCGGCCCGGACGCTGTCCTGCCGCTCCGCCCCGCCTTCCACGATGGCGCTCACCTTCCGGCACCCCGCCTCCTCGCACACGGCCGCCGCCCGCTCGCGCTCGCCCGGCGCGGCGACCACCACGACGGATTCCACCGCCGCGCACGCTTCAAACGCCGCCAGAGCATGCGCCAGGATCGGTTTTCCCCCGAGCGGCAGAAACACCTTGTTTTCGCGCGCCCCCATGCGCCTCCCGCTGCCGGCGGCGACGATCACCGCTCCCCATCTCATCCGCGGATTTCCCCTTTCACCCTGGCCGGACGAACCGGCCAAACAACGCAAAGGCGGGACCCCTCCGGCATCCCGCCCGCTTATCCAACGCCATTATCATCATAACGCGCCGGCAGCTTTTTTCCAACCGTTTTCCGAAAGGCGCATTCCGCGGAAAACCGTTTCGCGCCCTCCCCGTCCCTGTACAGGCTTCACAGCGCCTTTTCGAACACCTTCGGCTTGGCGAAGATCATCCGGCCGGCGGAGGTCTGCAGCACGCTGGTGACCAGCACCTCCATCGTCGAGCCGATGAAATCCCGCCCGTTTTCCACCACGATCATCGTACCGTCGTCCAGGTAGGCGACCCCCTGGCCGTGCTCCTTGCCGTCCTTGATCACGTGCACCACGATCTCCTCGCCGGGCAGTACCACAGGCTTGATGGCGTTGGCCAGATCGTTGATGTTGAGCACCGAGACCCCCTGCAGCTCGCACACCTTGTTCAGGTTGAAATCGTTGGTCACCACCTTGCCGCCCAGCGCCTTGGCCAGCTTGACCAGCCGGCCGTCCACGTCCCCGCCTTCCCTTTCCTCGTTCGGGTCTTCGTAGATCAGGACCTTCACGTCGAGTTCCTTCTGGATCTTGTTCAGGATGTCCAGGCCCCGCCGGCCGCGGTTGCGCTTGAGCAGGTCGGAGGAGTCGGCGATGTGCTGCAGCTCCTCCAGCACGAATTCCGGGATGACCAGCGTGCCCTCGATGAACCCGGTTTTGCAAATGTCCGCGATCCGGCCGTCGATGATGACGCTGGTGTCCAAGATTTTATGTTCTCCCGGCCGAGGCGCCTCTTCCTCCTCATCGGCCGAAGCCCCCCGGCGCGCGAGCAGTTCGGCCAGCTCCTCCTTCTTGCGCCAGGCGATGCGGACGCCCGAATGGACCAGGATCAGGGCCAAAAGCGCCGCCAAGAGTTCCCCGAAACGGGGGATGTCCGACAGAAAAGGATACGCCAGTGCTCCCGCGGCCAGCCCCAGCATGGCGCCCGCCGCTCCGGCCAGGAGATCCGGCGCGGGCAGCGACGTCAGCCGGTTGATGCCCTGCGTCAGCCGCGCCGCCACAGGCCCGGCGACGGCGGTGGCCGCCAGCAGCCCGATCATGGCGCCCAGCGCCGCCGTAAGCATGCCTTCGAATCCGGATGCCGCCGCCGGCGCGCCTCCCATCCAGGCTCCCCGGGCGTCCGTCCATCCGGCTCCCCATTCCCGGGCCGCCAGCCATCCGGCCAGAATGCCCGCCATTTGCAAGACGCGTTTTATCAACATGCGATCACTCCCCGCCTTCGCAAAATCCGTTAACAGTATGTGCCAAATTCGCCCATGACAAACTTTGCTTGGAATTCCGCCCCATTTTCCCTTATAATTGAGAATCGAGAAAAGGTTGTTCCACACACCGAGCGCGGAGGTTGGCAAGGGATGAGCGCAACGAAACTTCAACATTTCCAGCAGCAGGTGTCCGAACTGTTGCTCCGCGATCGCAGCCTGCTGGACGCCATGACGAAACTCAGCCAGTCGTCCGCGTCCGTCAACCGGGCGGTGGCCAAAGCCGTCACCGAATGCGGGTGCATCGAGCTGAACGCCCGGCAGCAGCCGTTCTCGCAAGCGCAGCGGCTGGACGAGGCGCTGCGCCTTTCGAGATCCCACATGTCGGGGCAGCTGTGCGAACATTGCCGGGATTTCGTCCGTTCCGAGATGGGCAAGACCATCTTCTATTTCGCGGCTCTCTGCAGCCTGCTCGACATCGGCTTCGAGGAAATCGTGGACGAAGAAATCAAAAAATGCGCCACCCTCGGCCTTTTCAACCTGACCTGAAGCTTCGAAGGCATGCCCGGCGGCGTGCCGGCCAAACAAAAAGGGAGACCCCGCGGATATTCCCGCAGGTTCTCCCTTTAACTTTTTTCCGTTCCCCAACCCGCGTCAGGCGCTGTGATGTTCCTGCTCCGCCTCTTTCGCGCGGAAACTCCGCCGGCGGACCCGCCGGAACAGGCGCTTGACGCTCCGCTTGAATCCCCACAGGGCGTAGAGGAGCAGCATCCCCAGGGCCACGTGCGCGATTCCGCGCGGGAACAGCCACGCCAGCGCCGCCGCCCCGGCGACCACCAGCGGCACCGCCCAGATCGCCGGCTTCGGCAAGCCGAACTTCTTGAAGTTGGGATACCTGGTCGTGCTGATCATCAGGAACGAAAGCGCCACCATGCTGAGCATGAGCAGCGACACGTCCAGGTCCTCCGCGAACACCGCCAGCGCGGCCAGCACGCCGCCCGCCGCCGGGATGGGCAGTCCGACGAAATACCCCGGGATGCCGTCGCGGACATTGTAACGGGCCAGCCGCAGCGCGCCGCAGATCGGGAAGATCGCCGTCACCGTCCACACCAGCGCGGTCGGTTCCAGCGACGCGAAAGCGGCATGGTACATGATGAACGCGGGTGCGACGCCGAAGGAGACGATGTCGGACAGCGAATCGAGCTCCTTGCCGAACTCGCTCTGGGCGTTGAGCGCCCGGGCCACGCGGCCGTCCAGGCCGTCCAGCAGCATGGCCAAAAACACCAGCAGAACCGCCTCGGACGCGCGGTCCTGGAAAGCCCAAAGGATCGCCAGGATGCCTAGAAACAGATTGCCGATCGTAAACAGGTTGGGAATCGATCTGGCCACCATCGGATTCACCCCGAACTTTCGTCCCATCCTCCGGCGCAGTGCCGTCTTCTCATTCTAAAACCGTTCAAAGATGTCTGTCAATCAAGACTTGCTCGCGGATGCGCCGCAGGCCTTCCCGGATGGAGCGGGCCCGGATTTCGCCGATGCCGTCCACGTCGTCCAGTTCTTCGATGGTGGCCGCCATGATTTGCGACAGGGTTCCGAACCGTTCCACCAGATTGTGAATGATCAGGGAAGGCAGGCGCGGGATTTTGCTGAGCAGCCGGTAGCCCCGGGGCAGGAATCCTTCCTCCGACGCGGCGCCCACCGAGCCGTAGCCCAAGAGGCGCAGCACCTGCCCCCCGTCGAGCAGCTCTTCGGAGGGCAGCTTTTTCAGGGCCTGCTGGATTTCCCGGATTTTCTCCTCGCTGTTGTCGCGGGCGTAATCCTTGAGCAGGAGGCGCATTTCCTCCTCCGCGTTGCCGGCCAGCTGCTCCACCTGCATGCCGACCAGCCGGCCCTCGTGGCCAAGCTCCAGCACGTAGCGGCGGATTTCCCCCTTGATCCGGAGCACCATCTCCAGGCGTTGCAGCACATGGGTCACGTCGTGCATCGTCACCTGTTCCTCGAACTCAAGGGCGGACAGGTTGGTGATGGACTGCTGGAACGCCGCCTGGTAACGCTCCAGCGTCTGGATGGCCTGGTTGGCCTTCGTCAGGATGACGCCCACATCCCGGAGCGTGTACCGCAGGTTGCCCTGGTACAGCGTGATGACATTCCGGCGCTGCGAGATGGAGACGACCAGTTTCCCCGTCTGCTTGGCGACCCGCTCCGCGGTCCGGTGCCGGATGCCCGTTTCCGTGGACGGGATGGACGAGTCGGGAATGAGCTGGGTGTTGGCGTACAAAATCTTTTTCGCGTCGTCGCTCAGGATGATCGCCCCGTCCATTTTGGCCAGCTCGTACAAAATGTTCGGGCTGAAATCGCAGCCGATGGCGAATCCCCCGTCCACCAGCGCCATCACTTCCGGCCCGCCGCCGACGACGATGAGCGCCCCCGTCTTGGCGCGCAGGATGTTTTCCAGCGCTTCCCGGAACGGCGTTCCCGGGGCAACCATCGGCAGCAGCTGGTGCATCAGATCTTCTTCCCTTTCCCTCATCGCAAGAAGTCACCCCTGTTCCAGGGCGGCGCGCAGCGCATCGGCCACGGTATGGACGCCGATCAGCTCGATGCCAGGCGGAGGCCGCCATCCTTTCATGCTGCCGGCGGGCAGGATCACGCGCTTGAACCCCAGCTTGCGGGCTTCCTTCACCCGCTGTTCGGCCCTCGCCACGGCGCGCACTTCCCCGGTAAGCCCGACTTCCCCGAACACCACGTCGTAGGGACGCGTGGGCACGTCCCGGAAACTGGAAGCCAGGCACACCGCCGCGGCCAGGTCCGCCGCCGGCTCCGTCAGCCTGGCGCCGCCCGCCACGTTGAGATAGGCATCGTGATTCTGGAAGAAAAACCCCATCCGCTTCTCCAGCACGGCGATGACCAAAGCCAGCCGGTTGTGGTCCCATCCGGCGGTCATCCGGCGGGGCGACGGAAAATGGGTCGGCGCCACCAGCGCCTGAAGTTCCACCAGCAGCGGCCGGGAGCCCTCCAGGCTGGCGACCACGCAGGAGCCCGCCACGCCCAGCGGCCGTTCCGACAAAAACAGTTCCGACGGATTGGGCACCTCGCGCAGACCGCTCTCCGCCATTTCGAAGACGCCGATTTCGTTGGTCGGGCCGAAGCGGTTCTTGATGGCGCGCAACACGCGGTATGTATGATGCCGGTCCCCTTCGAAATACAGGACGGTGTCGACCATGTGCTCCAGCAGCCGCGGGCCGGCGATGGAGCCGTCCTTGGTGACGTGGCCGACCAGCACCGTGGCCATGTTGCGCCCCTTCGCCAGGCGCAGCAGCCTGCCGGTGCATTCGCGCACCTGGGAAACGCTTCCCGGCGCGGACGGAATGTCCGGCCCGTACACCGTCTGGATGGAGTCGATGACCAGAAAATCCGGCCGGACCGATTCCACCGCTTCCTCCACCCGGTCGAGGTTCGTCTCGCACTGCACGAACAGCCGCGGCGCCAGCGTCCCCAGCCGGTCCGCACGGAGCTTCACCTGCCCCGCCGATTCCTCGCCGGAGACATACAGCACGGTTAGCTCCCGAAGCGCCAGGGCGTGCGACATCTGGAGCAGCAGCGTCGACTTGCCGATGCCCGGGTCTCCGCCAACCAGCAGGAGCGACCCCGGAACCAGCCCTCCGCCCAGCACGCGGTCCAGCTCCCCGAACCCCGTGGAAAAACGCGGCTCCCGGCCTGCTTCCAGCTGCGCGATGGAACGCGGGGGATCCTTGGTCCCTTCGCGCCCTCGCCCGAGACCGCCCGTACCGCCGGAGGGCGCCGCGATTTCCTCGATCATCGTGTTCCAAGCCTGGCAGCCGGGACAACGGCCCATCCATTTGGGCGACTCCGTGCCGCATTCCATGCAGACGTATTTGATCTTCAGCCTGACCACGACCCCGCCTCGACTCCCTTCCGCCGCCGGAAGCATCTTACACTTCATAAAGTTTACCATCTTTTTATCAGCGCCACCACAGCCATAAGAACCGGATCATCGCCAGCAGCAGGAGGAAAGCCGCGAGCGTGCCAATCGCAAACAGCAGGACGACCGCCAGCTTGATGAGGGGTAGCAGCAGCGGCAACAAAATGACACAAAAAAGCACAATCAGGAGAAGACGGCCGGCTTCGCGGCTCCTGCGGGGGCGAAATGACGCGACGCGCAGCCGCTCCTCCGGGAAGAATGCATTCCGGCCGTGCCAACGTCGCAAGCCATACCGCCAAAACGCTCCGATCGGGCGAAAGCGCATCAGGCGCCTCCGAAACATCATCCCCATCCCTCCCCGCGCCTACAGCATATGTCGGATAAAGGATGTGCGAACCCATAATTTCATGAAAAGTCGGACACGGAATAAAATCGCTAAGATTCGGATAAACTTTATAAAAAAATGATGATGGTGGTGCTTTTCATGCGAAAAAATCGCAAAAATCTTGCCATTGATTCAGGTAAATGCTATGATACGGCTGAACGGGAGGTGAGCTGGGTGCTAATCGAATATAGGGTAAAAAATTTCAGGTCTTTCAAAGACGAAGCGGTTCTTTCTTTGGTCGCAGATAATAACCGTGAATTGTCAGAAACAAATGTGTTTAAACAGGGCAAATTTGAACTCTTGAAATGTGCAGCCATCTACGGTCCGAATGCCTCTGGTAAATCCAACTTAATCCGTTCTTTTTCATTTTTTAAAGATTTTTTTAATCCCAGTTCTAATATAGAAGAAAAATTAAACAAGTTTTTTCCAAACTTTTGGTTTAACATCAAAAGTAGAGATATGCCCATATCTTACGAACTTTCTTTCTTCTTGGGTGGCATTAGATATCGATATGGTCTTGAAGTAAGTAGAAATGGTATTGAATCTGAGTATCTTTATTTTGTCCCGCGCAGACAAGAGGCTCGCTACTTCTCCAGAAAAAGGGATAAAATCTATCTTGGCACGCACTTTGAGAATAAAAAAGTGTTGGACATTATCCAACCAGATCCATACAGACCGTTTTTGTATACTCTGGGACAACTTAACGTAAAACAGCTGGAAAGAGTAAAGGATATCATTAAATATCTCATGTTTTATATACGATCAGCAAAACTTCCTGATTTATTTTTCAGAAGATTAATCGAGAAACTTCTTTCAAGCAACCCTAACAATAACATCATTTCTAAAGATGAAGCCGTCAATTTTTTACGCTCCTTTGATATTGCTATTTCAGATATTTCTGTCGAAAGAGTAGAGATTAATATGGATAGTGATAAACAACTCGCAGAAATAATCCAAGTTGACGATGAAAGCGTGGAAAAGAGTGAATTGCTTACTTTCATGCACCATACCCTATATGACGAACATAAAAATGCTTTGGGAGAAGTACCGATTCCGTTGCCACTCGAATCACAGGGAACTATCAAGTTGTACAGTCTTCTATATCCAATATTTCACATAATGAAGAATGGAGGATTGTTGTTAATTGACGAAATTGAGAGTTCTCTGCACCCTATAAT
>DATCLN010000030.1:0-4103 GCA_036563895.1 Paenibacillaceae bacterium
GGCGGCCGAGCTGCCCATCACGGTGCCGCAGATGTATATGCTTTATTTCATCAAGCAACAGGAAAAATGCCGGCTGACGCAACTGGCCGACCGGTTCGGCGTCAAACCGAGCGCCATCACGGTGATGATCGACCGGCTGGAGAAAGCGGGGTTCGTCACGCGTTTTCCCGATCCCGACGACCGCCGATCCATGCTGGCTGGCATCACGCCGGCCGGGAAAGAGGTGCTGGAGCGGGCGCTTCGCGCCAGGAACGAAGTGTTGATCGGCCATCTGTCCCGTCTGGACGAAGAGGAGGTTTCCGTATTTTTGCGTCTGCTGGAAAAGTTTGCGGGCGTGTCGGAAGGAAATGAATAAAGACAAATAACAGGGAGTGGAGACCATGGAAGATTTGCCTTCAACACGCAAAATGCCGGTCATGCTCGCCATCGTGGCGGCCATGTTTTTTTCGGCCATCAACCAGACGATCGTAGGGCCCGCCATGCCGCACATCATCTCGGTCCTCAACGGGATGGAATATTACAGCTGGTGCATCACCATTTATCTTTTGACGTCGACCATTGCCACCGCCCTGGTGGGCAAACTGTCCGACATTTACGGCCGGAAGCCGTTCATGCTGATCGGCATCGCGGTGTTCATGGTCGGGGCGTTTTTGTGCGGGTTCTCGGTGAACATTTTCGAATTTATCGGCTTTCGGGGCGTGCAGGGCATCGGCGCCGGCATCATCATGGCGACGGCGTTCACCGCGGTCGGCGATCTGTTCCCGGCGCGGGAGCGGGGCCGCTGGATGGGGCTGATGTCGGCCGCGTTCGGATTTTCCAGCATCGTCGGTCCGCCCCTGGGCGGCTGGATGGTTGACCATTGGGATTGGAAATGGCTGTTTTGGGTGTTCCTGCCGCTGGGGTTTGTGGCGTTTGCGATGATCCTTGCGCTTTTTCCCAAAACGGAGCGGCGTCCTCCGGAGCCCGTCGACTACGCCGGTTCGCTGGTTCTGACGCTGTTTCTGACGGCGCTGCTGTTGGGCTTTTCCTTCGCCGGCGGCGAAGAGGGCTGGGGTTCCCCGCGGGTCGTGTGGCTCCTGGCGGCCGCCGTCGTGCTCGGCATCGCGTTTGTGTTGGTGGAAAAACGGGCGTCCAGCCCCGTCATGCCGCTGTCGCTGTTTCGCAACGACATCGTGACCATCTCCAACGTCATCGGCTTCGTGATGAGCGCGGGCATGATGGGCGCGCTCATCTATATGCCGCTGTTCGTACAGGGCGTGGAGGGCGTCTCGCCGACCTACGCCGGATATGTGACGATGCCGATGTCGATCTGCATGGTCCTGATCAGCGGCTGGATCGGCCGGCAGATCACCAGAACCGGCAAATACAAACGGTATGCCATTGTCGGCATGCCCGTCATGATTGCCGGCATGCTGATCATGGCGTTCATGAACAGCGTATGGCAGGCGGCGCTCGGCATGGCGGTGTTCGGATTCGGGCTGGGCATGGGCATGCCGGTGTTCGCCGTGACGGTGCAAAACGCGGTGAGCTTCGACCAGCTCGGCGTGGCGACGGCTTCCAGCCAGCTGTTCCGAAGCCTGGGCGGAACGATCGGAATTACGGTGATGGGAACGATCATGAACAGTGAAATGCGCCGGCATCTTCAGGCATCGCTGGGCGGGGACGCTGCCGCGGGTACGGGTGCGGGCGGACAGACGGGAGCGGCTTTCCCGCTCGATACGGAAACGCTGCTGAACCAGCCCGAACTCGAAGCGGTGCGGCAGTCGCTGCCGCCGGACCAGCTGGAGATATTCGACCGGCTGGTGGGCATGGTGCGCGATGCGCTGGGCGCTTCCCTGACCACGGTGTTTTTGACGGGGGCGGCATTGGTTCTGCTTGCGGCGGTACTCGTGTTTTTCCTGCGGGAGATTCCCCTGAGCACGAGCAGAGGAAAACCGGAAGCCCTTGAGCCGGTGCGTGAAAAGGGGGCGCCGGGGAAAGGATAAAAAATGCCAGAGCTTGTGCGTAAAAGGGGAAAAGAGGATGACGCGACGACGCCTGATCCTTTGCCTGATCGCGTGCCTGTGCCTGACCGCCGCGGCGTGCACCGGATCCCGGGGGGACGGGGGCGAAACCGCCGCGCCGCCGGTCACGAATGTGCCGACCGCCGCGCCCGATCCCGAGGCGCGGAGGGTGCTCGAGGATGCGGAGCAGGCGGCGGGCACGCTGGAGCGGTATGCTTTTTCGCTGAACCTCACCCAGAGGCTGGACCCCGTCTCCGGGGCGGATGGCGGGGCGGCGGAGGAAGCCGCCACGGAAAGCGAAGGCCGGGTGGAAGTTCGGCCGCGGCGGGTGGATCAGACCGTCCGCGTCGCCTTTGAAGGAGAATGGCTGGCCGAATACCGGACCATCCTGACGCCCGAAGGCGCCTACGTGTACGAAGTCGGGCTGGAGGAATGGGCAAGGGTGCCGGAGGAAGAGACGGCGGAGATGATGAACACGCTGTCCGATTTCCAGGCCGATCTGCCGGAAGCGGTCCGGCAGGTGGCGGCGCTCGGCCCGTCGACGGCGTCCCGGGACGAAAACGGCATCACGGTCCGGTACGAAGGCAGCGGCGAGGAAGCGCGCCGTTTCGCGACCCGCCTGCTGGAAAGCACCTTCGCCTGGTCGCAGCAGGAGGAGAAAACCCGGGAAAGCCTGAAAGTCCGGCATCTTCTGGCGGAACTTGTGCTGGATCCCGGGCGGCTGTGGCCCGTGGCGTTCCGCGTGGAAATGGAGGCCGCGCTGACGATGGGCGATCCGGAAGGGGCCTACATCCTGACCCAGACGTTCACCGGCACCTACAGCGAGCACAACGAAGCGGCGGCCGTTGAAGTACCGGAGGAAGCGCAGGAGGCGCCGTGGCTGGATTCCCTGCTCGAGAACCCGTGAGCCTGCCGGGCCTGCCGCCTTCGCGCCAGTGGACGATCCGCTCCGCCGTCCGCTATAATGACGGGGGAATTACAGAGGCGGGAGAGGAATCCAATGCCGTTGTCATGCGGAATCGTGGGACTGCCCAACGTCGGCAAATCCACGCTGTTCAACGCCATCACGCGGGCGGGGGCCGAGGCGGCCAACTACCCGTTTTGCACCATTGATCCCAACGTCGGCGTCGTCGAAGTGCCGGACGAACGGCTGCAGAAACTGGCCGAGATCGTCAAGCCCCAGCGCATCGTGCCGACGGCCTTCGAGTTCGTCGACATCGCCGGTCTGGTGAAGGGAGCCAGCAAGGGCGAGGGCCTGGGCAACAAGTTCCTCGCGCATATCCGCGAAGTCGACGCCATTGCCCACGTCGTGCGCTGCTTCCAGGACAGCAACATCACCCATGTCGCGGGCAAGGTGGACCCGCTGGGCGACATCGCCACCGTCAACCTGGAGCTCATCCTGGCGGACCTGGAGACACTGGAACGCCGTATGGAGCGTACCCGGAAAAACCTGAAAAGCGGCGAGAAAAAATACGTGCAGGAAATGGACGTGCTGGAGCGCCTCCACGCGGCCCTGACGGCGGAGAAGCCGGCGCGCACCGTGCCGCTGAGCGACGAAGAAAGGCTGATCGTGCGCGACCTGCATCTACTGACCATGAAACCGGTGCTGTACGTGGCCAACGTCGGCGAAGAGGACGCCGCCGATCCGGAACGCAATCCTTTTGTTCAGCAGGTGCGCGAATACGCCGCCGCCGAAGGCGCCGAGGTCGTCCCCATCTGCGCCCGCCTGGAAGCGGAGATCGCGGAGCTGGACGACGAGGAGAAAGCGCTGTTCTTGCAGGAGCTGGGCCTGAAGGAGTCCGGCCTCGACCGGCTGATCAAGGCGGCGTACAAGCTGCTGGGACTTCAGACCTTTTTCACCGCCGGGGAAAAGGAAGTGCGGGCCTGGACCATCCGCGCGGGCACGAAGGCTCCGCAGGCGGCCGGCGTCATCCATTCCGATTTCGAGCGGGGCTTCATCCGGGCGGAGGTGGTCTCCTGCGAAGACCTTCTGGCTGCCGGCTCGATGGCGGCTGTGCGGGACAAGGGGCTGCTCCGGCTGGAAGGGAAGGATTACGTGGTGCAGGACGGGGACGTGATGCATTTTCGCTTCAACGTTTG
>DATCLN010000031.1:0-6906 GCA_036563895.1 Paenibacillaceae bacterium
CCCGCAGTTCAGCCAGTTCCGCCTGCGAGAGTTCCGTGCGCATGCCGGACTCCCCCTTTCCGCATGCCCAATAGATCCATCAGCTTCCCCACCGCTTCCTGATAGGCGGGCTCGTTCAGCAGGCGCCCGGGATGGTCAAGCATCTTCCAGGAAGAGATGTGGGGAAGCGCCGCCGCCGGTCCCTTCCCGGGCAACGGCCAGACGCGGCCCGCGGCTTCCCACGGGGCATCCTCCGCTCGAGACCTCAATCCTGCCACCCGCTTGCTGCTGACGAACCAGGTCCGCGCGGAAAGGGAAGGGTCCCGTTCCGCCCAGTACCGAAACAGCTTGGCCGCCTTGTGCACGCCCTGAATGTCCTCCGTCACCAGCCAGACCACACGCCGGCTTCGCTCCAGCAGACGGAAATGCCATTCGCCCGCCCCGCAGTCCGGGTCGGCCACAATCCAGTCGTAGCCTCCGGCGGCCACCGCCTCCAGCAGCCTGTCCAGCGCATCCGGCGTCATGGCCAGCCGCTCGTCCGGACGGTCCGGGCAGTCCAGCGCGTCGGCCATGAGCAATTCGCGATACCGGCACAGGCGCTCCCACTCTTCCTTCCATTGCTCCGGGCGTGATTGCAAGACATACAAAAGCCGCGTCAGGCTGTCCGGATGCTCCTGTCCCAGCCACGGCTCCGCTCCGCCCACCGCCTCCAGGTTAAGATAGAACGTCCGAAGTCCCCGCTCCCCCGCCTGCCGGACCAGATTGAGCGCCAAGGTCGTTTTGCCCGCCCCGCCCGACGCGGAAAAAACGGTGACCAGCGGAAGACCCGCGTTTCCGCCCCTGCCGCCGTCCCTCCTTCCTTCCGTATCCGCCGCTTCCCGGATGGCAGCGTGAAGCCTGGGCAGCGGCTGATATTGCATGAGTTCCCGCTCGCCTTCCCCCTGCCCGGGATGGTCCACCAGGGCCAGACGAACTCCGGCGGAAGCCGCCTGCTCCCCCAATTCCTTCAGCCAGGCGGGAGGTGCAACGAGCACGTCCACCCTCCCGGCTTCGCGGAGGACCATCCGCAGGGCCAGCGCATGGGTGCATGCGGCCACCTCCCATCCCGGTTCCGTCTCCCGCAAATAGGCCGCCAGCTTGGCCGCGTACACCGGATGTTCCGCCGCCAGCACGACGCGCATCCCGCCACGCACCTCCTTCCCGGAACTCCCATGCCATGCCCAGCAGACAAAAAGCACCGCAACCCGGCGTCATCGACGCCCAAGCTGCGGTGCTTCCGCTCGCTCAAATGCCATATGTGTTTGTCACCAATATACAGGATTGGAATTTTCCTGTCAACCTTTTCCCCGTTTGTCGTTTTGCAGCCTGCAAAAACATCAAAAAAAACCTATTGACATCCATTCGATCTCGGCTATCATATTAGGTAATCCAAAATAAAGTTTTCCTATAGTGAAACTCAGAATTGCTTTTGTTGACCAGACCACTGGAAACGAAAGGCAACCGCCCGGGCCAGTGGTCTGTTTCTTTTCGGAAAGCCAAAAACGGACGCTGGCCGGGGCGAAACGGAAAAACGATTGGAAAGGATGGAGATGACCATGGCGAACAAGAAAGGATCCGCATCCCGCATCCGCATGGCGGCGGTCTCCGCCCTCGCCCTCGCGCTGCTGCTGGCGGCCTGCGGCAAAAGCAACGTCGCCCAAACCTCCGCCCAGGGAGGAACCGGTGCATCACCCGCGGCAACTGAACCCGTCCTCATCGGCGTCACCGGGCCCCTCACGGGCGACAACGCGGAGTACGGCAAACAATGGCGCAAAGGCTTCGACCTCGCCCTCGAGGAGATCAACGGTGACGGCGGGATCGACGGCCGGCCGCTCGAGTATGTGTTCGAGGACACCCAAAGCGACCCGAAGCAGACGCCGGCCGTGGCCCAGAAGTTCGTGGCGAACCCGAAAATCGTGGCGGTGATCGGCGATTTCAGCTCCCCGGCGTCGATGGCGGCGTCCCCCATCTATCAGCGCGCCGGGCTTGTGCAGCTGGGCATCACCAACTCGCACCCCGAGTTCACCAATACCGGCGATTACATCTGGAGCAACTCCTCCAACCAGAAGGACGACGCGCCCTACCTGGCCCAGCTGGCCGTAAACGAACTGGGAAAAAAGCGCCTGGCGGTGCTCTACCTGAACACGGACTGGGGCAAAACGACCGTCGATCTTTTCATCGCCAGAGCCAAAGAGCTGGGAGCGGAAATCGTGGCGCAGGAAGCCTACCTGTCCAACGAAAAAGATTTCCGCCCGATCCTGACCAAAGCGCTGGACGCCGACCCGGACGCCCTGATCCTCATTTCCTACTACAACGACGGGGCGCTTATCGCCCAGCAGCGGCTGTCGGTCGGCTTCGACGAGACGGTGGCGGTGGTGGGCATCGGTTCCATCTATTCGCCGCAGTTCATCCGGCTGGGCGGCGAGGCGGCGGAAGGCGTGTACACCTCGACGCGCTTTTATCCCGGCGATCCGCGTCCGGAAGTGCGGCGCTTTGTGGAGAAGTACCGGGAAAAATACAACGAGGACCCGGACACCTTTTCCGCGGTGGCCTACGACGGCATCAAAATCCTGGCCCAGGTCATGCGGGAGTACGGAACGGAACGCAGGGCGATCCGGGACGGGCTGGAAGCGATCCGGGATCTGGACACGGTGCTTTACGGCAAGGCGTCCTTCGGATCCGACCGCCGTCTGCAAAATCCGCGTTTCGTGAACCTGGTCGTGCAAAACGGCAAGTTCGAGCTCTGGCAGCCCTGACGGTTCGCCCGTTCGACGATGGCGCGTCCGACGATGCGACAAGTCGGCTCTTCCGTCCAAACGTGACCTGAAAGGAGGCGAAAAGCCGCCATGCTGGATCAATGGATCAACGGTCTGGTGATCGGCAACCTCTATATGCTCACCGCCATCGGCATCACGCAGATTTACGGCGTGGCCGGCGTGGTCAACTTCGCCCACGGCTCCATATACATGTTTGGCGCCTACATCGGATGGATGGCGATCGCCTGGTGGGGCTGGCCGCTCTTTCCCGCCATCGCCCTGGTGCTGGCCGGCAGCGCCCTGCTCGGCCTCCTGCTGGAACGGGTGGCGGTGCGGCCGTTCGCCCGCCAGGGCAGCACGATTCTCCTGCTCACCACCATCGCGGCGGGGCTCATCCTCGACAATGCCGCCCAGGTGATCTGGGGGCCCCAGACCCAGGCGCTGCGCAACCCCCTGCCGCATTGGCACTTCCAGCTGGGAAACAGTACGGTGACCCTGCTGGACCTGTTCATCCTGGCCTGCGGCGTCGGCACGGCGCTTCTGCTGCACCTGTTCCTTTACCGCAGCCGAGCGGGATGGGCCGTCCGGGCGACGGCGCAGGACCGCGAAGCGGCGCTGCAGATGGGCATCGACGCGGGCCGGGTGAGCCGCCTGTCCTTCGCCCTGGCCGGGGCCTTCGCGGGGCTGAGCGGCCTGCTCGTGGGCCTGTACTTCAGCAACATTTATCCGACGATGGGCGCCTCGGCCACCCTCAAGGGAACCACCGCCGCCCTGCTCGGCGGCCTCGGGAATGTGCCGGGCGCCATCCTCGGCGCCTACGTGCTGGGCATCGTCGAAGCGTTCAGCGTGGAATGGCTGGGCTCCAGCTACCGCAACCTGGTGGCCGTCGTCCTGCTCATCGCCGTGCTGCTGTTCAAGCCCAGGGGGCTGCTCGCGCCGCGGCGGGCGCTCAATCCGGAGCCCACCGCCGGCACCTTCATCCCCCACGGCCGGCCGCTGCGCTTCCCCCGGTGGGCGGCGCCGGCGGCGGTGGCGGCCGCCTTCGTGCTGCCGCTGGCGCTGGCGAACCCGTACCCGCTGCAGGTGCTGTCCATCGGCTGGGCGTTCGCCCTGATGGCGGTGAGCCTCAACCTGATCTCCGGCACCACGGGGCAGATCTCCCTCGGCCACGCGGGCTTCGTGACGCTGGGTGCCTACGCGTCCGCGATCTTCACCAGCCGGCTCGATCTGCCGTTTTCCGCGTCGCTCGTCATCTCTCCCGTCATCGCGGCGGCCATCGGCGTCCTGCTGTGCTACCCGGCGCTCCGGCTGCGCGGCCAGTACCTGGCCATCGCCACGCTGGGGCTGGGCGAAGCGATCTCCCTGATCGCCCTCAACTGGGACGCCGTGACCCTGGGGCCGCTCGGCATCAGCAACATCCAGCCCCCGAAACTTTTCGGATACGAGCTGGTCTCGCCGGCCGCCCAGTACTTGCTGGCCTTCGTGATTCTCCTTGCCGGGGTGTGGATCGTGCACCGGCTGAGCCGCTCCCATCTCGGCCGGGCGCTCCGCGCCGTGCGGGAGGACGAGGTGGCGGCGCGGGCCTTCGGCGTCGGGCTTTCCCGGTACAAGTCCATCGCCTTCGGCGTGAGCGCCTTCCTCGCCGCCCTGGCCGGCGTGCTGCTCGCCCATTCGTATTCGTACATCGCGCCCGACACGTTTACGTTCGCGCTGTCGATCCAGGTGCTCACCATGATCATCCTGGGCGGACGGGACAACATCGCCGGCGCCGTGCTGGGAGCGGTGCTGCTCATCGCGCTGCCCGAATCGATCCGGTTCCTCGGCGAATACCGTTTTATCCTGTACGGCCTTTTGCTGATTTTCATGCTTCGCTTCCGGCCCTGCGGCCTGCTCAACGCCAGAACGTGAAGGAGGTGTCGCCGCCGTGAGCCTGCTTTCCGTGCGCAACGTGCACAAGCATTTCGGGGGCCTGCACGCCCTGCGGGGCGTGAGCCTCGACCTCGAGGAAGGGGAGACGGTGGCCATCATCGGCCCCAACGGCGCCGGCAAGACGACGCTGTTCAACCTGATTTCGTGCGAGGACAGCCCGGACGAAGGGGAAATCTGGCTGGACGGGCGCCGCATCGACGGCCTGCCGCCCCATCTCGCCGCCGCGCGGGGACTGGCCCGCACCTTCCAGAACGGTCGGGTGTTCGGCAACCTCACGGTGCTGGAAAACGTGCTCCTGGGCGCCCACACCCGCCTGCGCGGCCTCACCGACCCGGGTACCCGTCCGGCGGGCGCGGTGTTTTCGGCCCTGCGGGAAATCGTCCTCGGCATCGTCCAGCCCCGCCGTTTTCGCGAGCTGGAAGCCGAATTGACGGCAGAAGCCCTGGAGATTTTGTCCATCTTCGGCGACCGGCTCATCCCCCGGTTTCATCAACCCGCCTACTCCCTTTCCTACGCCAACCGGAGGCGGACGGAACTGGCGAGGGCGCTGGCGCTTCGCCCCAGGGTGCTGCTCCTCGACGAGCCGACGGCGGGCATGAACCCGACGGAAACGGATGAAATGACGGAAGTGATACTGAAGCTCCAGCGCCAGGGCCAAAGCATGCTGCTCATCGAACACAAGCTGGAGATGGTGATGGCGGTGGCGCACCGGGTGGTGGCGCTGGACGCCGGCGAGGTGCTGGTATCCGGACCTCCGGAACAAGTGCGCTCGGACCCCAGGCTGATCGAGGCGTATGTGGGCAAAACCGCCGACACCGCTCCTGCCGGCGCCGCGGCTGCGGGCGGAACCCGTTTCGGCGCCTCGGCAGCACTCACGGCGGAAGTGTAAGGGGTGACCGGGATGGAACCGATTTTGCGCCTGGAGAAGGTGAACACGTTTTACGGAGCGGTGCAGGCCCATTTCGATGTCAGCCTGGACGTCTACCCCGGGGAAATCACCTGCCTGCTCGGCGGCAACGCCTCCGGCAAGTCCACCGCGATGAAGGTGATCTTCGGGCTGGTGAAGCCCCGTTCGGGCCGGGTGCTCCTGGGCGGGGAAGACGCCACGAACTGGAGCACGCCCCGCCGCGTCGCCTGGGGGCTGCGGTCCGTGCCGGAAGCCCGGCGCCTTTTTCCGTTCATGACCGTGCGGGAAAACCTGTTGCTCGGCGCGTACCTGCGGCGCAACCGCCGGGAGGTGGCGGAAGACCTGGAACGGCTGCTGGACCTGTTCCCGCGGGTCGGGGAGCGGCTCAACCAGACCGCCGGCACCCTTTCCGGCGGCGAACAGCAAATGGTGGCCATGGCCCGGGCGCTGATGGGCAGGCCGCGCGTCCTCTGCATGGACGAACCCACCATGGGGCTTTCTCCCCTTTGGGTGAACCGGGTGCTAGAATTGATTCAGGAGATCAACCGGCAGGGGACCACCGTGTTCATGGTGGAGCAGAACGCGCGGGCGGCGCTGGAAATCGCCCATCGCGGCTATGTCCTGCGCCACGGCGTCATGACGCTCAGCGGAAGCGCCGCGGAACTGCTCGGCAACCCCCTGGTGGAAAACGCCTATCTGGGAGGAAAAGCGATATGAGTCTGGCCCCGCAACCCTTCGCGCCCCGCACGCCCCGCCAGGAGCGGATTCTGGCGATGGCTTCGGAACTGGCCGATGTGCTGTCCCGGGACGCGCAGCGGTACGACCGGCACAACGAGTTTCCGTATGCGCATTTTGACGCGTTGCGGAACGCCGGCTACCACACCCTGACCGTTCCGGAAGCCCTGGGAGGACGCGGCGCCTCCCTCACCGAAACCATCCTGGCCCAGGAAAAGCTGGCGACGGGAGACGGCGCCACCGCGCTGTCCATCGGCTGGCATCTCGCCCTGATCGGCAAGCAGGCGGAAACCCGCACCTGGCCGCCGGCCGTCTTTGAGCGGATCTGCCGCGAAGTGGTGGAGCACGGCGCCCTGCTCAACAACGCGGCCAGCGAAAGGGAAACCGGAAGCCCCTCCCGGGGCGGGCGGCCGTTCACCACCGCGGTCCGCGAGGCTTCCGGCTGGGTGATCAACGGCAAAAAAGCTTTTCTCACGATGGCGCCCGTGCTGCGCTACGCCGTCGTGTCCGCCGGGATCGGGGGCGAAGAAGGCGGCGGGTGGTTTCTGGTGCCCATGGACC
>DATCLN010000032.1:0-5484 GCA_036563895.1 Paenibacillaceae bacterium
GGTGACGGGACCGGTCGAGCTGGTGGATGCGGAGGGCAATGCGTTCGAAGTGAAGGAGTCGTTTTCGCTGTGCCGGTGCGGGGGATCGAACAACAAGCCTTTTTGCGACGGCACCCACAGGTCGATCGGCTTCGAAAGCGCCCCGAGAGCGCGAAAGGGTTAAATAAAAGCGTACGGGCCGCGGCGGCGGCGCCGGACACCCTCCGGCTGCCGTCGCCGCTGCGCATGTGGGCGGGCATCGGAGGTGTTCATTCCGCCATGGCTGGGAAGCGCGCAAGCCGGCGTCTGACGGAGCATGAAGCTGTGTTACAATGGAGATGGCCGGCACGAAAGCTCGCGGAACGCCGCGGGCGCACGGACGGCGCTCAACCCCGATGACCGGCCGGAGTCGTGATGGAGATGGAGAAACGGGCCGCTTGGCTGGAAGAGCTGTTTGACATTTTTCCGAAAGAACGGGTGCTGACGGACCTTGCGGACCGGCACGCCTACAGTTTCGACGCGTCGCTGGGGGAATACCTGCCGGAGGCCGTCGTCCAGCCGCAAAGCAAAGAGCAGATCCAGCGCCTGGTCCGCCTGGCGAACCGGCACCGGGTTCCGCTGTATCCGCGGGGTTCCGCAAGTTCCCTCAGCGGCGGCCCCCTGCCGGTCTACGGCGGCATCGTGGTGGACATGTCCGCCTATCCCAAGCGGCTCACCATTGACAAAGAAAACATGCTGGCCATCGCCACCCCGAGCGTGATCACGGCCGAGCTTCACCGGAAGGCGGAAGAGGCCGGGCTTTTTTACCCGCCGGACCCCAGCAGCTCGTCCGTTTCCACCCTCGGGGGGAACCTCATGGAAAACTCCAGCGGTCCGAAAGGCCTGAAATACGGCACGACCAAAGATTACGTCATCGGGCTGGAAGTGGTCACCCCCACGGGGGAAATCATCCGCACGGGCGGGAAAACGGTGAAAAACGTGACCGGCTACGACCTCACCCGCCTGCTGGTCGGCTCGGAAGGAACCCTGGGAATTGTCACCGAGGCGATCTTGCGGCTCATTCCGAAGCCCAGGGCGCGCCGTACCGTCATGGCCGCCTTTCCGCGCCTCGAGGATTCCGGCTGCGCGCTGACGCGGATTCTGGGGGCGCAAATCCTGCCGTCCGCGATGGAAATCATGGACGAATACTGCATCCGCGCGGTGGAGGAATACGAGCCGAGCGGGCTGCCGCTGGACGCAGAAGCGATCCTGATCATCGAAGTGGACGGCCATCCCGCGGCGGTCGAAGAGGAAGCGGCGCAGTGCGAAGCCATCTGCCGGGAGCACGGAGCGGCGCTGGTCAGGGCGGCGGCCACCGCGGAGGAGCAGGCGCAAATCTGGAAAGCCCGCCGGCTAATCTCGCCCGCCATCGCCCGCCTCGGCCCGACCAAGATTTCCGAGGACGCCACCGTGCCGCGGGGCCAGATCCCCGAAATGATGAAACGGCTGCGCCGGATCCGCGAAAAATACCGGCTCAACCTCGTGGTGTTCGGCCACGCGGGAGACGGGAACCTGCATCCCAACATTCTGACGGACCGGCGGAACGCGGAAGAGATGGCCCGGGTGGAAAAGGCCATCGAAGAAATTTTCGCCGCGGCGATCGAACTGGGCGGCACGCTGTCGGGCGAGCACGGGATCGGGCTGATGAAAAAGCCGTTCATGGAAATGGAGCTGGGCAAGGAAGGCGTGGACATGATGCGGAAGATCAAAGAGGCCTGGGATCCCAACAACATCATGAACCCCGGAAAAATTTTTCCGGACCGGAACGAGGCGCACCGATGACGAACCGTTTGTACGAAAAGGCGTACGAAGCGGCCAACGCCTGCGTCCAGTGCGGCTACTGCCTGCCGGCGTGCCCGACGTACGCCTCGATGGGGAAGGAATCCGCTTCGCCCAGGGGCAGGATTCATCTTGTCAAAATGGCGGCGGAAGGGAAAATCGACGTCCTGCGCGACCTGAAAACGCCCATCGACCTCTGTCTGGGCTGCCGGGCCTGCGAGGCGGTTTGTCCGCTCAACGTCAGGTACGGCGAAATTCTGGAGGCCGCCCGGGAAGAAATCCATCGGCGGCAGAGCGAGCGGCCGGCGCCGGGCGACCGTGTCATGCGGATGCTGCTCAGGCATGTGTTTCCGCACCCCGGACGCCTGCGGCGGCTGGGCGATCTCGGCCGCCTCCTGCAGGTGTCGGGGCTCTTGCGTGTGGCCCGATCTACGCGATTCAACCGCATGCTCCCGGAAAGGCTGTCCTGGTTTGCCAAAGCGTTGCCCGACATTCCGCCTCCGAGGGAACGTTTGCGTTTCGGCCGTGTGTATCCGGCGAAGGGGGAACGGAAAGCCCGCGTCGCCCTGTTCGCCGGCTGCGTCATGGATGCGGTCATGTTCCGAATCCACCGGGCGACGGTAAGCCTCCTGACGGCCGTCGGTGCGGAAGTTGCGGTTCCTGCGGGGCAGTGCTGTTGCGGCGCACTGCATCTTCACCAGGGGATGGCCGATGAGGCCAGGGAGTTGGCCAAAAGGAACATCGAAGCCTTTGAGCGGTGCGAAGCGGATTGGATCGTGAGCAACGCCGGCGGTTGCGGAGCGGCGATCAAGGAATACGACCGGCTGTTTGCCGACGATCCGGAGTGGTTTGACCGCGCCCACCGGCTGGCCGAGAAATCGAGGGACGTCAGCGAAATCTTGCTGGAACTCGGACCCTTGCCGTACGTGAACGGCCCCGAGACGGTGGTCACGTACCAGGACTCTTGTCATCTGCTCAACGTCCAACGCGTAGGCCGCGCGCCCCGCGCGCTCCTCGAACAGGCTCCCGGGGTGCGCCTGAAGGAGATGGAAGGCGCCGACCGCTGCTGCGGTTCCGGTGGCATCTACAACCTGCTGCACTTTTCGGAGTCAATGGCGATTTTGGATGAAAAAATGGAACGGGTCCGGGAAACGGGCGCCCAAGTCGTGATCTCCGGCAATCCGGGCTGCATTCTCCAGCTGCAAATCGGCATCGAACGGGCGGGGGCGTCCCGCCACATGCGATCCGTGCATCTGGCGGAGTTCCTCGCCGAGCGGTGCGGCTTTTAGGGTGCGGCTTGCAGGTGTTCCTTCCCGCATATTCCGCAAGACCGGGGTGCATATTGGAAATGCAGCCAAGCTTTTTCGGGAAGGAGCCACCCTCGATGAACAAACAGCGCGCCAAGGAAATCGCCGCTTCGCCGGTGATGGCCCACGTCACCTACAACGGAGTGCCCATCTACATCCAGCATGTGGACGAGGAAAAGGAAACCGCGCGCATCTTTCCCCTGGACCATCCCGAGCAGGAAATGGAAGTGCCGGTCCAAAGCCTTGTGGAGCATCGTTGATGGCACATGGCAAAAAACCGGTCCCATGATCGCCGTCTCGACCGGCCGCTCTGGCGGTTCGAGGCGGTTTTTTCATGTCCGCCGACCCTTTCGACGATTTGGAAGGGACCCGTTCGTTTTTTTCCCGCTTGGGAGGGAATGATGCCGATTCTGGCGAAAAAATTCCGGAAAGCGATGAGGATGGCGGGAGAACCGGTGTGAAAATGGCGTTTGTTTTGTTTGACGGCATGACCACGCTGCAAGGGAAAAGGGCGAAGACGAACGCTTCCGCCTACGAATGGTTGGCACCTTATTGTTCAGAAGTGGTGAAAGCCCGGGTGGTTCGGGACGGAAGGATTTTTTCCGGCCTTTCGTCGGGGATGCGTTGCGGGAATTGAGCGCTTTGGAAGGTTTCGCGCTGACTTGGGATGTGAGAAACGACGCCAAGGCAGAATTTATGGAAGAGCCGGTATTGCGAAAATACCGGGATCACATTCGGCATTTGCACCTGCACGACTTCAATGGACAAAGCGATCACTAGCCTTTGTACAGCGGATGCGTTCCGATCGACGCAAGGCTGGATTTTGCCAGGGAAAAAGGAATATCGGTGGTCGTGGAGGTCAAAACGGCCGACGCGCTTGAAGAATCAATAAGGAATTTAAGAAGCAGGCGGGGTATTTGTGGAGGCTGACGCGTACCGGTGAACCGTCTTGGCGACGATTTGCATCTACGTGGAAAACTAAATCCTCATGGTGCTGCAAGGCAATCTCTCGTGATAACAGAAGAAGACTATTAAAAATGTTATAAGAACCCGAATACCGGACTTATAGGAAGTAACTAAATAATGATGTTAGCTACAAAACTGGTATTATTTGTTGTATGTGCCAGGCCTCCTAATTAAATTGGAGTCCTCCCCACCAGTTTTATTACACTTTTTAATTGGGAAGGCGGACAAAATGCGAACCAGCAAAGCGTTCCATGAAACCCGGGCTGAAAATCGTCGGAGAGGCGCTGGCTCGCATCAAAATCGGTGTCCTGGCCCGCAAGTACGGAGTCAATTCGGAAACCGTCCGCAACTGGGTCCGACAGGACACCGAAGAAAAGTACCACAAGGCCACGAAACTGCTCAGCGAAAAAGAGCTGGAGATCGAGGTGCTGCGCGAACTGTTAAAAAAACGAACCCGGATTACGCGAAAGATTGGACCCTGGAAGAAAAATTTTATAACGATTGAAGAACGAGACGCTGTAATTACAGCACTTATCGAATTAAAATTAATTGAAAAACATATTGAATGGATATAGCATAACGCCGGTAGGGCAATATATAAATACGAAACAAACATTTGAATATGATTTAATTTACTTTTAACTTTTTCTGGAAAGATCATAGTTGGACAGCAAAGAAAGGTTCTCCAGCCGCGCCGAGGCGTACGCGAAATACCGTCCCAGCTATCCAAAGGAAGCCATTGATTATCTGTACGATGCGGCAGGCCTGCGTGCGGACAGCCTGATCGCGGATATCGGCGCCGGAACGGGCATTTTTTCGAAGCTGCTCCTGGAACGCGGAAGCCGCGTCATCGCGGTCGAGCCGAATGACGCCATGCGCATGGCCGCAGAACAGGCCCTGGGCTTCCATCCGAACTTTCGGGCCGTGCCGGGTTCCGCGGAATCCACCGGACTTCCGGATCATTCGGCAGATTTGGTCGTCTGCGCGCAATCGTTTCATTGGTTCGATCGGGAGGCGGCGAAACGGGAGTTCCGGAGAATCCTGAGGCCCGGCGGCAGGGTTTTCATCATATGGTACACCCGCGTGACGGAAGGCAATCCGGCGGTGGAAGCGTACGAGCGGTTGCTTGAGACCTATGCCATCGACTACAAAACGGTCAGCCACCGGAATGTTTCGAAATCCGATCTCCTTTCATTTTTCAAGGAAGGCACGATGCGCGAAAAGCGTTTCCGAATGGAACTAAAGTACGATTTCGACGGGCTGAAGGGCTTTGCGCTGTCTTCCTCCTACTGCCCGCTTCCCGATCATCCGAATTACGGGCCCATGATGGCGGAGCTCCGGAATTTGTTTGACAGGCACAACCGGGACGGAACCGTTATTTTCGTATACGAGACCGAAATATACTGGGGAGAGG
>DATCLN010000033.1:0-12137 GCA_036563895.1 Paenibacillaceae bacterium
CCCCAATACGCTGAGTTCATCTAACCGAGGGATTTTACACACACTTATGGACTTGATCCTCGATTACACTGTGGCTTACTCAGCACAATGTGTTTTACTTGTATAATTTTTCCTATATCGGGCTTTCGGTTGCCATCGGGTTATTTTTGACAGCGGTTCTTCCCAAGAGGATCAGGCATCAAGGCAGGCTGGTCACGCAGTTTCTGGTTGGTTCCTATATGGTCATCTTTCTGGGGTTCATCGGCAAAGAAAATATGCAGATTGAGGGATTTTTCTTTTATATCTTTACTGGGGTGTTTGCAGGAGCGACGATCCATTATCTCGTGGCCAAAATCGGGGGAACGCTTGTTTTTGGCCGCGGTTGGTGCGGGTATGCCTGCTGGACGGTGGCCATTTTGGATCTGCTTCCCTGGAAACAACCGAAGGAAGGCCGCGTTCCTTATCTTGGCTTGTTTCGCTACGTCCATTTTCTTGGCTCGCTGGGGTTCGTCCTGTATATCCTGTTCGTGCTCCAAACTCCGCCTGAGCTGGAGTCGCTGAGAGAATTGTACTGGTTTTTGATCGGCAATCTCGTCTATTACGGACTGGGGTTTCTACTGGCCGTTGTTCTGAAAGACAATCGGGCGGTTTGCAAATATGTATGCCCGATTCCCGTGCTTCAGAAAATCGGTTCCCGTTTTTCATTGATGAAAATCAACATCAAACGGGAAAAATGCGTGGAGTGCTTTGCTTGCGAACGGGCGTGTCCGATGGACATCAAGCTGTTGGATTACATGTACGAAGGGAAAAGGATCCTGTCCACAGAATGCATTTCCTGTTCAACGTGCATTTATGTTTGTCCGACGGATGCCGTGGAATACACGTTTGGTTTTGACGGGGGATTGAAAGAATACCTGCGTACATACGGCGAACCTGTGGCAACCAAAAAGACTCGGGCGGCATCATCCACGAATTTCTTGAATACTGGAAGTGCCGCATCAAAGTAAATGGATTGCATGGCGGATGGTGAGACAAGTGTCGTTGAAAAAAATCATTTGGCTGGGTCCTGTTGTTTTTTTGATCCACGATTTGGAGGAAGTCTTTTGGACACAGCCATGGATTGAAAAGAACCGTTTTTTGTTTGAGGGAACAATGGTCGAAAGACTTATCCAAGCCATGGGATATCGCCCCGTTGAATTTGGGCTTGTGGTCATCCTGCTCACGATCTTGTACGGTATCATTTCTTATTTTGCGACCAGGCAAATAAATGCTGGAATGAGCATGAATCTGTATGTCTCAACGATACTGATCCTGTTTGTCAATGTTTTTACCCACGCTGGGCAGAGCTTGATATGGGGAATGTACACCCCAGGCGTCGTCACGGCGTTATTGGTCGTCTTACCCTATACGGTTATTGCGTTTCGAACATTGAAAGCCTATCATCTGTTAACCAGGACAACTTGGAAAACCAGTCCGTTCATGTCTGTTGGAATGGTCGTCATTATTTTTGGGTTGATGATAATTGTCCGATTAATGGCTCGGTTGCCTGCATGAAAGGTATGATGCTGTTCGCTGACCTTTGCCGTGGGAGACTTGAAAGTGCCCGTGTTTCAAAAGGATTCGGGCATGGATGTCCCCATTTGCTATTGCTTTGACTGGACGAGGGAACGCATCTTGCAAACCGTGAAGCACGGCGGGAAGCCCCTGGAGGAAATCAAGGCCAACGTCCAGGCGGGGCATTGCGGCTGTGAAGTGAATAATCCCCAGGGGGCTTGTTGCATTGGTAACGTGGCGGAGTTTATCCGACAGGTGAGCAGTAGCTGACCTGTTGAACATGGATCGGTTGTTCCGACGTAAGGGTGAGAAGTGATGATAAAGGCGATTGTTTTGTTTCTGGCGGCAGGATTGGCGGAAATTGGGGGCGGATATTTGATCTGGCTGTGGCTGAGGGTGTGTAATGTAAACTAAAAATACCCCGATTGATCAAGCTCCCATACCCAAAAAAATCGTGAAAAAATACCCCGAATCATCGTCTGGGGTTGAACGCTCAATCAATCCTCCGTACCCTGTTTGATAGAGACAGTATAGTGGCACACGATGTCAAGACAATTTTTTCATGAATTTTAAGGGGTGAAATCTTTCACATCATGATCTCTCTCTGTTGTTCGATGGATTTTCTGAAAACCAAATATGGAATGGTCTGGTGACTGATTTTTGTTCACTGACAGAAGACACAGGTCAGGCAAAAGTGCAGGTGTTATTCCCTATGTACACCGAAGCCGGCGTTCGATATTGCAAAGACTGATGCGGTCGATAATGGTTATAAAACTCAATGTAGCGGTTCACTCCTTTGCGTGTTTCTTTTGGGCTCACATAGTCATGCAAATAGACTTCTTCGTACTTCAGACTGCGCCAAAAACGCTCGGTGAAGATATTGTCCACAGCCCGTCCCTTGCCATCCATGCTGATGCGGATGTTTTGGTCTTTGAGCAATTCAATGTAATGTGGACTCGTAAAATGGCTGCCTTGGTCACTGTTGATGATTTCCGGCTTGTTCACAAGCAGCGCGCGTTTTACAGTTTCGATGACGAAGCCGATTTCCAGACTCTGATCGAGCTGCCAGTCGACCACGTAACGTGAGTACCAGTCCAGGATCGCGACCAGATACATCCATCCGTGTCGCATGCGGATATACGTAATGTCGATTCCCCACACCTGATTGGGACGGTCAATCGTGATGCCGCGGAGCAGATACGGATAAATCCGGTGCTCGAGATTTCGTTTGCTGAGATTGGGACCGGGATAGATCGCCGCGATTCCCATCTCCCGCATGTACTTTTGCACGGTATTGCGGTGGATACGCTCTCCTTCCGTGTTTAAGATGGCCGCGATCCGTCGGGAGCCCAGAAACGGATACTGCGTGTAAATCTCGTCAATCCGGTGCTTGAGGCGAATTTCCTCCGGGGAGGGAGGGACCGGCTTGTAATACAGACTGGAGCGATTCAGGCTCAAGATCTCGGCCTGTGTGGTAATGGGCAGTTCGGAATGTTCCCATTCCAGCAGGGCTAGCCGCTCCTCCCGCGTCCATTCAGAGGCCAGATTTTTTTTTGATCCACGCCAGTTGAGTGGTCAGTTTCCCGACTTCGGCGTAGAGGTCATTGATCTTCTGCTCGTATTCATTTTTCATCCTGGTGATGCCCTTGCGGTCATCCACAAACAGCTGATGGAGATTCTGAACGGCTTCCGTTTTCCACCGGTGGAGGACATTCGGGTGAATGCCATGCTCGGAAGCAAGCTGTGAAATCGACCTTTCCTCCTTCAGAATTTCCAGCACGATTTGGGCTTTTTGTTCCGGTGTAAACGTTCTGCGGATGGTTGTCATCAACTAAGAAACTCCTTTTTTGTTGTCTAGTTTTCATAGTCCATTATACGGTTTCCTGTATTATGGACGTGCGGGAGAAAAGCGGCTGCTGGAAGGGTGATTCCATTGACTTCCGAAACAATTCCGATAGAATTAGTTTCATTACGAGACGTGGTTCAATAAAAAAAGCGCCGACTCGCGGTCAAACACGACCGTTGTTTGCCGAGACCGGGGATATGGAGGGGGCTTTGTGAACGGAAGATACCGTCTTGGCATTGACATTGGAGGCACCTTTACCGACGTGACGCTGCTGGACCATGAAAGCGGGCGCCTCGTTTCCCTGAAGACGCCGACGGTGCCGTCCAATCCCGCCCTGGGAATCGTCAACGCCTTGCACCGCCTGAAAGAAACGGGCGTGCCGCCCGAAGAGATCTCCTATTTCGTGCACGGCACGACGATCGGACTGAACACGCTGCTTCAGCGCAAGGGCGCCAGGATCGCGCTGCTGGTCACCGAAGGCTTTCGCGATCTGCTCGCCCTGCAGCGGCTCCGTCTGCCGGTGCCGTACGATTTCCGCTCGCGCCTGCCGGAGCCGCTCATTCCGCGGCAGGCGGTGTTTCCGGTGCGGGAGCGCCTGCTGCACGACGGCACCGAGCATCTGCCCGTGGACACGGAGATGCTCGACCGGACCATCGATGAGATCGTGGCGGCGGGGTACGAAGGCGTCGTCATCTGCCTGCTCCACAGCTACCGCAACCCGGTCCACGAACGGCAGGTGGCGGAGCGCATCCGCCGGCGCGCCCCCGGGATGGAAGTATGCCTTTCATCCGAGCTGTGGCCGCAGATGCGGGAGTACGAGCGGGCCGTGCTCGCCGTGGTGAATCTGTACATCCAGCCCAGCGCCAGGCGGTATTTCCGCGAGCTGCGGGAGCGTCTGGCGGAGGAAGGGCTGGCGGCGGAGCCGCTGATCACCCAGTCGAACGGCGGGGTCATGGACATCGGCACCGCCGCGGAGGCGCCGGTGCGGACGCTGTTTTCCGGTCCTGCGGCCGGCGTCATCGGAGCGGTCCGCCTGGCGCAGGCGGCCGGCATCCGGAACGTCATCACCTTCGACGTCGGGGGCACCAGCGCGGACATCTCCGTCGTCACGGACGGCCAGCCCGCCTTCGTCGAGACGAACCAGGTGGCGGGCTTTCCGATCCTGATGCCGTCGATCTCCATCCAATCCGTCGGCGCCGGGGGCGGGTCCGTGGTCTGGCTGGACAGCGGCGGCCTGCTGAAGGTCGGACCGGAATCGGCCGGCTCCAACCCGGGACCCGCCTGTTATGGCAACGGCGGGCCGGCGGCCCTGACCGACGCGTTCCTGCTGTGCGGCTGGCTGAATCCCGGGCGGTTCGCCGCCGGCAGCGTGGCACTGTATCCGGAGCTGTCCGCCCAGGCGCTTCGCCCGATCGCGGAAGCGCTGGGCCTGGACCTGGCGTCCGCCGCCGACCGCGTGATCCAGGTGGCGGTGGCGAACATGTACGCCGAGTTGAACGGCGTCCTGGAACAGCAGGGCATCGATCCGCGGGAGTTCACCGTGCTGGCCTACGGCGGGGCCGGTCCGCTGCTGGCCAACTTCATCGCGGAGGAAATCCAGGCGGGAAGCGTGCTCGTGCCGCCCCGGCCGGGCACGCTGTGCGCCCTCGGGGCGCTGAACGCGGATTTCGTGCATGACGCGGTGCAGTCCGGCAGGATGCCGCTGGCGGAGATAAAGCCGGCCGAGCTGAAGAAGCGCTACGAAGCGCTGGCCGCCGAAGCCCGCGCGTGGCTGGAAAACCAGCGTTTCGACGGGATCGGGGGACATCGGTTCGATTATTCGATGGACGCCCGCTATGTCGGGCAGTCCTTTGAGATTTCGCTGCCGATCGATCCGGCGCGGCTGGAAGGCGAAGATTGCGGCCGGATCGCGGAGCAATTTCACGAGGCCCACCAGCGCCAGTACGGGCATTGCGACCCCGGAGCGCCGGTGGAGGCCGTGAACCTGCGCGTGCGCGCCGTCGGCATCACCCGGAAGCCGCCGCTGGAGCGGGTGCCGGACGCCGCCGGTCCGGCCCGTCCCGCGGGGGAGCGGGAGCTTTACCTGCGCGGCGTACGCCGCCGCGTTCCCGTGTATGTCCGTGCAGAACTGGCGGCGGGGCACGAGGTTGAAGGTCCGGCGGTGATCGAGCAGGACGACTCGACGGTGCTCATCCTCGACGGATGGCTTGGCCGGGTGGACGCCTTCGGCAACGTCCTCCTGCGCCGGACAGGGGAGGTGCGGTGAAATGCGGACCGATCCGGCAACGCTGGAAATCCTGCGGAGCCATTTCAACGCCATCGCCGTCGGCATGGGGCACGTGGTCGAGCGGACGAGCTTCACCACCTTTGTGAAGGAGTCGGCGGATTTCGCCACCGCGCTGGCCGCGCCTTCCGGCGAATTTTACGTCTATCCGAAAACGGTGGGCGTCACCATTTTTCTGGGGCTCAGTCTGCAACGAGCCGTGGAAGAGGTCGGCGGACTGGAACCGGGGGACATCGTCATCACCAACGATCCGTACACGACGGACGGCCTGGCGACGCACCTGCCGGACGTGCACGTGTTCAAGCCGATTTTCGCGGACGGCGAGCTGATCAGCTACGCCTGGGCGTTCGCCCACATCAGCGACGTGGGCGGGCTCGTGCCGTCCAGCATTTCGCCGCAGGCGACGGACATCCATCAGGAGGGCCTGCGGATTCCGCCGGTCAAGCTGTACCGCGCCGGGCGGCCCAATCCGGACGTGCACCGGCTGCTCGCCGCCAACAGTCGCGTGCCGCATCTCAACCTGGGCGACATCAACGCCCTGGTCGCGGCGGTGAACACGGGGGAAGCCCGCCTCGGGGCGATGGTGCGCAAATTCGGCGCCACCGCGGTGAAAGACGGCATGGCGGACCTCATGGAACAGGCGGAGGCGCGGGCGCGGCGGATCATCGAACGGATCCCGGACGGCGTCTACACCTTCGCCGACTACCTGGACGACGACATGTCCAGCGCTACGCCGATCCGCCTGGCGGTGGACGTGACGGTGAGCGGCGGGGAGATCACCATCGACTTCTCCCGCTGCGATCCGCAGGTGCGCACGGCGTTCAACCTGGTGACGGGCGGCAAGCCCCATTCCTTCATGCTCCAGGGCCTGATCAACTACCTGATCAGCGCCGACCCGCACATCCCGGTGAACGGCGGCATCGTTCACCCGATCAAGGTCGTCGCGCCGAAGGGCACCCTCGTCAATCCGGAATATCCGGCGGCGGTTGGCATCCGGCACACGATCACCATGCGGCTGTACAACGCGGTGCTGGGCGCGCTGGCGAAGGCGCTGCCGCGGGAAATCCCCGCGGCGGGAGCGGGACAGGCCGCCATCGTGGTGCTGTCCACGCCCAACGAGGAAGCGGGCGCGGGAGCCCGCCGGATGGCCGTGGTCGAGCCGATGGGCGGCGGAGGCGGCGGTCAGAGCGACATGGACGGCGTCGACGGCATCGACCACGCCTCCGGTTTTCTGAAAAACACGCCGATCGAAAGCCTGGAGCAGCACATCGACATCCTCGTGCACCGCTACGAGCTGATGCCCGACACGGCCGGCGCGGGCCTGCGCCGCGGCGGACACGCGGTGCGGCTCGATTTTGAGATTGTAAAACCCGATTCCATCGTCACGGCACGCGGCATGGAGCGGATGCGGTTCCAGCCCTGGGGCCTGGCCGGCGGCCATGCCGGCGCCGCGGGCAGCGCCGTGCTGAACCCGGGCCGGCCGGACGAACGGCCGCTGCCGAAGATCAGCGTGCTGAGGCCCGAGGTCGGCGACATCGTCAGCATCCGCTCGCCAGGCGGCGGGGGATGGGGCAATCCCCTCGAACGCCCGCCGGAACTGGTGCTCGCGGAGGTCGAGTCCGGCCTTCTGAGCCGGAGCGCCGCGGAAAGGCTGTACGGCGTCGTCCTCGTCCCGGGGCCGGACGGGCGGAGCCTCCGGGTGGACGAGGCGCGCACGAAGGCGTTGCGCGAGTCCCTGGCCAAGAAGGATCGGCCGTTCATCGATTTTGGCTCCGCGCGGGAAGCCTATGAAGCGAAGTGGACGCCGGAGGCGAGCGACACGCTGGCGCGCCTTGTCCAGACGCTGCCCGCCGTGCAGCGGTGGATGTACAAGCAGCTGGTCCACGACCGGCTGCGGGATGCGGAGGGGCCGCTCGGACCCGAAGACATCAAACGCGTCTGGGACGCGTTGATGCATAGATCAACAAAACCAAAAATGGGGGATGTGCAACAGCCATGAAAACGAGAAAGACAACTTTGCTCCCGATCCTCCTGCTTGCGGTGTCGCTGATCGCCGCCGCGTGCGGCGGAGGCGGGCGCGGCGGCAGCGACGGCGCGCCGCGGGAAACGGACAATGTGGTCATCGGCGTCTACGGCGGCGCCTGGGAGACCCAGATCCGCGAAGCGGCGCTCGACCAGTTCGCGGCGGATACCGGCATCCAGGTGGAAGTCGTGGCCGGCGCCGACGCGGAATGGTTCGCCAAGGTCCGCGCCGCGAACGGCAACAACCCGCCGTATGACCTGTTGATCCTGCAGCCGGACACGATCCAGCGGCTCATGGCCGCCGACCTGCTGCAGCCCATCGATCCGCAACAGGTGCCCAATCTCGCGGACCTGTATTCGTCGGTGCAGGCCCGCTTCACGAAGGACGGCAAGCAGTATGCCGCCGGCTTCAGCATGGGGCAGCTGGGCATCGCCTACCGCAAGGACCTGATCCCGTTCGAGCCGAAGCGCTGGCTGGACCTGTGGGACGAGCGCCTGAAGGGCCGTGTCGCCGTCTCCTCGCCGTCGTACGCCGCGGGGCTGCAGTTCTTCGCCGGGCTGACGCACGCGCTGGGCGGGGAACTGGCCAATGAGGCCGACGTGGAACGCACCTTCGAAAAGCTCGCCGAACTGAAGGATCACGCCGCCGCTTTCCCGGACAATCCGGGCGCCATCCAGACGCTGCTGGAGCGCGGCGAGGTGTGGGCGGTGCCGTTCTGGGACGGCCGCGTGTTCGCGCTGCAAAAGGCGGGCCTGGACACCGTCGGATTCGTCTATCCCGAAGACGGTCCGGTCGCCGCGTTGGCCAGCTGGGCGATCATGAAGGGCAGCCCGAATCTGGCGAACGCCTACAAGTTGCTCAATTATCTGAGCAGCCCGGAAGTGCAGCGGAAGTTTTCCGATCTGTCCATGTACGGGATGACCAACAAGAACGTGGAATACAGCGACGAGCTGAAGGATAAGGTGCAGGTCGGCGAAGAATTCTACAGCAAGCTGATCTGGGTCGACTACGAAGTGGCGACCCCGAAACTCTCCGAATGGACGAACCGCTGGACGCAGGTGCTGGGTGGAGGGCAATGAGCCATATCGTTCTGCGGAATATCAGCCGCCGCTTCGGGGCCAACTGGGCCCTGAAGCAGGTCAACCTCGAGGTCCGGGAAGGGGAATTTTTCTCCCTTCTCGGCCCGAGCGGCTGCGGCAAAACCACGCTTCTCAACATCATCGCCGGCTTTCTGGAACCGACGACGGGGGAAGTGCACATCGGCGGCCGGGACATCACCGGCCTGCCGCCCTATCGCCGGGACATCGGCATGGTGTTTCAAAACTATGCCCTTTTTCCGCATTTGAACGTGTTTGAAAACATCGCCTACGGGCTGAAAATCCGCAAGATGAAAAAGGCGGATATCGCCGCCCGGGTGGAGCAATGCCTGGCCGCCGTCCGGCTCGAAGGCTTCGCGGAGCGGATGCCGCACCAGCTGAGCGGCGGACAGCAGCAGCGGGTGGCCATCGCACGGGCGCTGGCCACGGAGCCGAAGGTGCTCCTGCTGGACGAACCCCTAAGCAACCTGGACGCCAAGCTGCGCAAGGAAATGCAGACGGAGCTGCGGAGTCTGCAGCGGCGCGTCGGCATCACGACCATTCTCGTGACCCACGACCAGGAGGAGGCGCTGAGCCTGTCCGACCGCATTGGCATCCTGGGCGACGGGGAGCTGAAGCAGGTCGGCACGCCGCTGGAGATCTACCGCCGCCCGGCCAACCGGTTCGTGGCCGAATTCATCGGCCAGGTGAACCTGATCGAGGCGCAGGCGCTGCCCGGCGCGGACCGCCCGCCCGGCACGCTGGCCTTCGCGGCGCGGGGGCATTTCGTCGCTTCCGGCGAGCCGCTCCGGTTGTACGCGGCGGAGCATCCGTCGTTGGCCGGCAGGGAGTCCGTCCTGTTCATGCTGCGGCCGGAGCGCATCCGGCTTTCGCCCGCGCCGCTTGGCGGGGCGGCGGGCGGCGTGGAATTGCGCATCGAGTCGGTGGTGTACGCGGGAAGCGCGGTGCGCATCGCCGGCGTCCTGCCCGGCGGGGGAGAGCTGGTCGCGCTGGCGGCCGATCCGTCGTTCCCCGTCTTGCCGGAACCCGGTGCGGTTATGTACGCATCCTGGGAACCCGGGGATCTGATTCCGATCGAATGAGGTGGCACGCGGATGGCGAGGACGAGCCGAACGCCGGGCGCGGAATCCGCCGGCAAATACAGGCGCAATCTGTTTTCCTGGGTCATGCTGACGCCGGGCCTGATCTTTCTCGGCGTGTTTCTGGCCGTGCCTTTTTTGCTCCTGTTCGTCATCAGTTTCCGCGACGTGGACAACTGGATGAACATGCTGCCCACCTACAGCCTGAACCAGTACATCGAAGTCTTCACGTCCCGGTTCTATCTGCACATGATCTGGACGACGCTGTGGGTGGCGGTGGTGACGACGGTCATCTGCATCGTGCTGGCCTACCCGGCGGCCTACCTGCTGGTGCGCGCCCCCAACCGGGCCGTGCGCACCGCGCTGTACGTCATCCTGGTGTCGCCTCTGCTCACCAGCGTCGTGATCCGCACCTTCGCCTGGATCGTGCTGCTGGCGCAAAACGGCCTGGTGAACGAGGTGCTCATGAAGCTGGCGCTCATCTCCGAGCCGCTCCGCCTGCTGTGGAACCTGAACGCGGTGATCATCGCCTACGTGCAGGTCATGCTGCCCTTCGCGGTGCTGCCCATCGCCACTTCCATGGGCGAGATCGACCCCCGGCTGCGCCAGGCGTCGATGAGCCTCGGCGCAGGGCGGTTGCGCACGTTCTGGAAGGTGACGCTGCCCCTGACGATCCCCGGCATGATGTCCGGGGCGATCATCGTCTTTTCGCTGGCGGCGGGCAGCTACATCACGCCGCTTCTGGTGGGCGGCCGGCTGCAGCCGCTTCTGCCGCTGGCCATCTACCAGCAGGTGCTGCAGGTGGCCAACCTGCCCCTCGGGGCGGCGATGTCGATCACGCTGCTCCTTCTGGTGGGCGTACTGGTGGCGGGCATGGGACTCATCCTGAGGCGATGGGAGGGACGCCTGCATGGCTGACCGCACGAACCTCAAGGAGACGGGCGCGGCCGTGCGCCGCCGGCGGCGCTTCGACGGGTGGACGCTGCTGGCCTGGATCGCGGGGGGCGCCGTATATCTGTTCCTGGTCGTTCCGGTCCTGGTCATCATCCTGTCCGCCTTCAGCCCGAATCCGTATCCGGAGTTTCCGCCGACGGAGTTTTCGCTGCGCTGGTTCCGGGAGGTCTTCCAGAGCGAGCCGTGGATGCGGGCGATCGGGTTCAGCCTGTGGCTGATGGTGATCGTCACGGTGCTCACCGTGGTGCTCGGCACGACGGCGGCGTACGGCATCTCTCGGCTGGAGTTCCGCGGCAAGCAGGCGCTTTTGTCCTTCATGCTGTCCCCGCTGATGATTCCCCAGGTCGTCATGGGGATCGCGCTGCTTTACATTTTCACGGCGATGGGCATCATCCGCACGATGGCGGGGCTGGTGATCGGCCATATCATCGTCTCGTTTCCGTACGTGATCCGTACGGTGGGGGTCAGCCTAAGCAACCTGGACCCGAAGCTGGAGCGGGCGTCGATGAATCTGGGCGCGGGGCCGGTGCAGACCTTTTTCCGGATCACCCTGCCCCTGATCCGGCCCGGCATCGTGGCGGGCGGAGTGTTTTCCGCGGTGACCTCCTTCGGCGAAGTTTCCATCAGCCTGTTCGTCGTTTCGCCGTCCAACATGACGGTACCGGTGCGGATTTTCAACTATATCGACCAGACCTTCGACCCGTCGGTGAACGCCATTTCCGTCATTTTCATCGCGGTGGCCGTCCTGGCCCTGATCATCATCGAGCGCACGATCGGGCTGACGAAGGTGATGTGAGCCGGAGACGCGGGCGCCGACGGACCCCACAGGGAGGGATCAAAATGTCCGGTTGGACGAGCAGACAGCGGTTTGAGGCGGTGTTTGCCGGAGAGCCGGCGGACCGGCCGCCGGTGTCCGCCTGGAAGCATTTCCTCGAGGCGGAGCGGGACCCCGGGGCGCTGGCCCGGGCGACCCTCGATTTTCATCGCGAGCACGATTGGGATTTCATCAAGCTCAACCCCCGCGCGACGTACTATGCGGAGGCGTGGGGCAACGAATACGACTACGAACGCTACGACGGCGTCGTTCCCGCCGTGACCCGGCACCTGATCCGCGGGCCGCAGGATCTGCACGCGGTGGAAGAGCTGGACGCGTCCGCCCCGGCGCTGGCGGAACACGTGGAAGCGGTCCGCATCCTTCGCCGGGAGGCCGGGCCGGACGTGCCGATCCTGCAGACCGTGTTTTCGCCGCTGGCGGTGATGGAGTATCTGGCAGGGCACCGCGCTTTGGCGTCCAACCGCCCGGCGGTGCGCGGGGACAGCC
>DATCLN010000034.1:0-13791 GCA_036563895.1 Paenibacillaceae bacterium
TATAATTAATAGACAAGCCTTTTGGAAATATTTCCTTCGGGAGGAGCGAATGGATGGGCACGACGGGCAAAAGGTTTTTGCCGGCGGCGCTCAATCTCAATCCCCTGCGCTTCGTCGGCGTGAAGCTCTTTCTGGTCATCTTCGCGGGTTTTCTGGTATGCATCGTTACCCTCGGTTTGTTTTCCCTGAACCAGTCGGAAACGATCATCCGCCGGAAGGTGGCCGATTCCAACATGGCCACGGCCCAGCAGGCCGCGGCGCGCATCGACCAGTTGCTGCAAAGCTACGAGCAGCAGACGATGCAGCTGATTTCCAACCAAACCTTTGTTACCAGCCTGAACCTGGCGTTTTCGGCATCGGCGACGGATTACGACCGCTATGTGGCGCAGCGCGACATCGTCAACCTGTTCAACGCCCAGCGCCTCAGCGACGACAAGGTGGTGGGCGTGTACATCGTTTCGGAGGACGACAGCATGCCGGTGATCGCATCGACGCTTCTCAACCGCACGCCCGAACGGGCGGCCATGTGGGATTTGCCGTTCGTCCGGCAGGCGCTGGATCTGGGCGGCAAGGTGTTGTGGGTTCCCACGATGATGAACGGGCTCACCCAGCAGTTTGACCGTCCCACCATCGCCGTCGTCCGTTCCGTTTCCATGTTTACCAACAGGCCGTCCTACCTCGCCATTGAAATTTACGCCGACGTGCTGGAAATCCCGCTGCTGGGCGTTTCCATGGGAGAAGGCAGCGTGACGCGGCTGGTCGCGCCCCTGGAATCCGGGCACCGGGTGGTGTATTCCACGGAACCGGAGGAAGTCGGAACGGATTATACATACGAAATTCCGGATGCCGGCAGCTCCGCCACGCTGGACATCGACGGCGTGTCGATGCTGGCCGTCGCGGGGGAAGTATCCCTGAACGGCTGGCGGGTCGTTTCGAACGTTCCCGTTGCCGAACTGGTCAGGGATGTGGCCAGCATCCGCAACGTGACGGTCCTGATTACCGTCGTTTCGATCCTGATCGCCGCGGGCATCGGTTTTTTGGTGATGTTCATGGTCAGTCGTCCCCTCCGCAAGCTGCGCCGGCTGATGAACGAGGGCGAAAAGGGCAACCTCACGGTTCGCAGCCGCATCCGGCAGCGGGATGAAATCGGCCAGGTGGCGGACAGCTTCAACCGGATGATGGAACAGATCACGGAGCTGGTCCGGCAGACCAACCGGATTGCGGACGAAGTGCTGGACACCGCCGCGGAGCTGACGGAGGCGTCCCGCAAGACGGCGGCGTCCGCCAAAGAGATCGCCGTCGCCACCGAGGAAATCGCCAGGGGGGCGACCAATCTGGCGACGGAATCCGAGCGGGGCACCGAAATGACCGCGCACATCGGCCAACAGGTGCAGGCGGTCATCCGGGAAAACGAGGAAATGGGCCGTGCTGCCGCCATCGTGGAGGATTCGGGCCGGCGGGGCGCGGAATACATGGCGGAACTGCTCACCAAAACCGCCCGGACCGAAGAAATGACCCGCTCGATGACGGCCAGGGTGGAAAGGCTCAAGGAAAGCACGGGTTCGATCCGCCAGATCCTCGACGTGCTGAACAACATCACGAAGCAGACCAACATCCTGTCCCTCAACGCCACCATCGAGGCGGCCCGCGCCGGGGAGGCGGGCAAGGGATTCGCGGTGGTCGCCGGCGAAATCCGCAAGCTGGCCGACCAGTCGCGGCAATCCATCGAAGTCGTGGGAAAAATCGTGGAAAACATCCAGCGGGAAATCGACGAGACCGTCGGCGTCATGGCCGAGGCGAACCCGCTGTTCCAGGAGCAGATCGCGTCCGTCCGCGAAGCGAACGAGATCTTCGCCGACGTGCGGGCGCGTATGAACGATTTCGTGCAGCGTCTGGAGCAGGCGACGGCGGCGGTGGGGCGTCTGGAAGAAGCGCAGCATGCCCTCAACCTGGCGATGACCAACGTCAGCGCGGTGGCGGAGGAGTCTTCCGCCACCTCCGAGGAAGTCGCCTCCCTCAGCCACGAGCAGCAAAACGTGTCGGACGAGCTGGTCCGGCTCTCGAGCCGGCTGGAAGCGGCTTCCCGCGGATTGCGGGAGTCCCTGGCCCGGTTCTCCATCGATTGACGGATCGCCAATTCTTTCGCCTGCGGTTCTTCTGCAACCCGCCGGTCCTTTATGGATCGGCGGTTTTTGTTTGCCCGGACGCCGGACGGCGGGAAGACGGAACCCGTTTCGGCGACGGAGGCGCCGGCCGCTTGCCGGACGGTTGGCTGCCTGCGAACCTGGCAACAATGGATAGGGAAAAATTCCGGACGGAAACCGGACGCCGGAGGGATGCCGCCTTGGATGAAATCGCCCGGCTCAGGCGGCAGTTTTTGCTGCTGCTCGTGATCGCCGTAGGGTTTGCCGTACTGCTTGCCCGCCTGCTTTGGCTGCAGCTGGGCCTGGCGGAAGGCCGCCCCGCCGTCGCTTCGTGGGCTGCGGCGGCGGTGCGGCAGCGGGTGGACGCCCTTGTCCTCGACTCCGGCCGCGGGCGGTTCCTCGATCGGGAGGGGCGGCCGCTCACGGGGGTCCCGGCGCAGGGAATGGCGGTGTTTCCCGGGGCCCTGCCTGCCCGCGGACTGGAGGAGGCGGCGCTCATGCGGCTTGCCGATGCTCTTGGCGCCGGGCAGGGGCGTCTGGCGGAGTGGCTTGAAGGCCTTCGCGGGCCGGCCTTCTGGCACGGCGACGACGCGCACGGCCGTCCGCAAGCCCTGACCCGGACGCAGGCGGAGGCGATCCGCAGGCTGGCCCTGCCGGGCGTTTACGTGCTTCCCTTCGTCCAACGGTACGCCTCCGACCTGGAACCGCTGCACGTCATCGGCTACGTTTCCCAGGACCCGGAGCGGCTGGCCGCCCTGTACGGCGGCAGGATCGGGCGCCGCCGTCTGGCTCCGTGGGAACCGCTGGGCGGCTCCGGGCTGGAACGGTCCCTCGACCGCTTCCTGCACGGCGCGGGACCGACCCTGGCCGTCCGCCACCGCACCGCGGGCGGCAGGGACATGGCCGGCCTCGGTCTGCGCCTGGTGCGGCCCGGGAGCGGCGCGCTCCCCCTGATGGTGCGGACCACCATCGACCGGCGCGTGCAGCGGGCGGCGGAGCGGGCCCTGGACCGGGCGGGCGTCCGGGCGGGAGCGGTGGTCGTGCTGGACGCGGCAAACGCCGACATCCTGGCCATGGTATCGCGTCCGTCCTTCGACCCCGGCCGCATCGGCCTGCCCGGCACGGACGTGCGCAACCATGCGCTGACCGGCTTTCCGCCGGGGTCGGTGTTCAAGACGGTGACGCTGGCCGCCGCGCTGGAGACGGGAGCGGCGCGGATGAGCGAGCGGTTTCGCTGCGACGGCCATTACGGGCGTTACGGGCTGCGGTGCTGGAAGAGGGAAGGGCACGGCGTGCTGGATACCAAGCAGGCCTACGCCCAGTCATGCAATGTGGCGTTCGCCGCCATGGCGGAGCGAATGGACGGGCGGGCACTGGCGGACACGGCGGAGAGGCTCGGTCTGGCGCGGCGGATCGGCTGGCATACGGAGCGTTTCGCCGACGGCCGGCCGCTGCGGCTGCTCATGGAGGAAGAAGCGGGGGCCGTGTTCGCGTCGCCGGACGACGGGAAGGACGGCGGGGTGCGGACGGGCGCGGGGATCGGCCAGCGGGACGTGCGCGTGACGCCGCTGCAGGCGGCCAACCTGGTCGTCACCCTGCTGAACGGCGGCAAGGTGCGGGCGCCCCGCCTCGTCAGCGAAATCCGCTTTGCGGACGGCCGCCTGGTGGCGCGCCTGCCGCCCCGGACCGCGCCTTCCCCCAAAGGCTCCATCCGCCGGAAAACCGCCGCCTTCCTCCTCGAAGCCATGGAAGCGGTGGTCACCGAGGGGACCGGATCGGAGGCGCTGGCACATCTCAGGGGGAAGGTCGCGGGCAAATCGGGCACGGCGGAAACCGGCCTCTCCGGCCCGACGCGCCATCACCACTGGTTCGTCGGATACGGGCCGCTGGACCGGCCGCGTTACGCGGCGGCGGTGCTCATCGAGGATCAGCCGGCCGGACTGCGCAACCGCGCCGTGCGGGTGTTCGGAGATCTCATGGCGGAACTGCTTGGCGGAAATCTGGCGTAAGCGGCCCGTGCGTCAATCCCGGGGGGCTTCCCCGTTTCCGGAAGCGGAAGCGTCCGCCGGCTGGAACGGGGAGACGGCGAAATCCTCCTGCGGAAAACGGATCCAGCGGTGCAGGTAGCCGTGGTCGTACAGCGCCTTGAGCAGGATCACCAGGACGGGAGCCAGAACCAGGCCCATCACGCCGAACAGCGACAGGGAAATGATCATGAACGCCAGCATGGTAAAGGCGGAAACGCCGATTTTCTGGCCGGTGATGCGAGGCTCGAGAATCTGCCGGGTGCCGGAGACGACGATGAACAGGCCGGCCAGCCAAAGGGCGAGGGAGGTCTCTCCGGTCAGAAACAGATACCCGATCCAGGGAACAAACAGCGTGCCGACGCCAAGCAGTGGCAGCGCGTCGAGGATGCCGGCGATCAGCGCGATGGCCAGGGCGTTGGGAATGCCGAGGGCCGACAGGGCAACCAGAATGATCACAAACGTAATGCCGATCAGCGTGGCCTGCGCCTTGAGATACGCGGCGATGCCCCGGAACACGTGCTCCCGCAGGAAGGCAAACGCCCGCTGGAGCGATTTGGGCGACCGTTCGGAGGCGATTTTTTTCCAGGAGTCGATTTCCACGCTGAGGAAGTAGGCCAGGATGATCGCGATGACAAAATGGGCGACGAAAGTGGACAGCGACGAGAACAGGCGGACCAACCAGTCCAGAAAGATCGTCGCCAGCCTGCTGAACAGGGCGGTCACGTAAGCGATCGCCTCGTTCAATTTTTCGGTGAGCGTCGGGTCCAGCGCTTCCAGGTGTTTCTGCAGCGTCGACGTCAGGGATGCCGCCCTTTCCTGCACCGTCTGTTGGAACCCGGGAAGGCTTTGTTGCAACTCGCCGATCTGCCATGCGAAGATGTACCCGATCCCCACCAGGACGGCCAGGATGAAAAGAACGAACACCAGCATGCTGACAGCCGAGGCGATGGATTTGCGCAGCCCCAGGCGGTGCAGGCGTCTGGCCAGCGGTTCGATGATCAGAAAAACAAGAAAGGACAGAAACACCGGCGCGGCGATCCGGTACAGGAAGCTGAAGATGTACATCACCAGCCAGACCGTGAACGCCAGCACCGCGATGTCGAAGGCGGTGCGCCAATATTTTTTGTACAGTCCGATCATTGTCGGCTGCCGTCCTCCTTCACTCCGTTCCACATCTCCTTCATTTTACCATGTTACATGATCGGACGCCGGAAAAGCCACCCGTCCTGCTGAAACTCAGGCCCCCAATTTTCACGGGCTGTGCTAAAATAGAATTAGATTCGCAGGCGAAAAACGGCAGCCGCGTCCGCCGGAACGACGGCACACGGCGATTTTCGCGGAGGAAGGCATGGACAAATTCCTGGTGTGGGGATTTTATTTTTTTACGTTGTACGCCTTTCTGCCGGCCCTGGTGAGCCGCCTGTTCGGATTCCGCGCGTTCCGGAAAGGGCTGGCGGAGCGGGAAATCGCGCTGACTTTCGATGACGGGCCGGATCCGGTCTACACGCCCCGGCTGCTGGATCTCCTGAAACGCCACGGGGCCAAAGCGACGTTCTTCGTGGTGGGCGCCCACGCGGAAAGCCACCCGGAGCTGATCCGGCGGATGTACGAGGAAGGCCACGTGATCGGCATCCACAATTATATCCACCTGCCCAACTGGTTTCTCCGGCCGCGCACGGTCAGGCGGCAGGTACAGCGCACGTGCGCAATCATCGAATCCATTACGGGGGAAACTCCGAAGTATTATCGTCCGCCCTGGGGAATTGTGAACGTATTCGACTTCGCCATCACGGGAAAACTGCAAATCGTCCTCTGGACGTCCATGTTCGGCGACTGGCGGCGCAGGGTCGGACCGGACCGGCTGTACGCCCGGATGCGGAAAAAGCTGAAGCCGGGCCAGGTGTTTCTGCTCCACGACCGGGGCGACACCTTCGGGGCGGACGAGGAAGCGCCGGCGAACATGCTGCTGGCGCTGGAGCGGCTCATGGACGACGCCGCCCGCCTGGGATACCGCTTTGTCAACATGGAGGAGATGATTGCATTGACGGAAGCGAACAAAAAAGCGCGCGCGTCCCGGCAGGGAGCCGGCAATGAAGGCGACCCCCTGGCGGGCGTCGGCATCGGCAAACGGCTGCTGGTTTCGATCTGGATGGTGTGGGAGAAGCTGTACCATCTGATCTTCCGCCTTCGCCCGCTGGGTGACGGGTCCTCGTTCCATTACCGGGTGACCCGGTATGCGGGTCGGGATCTGCCGCTCGGAAACGGCGGCGTGCTCAGGCGGGGCGACAAGGTCATCGAGATGCACTTCGACAACCGGATGCTGTTCAAGCTGAGCGCGGCGTCCAAATCGGAGATCCACGCGGCCCTTCGCCTCATCCGCGTGGGGGAAGAGATGCTGCCCCGGCTGGCCGCGGAATACGAAAAAATGCCGGACCGGGAAAGCATCCGCGGCGTGTACGGCATTACGCTCATTTACAAGGGAACCGAAGCGCTCGGATTCCGGGTGTTCGATCTCCCGCACGGATGGGCCCGCCGGCTGTTCGGCTTTTATCTGCATCTTTTGATCGCGGTTTTCCGTTCCAAAGGAGCGAGACGCACTGAGCGTTTCAAGCTGGAGCCGAAAATCGTGTTCCTGCCCGTCGAAGAGCTCATGAAATGGAAGCACGGACCGGTTCGTACCGCCCGCCGGGCGCTGCAAAAACAAACCGCCGGACCCGGGCCTGCCGCAGACCCGGACCCGGCGGAGACGGAACCGGCGTCCCTGTGACGATCCGGAGTTTCCGCGCGCCTCAGATTTTCATGACGCCGCCGGTGCTGGCGGACGTGACCAGCATGGAGTAGCGCGCAAGATACCCGGACTTGACCTTCGGCTCGAAGCCTTTCCAGTTCGCGCGGCGCCGCTCGAGCTCTTCGTCGCTCACCTCAAGGGTGATTTTGCGGTTGTTCAGGTCGAGCTCGATCATGTCGCCGTCCTGGACGAAGGCGATCGGGCCGCCTTCCGCGGCTTCCGGCGAAATGTGGCCGATGCAGATCCCGCGGGTGGCGCCGGAGAAGCGCCCGTCGGTAATGAGCCCGACCTTCGCGCCCAGCCCCATGCCGACGATCATCGACGTCGGGGCGAGCATTTCCGGCATGCCGGGGCCGCCCTTCGGCCCTTCGTAGCGAATGACGACCACATGGCCTTCCTTCACCTTGCCGTTCGCGATGCCCGCGAGGGCTTCGTCCTGGGAATCGAAGCAGATGGCCGGTCCCCGGTGGTAGCCGCCGACGGAGGGATCCACCGCGCCCACCTTGATGATCGCGCCGTTCGGCGCCAGATTCCCGAACAGGACGGCCAGGCCGCCTTTCTCGCTGTAGGGATTGTCCAGCGGACGGATGACGTTGTGATTCTTGATTTCGCAGCCTTCCACGTTTTCCCGGAGCGTCTTGCCGGTGACGGTGATGCAGTCGCCGTGCAGGGCGCCCGGTTTTTTCAGCAGTTCGTTCAGGATGGCGCTGACGCCGCCCGCTTCGTGCAGGTCCTCGATATGGACGTCCGAAGCCGGCGCCAGCTTGGCCAGGTGCGGCACCCGGTTGGCCACTTCGTTGATCCGCTCCAGCGGATAGTCGATGCCCGCCTCATGGGCGATGGCCAGGGTGTGCAGCACGGTGTTGGTCGATCCGCCCATGGCCATGTCGAGGGCGAAGGCGTTGTCGATGGCCTTTTCCGTCACGATGTCCCGCGGTTTGAGGTCCATTTCGATGAGTTTCATGAGCTGCCTGGCGGACTGGCGCACGAATTCCTTGCGCGCCGGATCCACGGCCAGAATGGTGCCGTTGCCCGGCAGCGCGAGGCCGAGGGCTTCGGCCAGACAGTTCATCGAGTTGGCCGTGAACATGCCGGAGCAGGAGCCGCAGGACGGACAGCCGTACCGCTCGAGTTCGAGGAGCGTCTTCTCGTCGATCGTGCCCGCCTGCAGGGCGCCGACGCCCTCGAAAACGCTGGTGAGGGAGACCTTGCGCCCGTCGGGCATGACGCCGGCCTTCATCGGACCGCCGCTGACGAAGATGGTGGGAATGTTGACGCGCAGGGCGGCCATCATCATGCCGGGCGTGATCTTGTCGCAGTTGGGAATGCACACCATGCCGTCGAACCAGTGGGCGTTGATCATCGTTTCCACGCAATCGGCGATGAGTTCGCGGCTCGCAAGGGAGTAGCGCATGCCGATGTGTCCCATGGCGATGCCGTCGTCCACGCCGATCGTGTTGAATTCGAACGGCACGCCGCCGGCTTCGCGGATCGCTTCCTTCACCAGCTGCCCGAATTCCTGCAGGTGGACGTGGCCGGGAACGATGTCCACATAGGAATTGACCACCGCGATGAACGGTTTGTCGAAGTCTTCCTCGCGGACGCCGGCCGCGCGAAGCAGGCTGCGGTGAGGCGCGCGGTCGAAGCCTTTCTTGATCATGTCCGAGCGCATTTTGCGGGCCATGGGGGGTTCCTCCGTTTCCAGAATATCTGCATTTTTTGATATGCCGGAAAAATTCGCATGTTCAAAGTTTACCACACGGGCCGACAAATTGGCTACCGCGGGGCCGCCGCTTCACACGGCTTGTCCGCGCCGGTGCTTCAGTCCCTCCTGGCCAGCAGGGCGGAAAGCCCGGCGAAGGGATGGTTGGCGAAATGGCCGGTGCTGTACACCACCTCGGTCTCCGGGTCGGCGTATTCCGACAGGCGGTTTTTCTTCAGCTGCAGCCGGTCGTACATCTTCACCAGAATCCGCGCGGTGTTGAGCGCGTCGTCCAGGGCCCGGTGATGCGAACCCGTAAACGGAATCCCCAGCATCTCCAGGGCGTTCATGAGGCCGATCTGCTGGTGTTTTTCCAGCTGGAGCGCCTTGGACAACAGGCGCTGCAGGTCGTTGTGGTTGATCATCCAGTCCAGCGGAATGCCGTGACGCTTGCATTCCGTGATCAGCTGCCGGCGGTCGTCCGGCCCCCAGGAGCAAAGGTAATATTCGGTCGTGCCGATCCAGTCCGTAAACCGGCGGATGGCTTCCGCCAGGGTCGGCGCGTTGTCCACCTGTTCCTGCCGGATGCCGGTGAACAGGATGGTATCTTCGGTCAGCCGGGGGGAAACCACCGGCCGGACGAACGTCTGAAAGGTGTCCGCCGCCTCCGGCCGACCGTTCCGGACCACAACCTTCACGGCGCCGAATTCGATGATTTCCGCCACCTGTTCCTTTTTGCGGCGCACGGACATTTCCAAGTCGTAAACGATGACGGTCACGGAAACACCCCGACCCCTTCCGATTGCCCGCGTCCGGTTCGCAACTTCGGCAAACCGGCGCGCAAAATCTTTCTCCGTTATTATAGAAAGCCGTTCCGCCGGAAGCAACCGCCGCCGGAGGTTCCGCGCCGATTTTCGCGCAGGCGCTTTTTGGCAGGGCGGGAAAGCCTCAAAAAGCTGACGGACATATGGTCCGTCACAGACTGAAGACAAACTCCCACGTGCGACCCATCGTAGTGATCGCAGTGGGAGTTTTTTTGTTCCATCTTATGTTCCATCGAAGGAAAATCAAACAATCAGACTGTCGACAAACCCCTTGTCGGCAGTCTGTGACGGACATATGGTCCGTCAGAATGTCCGGCTAACGGGTCCATCAAATTGTAACGGACATATGGTCCGCCAGCGACCGGCCAAAGCCGTTGGAACCGTTTGCACCGCGTTCCCGGCGCGCCGTAACGGACTGTATGTCCGCAAGAATTGCCGACGGCACCATTTTCGGCTTCTGACGGACTACATGTCCGTAAACATTTGCTCAAGGCCGGTTCACGGGTTCAACCGGGCGGCGCCGGCCCGCCGGCGGAAGCGGGAACGATGCGGTAGCGAACCCCGGGATGGACGATTTCCGCAGGGATAACGAACTGCCGGATGTCCGTCTCTTTGCGGATGAGCCGGACCAGATGCTGTACGGCGAGCGGGGAGATCGTCTCGGTATCCTGCCGGATCCAGGAGAAGTTGGGCAAATGCGCGGCGTCGAAGCCGCAGAGCAGGCGGCTTTCCAGATCTTCCGGAAAGTGGCGCGACAGGTCGCACAGCAGCCGAAAGGACAGTTCCCGATTGGCGCAAAAACAGGCATACAACCACCCGTGCGTCATCGTCCATGTCCCGCTGAACGAAAGCTGGGGGGGTAAACGGCATCCTGAACGACGCCCGGCAGCAGCGGTTCGCGGAAAGCCTGTACCACCTGACCAAGGCGCTGGATCCCACGCGGCTCGTCAGCACCAACGACGGCTGGGAGAGGGTCACCTCCGACCTGTGCTGCGTCCACGATTACGAAAGGAGCGGGGACCGGCTGTACGAAAAGTTCAGGGACAGGGACGCGATTTTGGCCTGGCAGGCCCAGGGGAAGATGCTTTACGCGGATTACGCGGACGGGTACGGTTACCGCGGGGAACCGGTGCTGCTCACCGAGTTTGGCGGCATCGCCCTGGAGGATCACAGCGGGGAAAGCTGGGGATACAATGAGAAGGCGGCCGACGGCGAAGCTGCTGGCCCGGCTGGCCGATCTGCCGGAGGAGATCCGGCGCCTGGATGATATCCAAGGATATGGCTACACGCAGCTGACGGAAGTGCAGCAGGAAACCAACGGCCTGCTGTATCCGGACCGCATGCCCAAGGTTCCGCCGGAACGGGTGAGGGAGCTGATCGAACGCGGCTGAGGCCCGCCGGTGCCGGCAGCCCCGGAAGGCTGCCGGCCCGTTTTATTTTTTCGACTTGTAAAATTCGTGGTACAGCTTCATCAAAGCCCGCTTCTCGATGCGCGACACGTAGGACCGCGAGATGCCCAGCTCCCGCGCGATTTCCCGCTGCGTCCGCTCGCCGCCGCCCCCGTCCAGGCCGAACCGGCCGCGGATCACTTCCTGCTCGCGCTCGTCCAGGATGTCCATGTTTTCGTAGATCTTGCTTTTCTCGATCTTCAGCTGCACCTTGTCCACCACTTCGTCCGGTTCCGTGCCGAGGATGTCGGACAGGGTGATTTCGTTGCCTTCCTTGTCCTGGCCGATCGGGTCGTGCAGCGACACGTCCTTGCGGGTCTTGCGAAGGGAGCGCAGGTACATCAGGATTTCGTTCTCGATGCAGCGGGCCGCGTAGGTGGCCAGTTTCGTCCCCTTGCCGGGGGAGTAGCTCTCGATGGCCTTGATGAGGCCGATGGTGCCGATGGAGATGAGGTCCTCCAGATCCTCGCCCGTATTGTCAAATTTTTTGACGATATGCGCCACCAGGCGAAGGTTGTGCTCGATCAGGATGTTGCGCGAATCCTGGTCTCCTTCCATCATCCGCTGCAGGTGCATCGCTTCCTCCTCTTCGCTGAGAGGCTGCGGAAACGCGTTGTTTTTCACGTAGGAGACCAAAAGGGACAGCTGCTTGAGGAACAGGGCCGCCGCCGCAAACAGGCCGGACAATGGGGGACACCTCCCGGGAAACGACGCGCCGCCGGGTTACGGCTTTCGGAAAAACCGCCGCGGCGGCGTCCCTACATTTTATGTGGGCGAAAACCCATTTGTGCGTGTACGCGGGCGTCACCTGTACCAAACGATTCATAAAGTCCCCCGGACGGACAAATAATGAGGTGCGCGGGAACGAACGGAACTTACGGGAAACCGAAGGGGGAAGGTGCGCATGGACGCGTGGCTGCAGTACGTCTGGGCTTTTCTGGTCGGCGGGGGCATCTGCCTGCTCGGCCAGCTGCTGTTCGACGTCGCCAAGCTGACGCCCGCCCACACCATGACCACCCTGGTGGTCCTCGGGGCGATCGTGGACGGCATCGGGTGGTACGACCCGCTCATCGAATTCGCCGGCGCCGGCGCCACCGTGCCCATCACCAGCTTCGGCAACGCCCTGGTGCACGGCGCTCTCACGGAGCTGGAGCGGGACGGTTGGATCGGCGTCATCACCGGCATTTTCGAGGTGACCAGCGCGGGCATTTCCGCGGCGATCATCTTCTCGTTCATCGCCGCGCTATTCGTGCGGCCGAAGGGATGACGCGGACGGAACCGCCAAAGACGGACAGTCGGGACATGGGCCAAACCGGATGTCCCGATTGTCCGTTAATATTTTTTCGGGGGATGCAAGGATGCGCGCCTTTGGTTGAATCGCCGGGTTTTTTTGTGGGATTCCCAAATTTACGCGGCTTTGCTCGTTCAGGTATAATATTTCTACATAAAAGTCTGGAAACCGCACTGCCTGGCGGGAACGGATTGCGGGACGGGAGAGGATGAAACGAATGGACACGCAAACGGCGGTGCAAGTGGCAAATCGGATCCGGAGCAACATGGAGGCGTGCATTTACGGCAAGCGGGATGCGATCGACTGGCTCCTCACCGCGCTGGTGGCCGGCGGACACGTGCTCATCGAGGATGTGCCGGGCACCGGCAAGACGCTGCTGGTCAAATCCCTCGCCAGATCGATCGGCGGCACCTATCACCGCATCCAATGCAACCCCGATCTGCTCCCGACAGACATCACCGGCGTCAGCATCTACCATCCGAAGGAAGAGCAATTCCGGTTCCGTCCCGGCCCCATCATGGCCAACCTGGTGCTGGTCGACGAAATCAACCGGGCGACCACCAAGACGCAATCGGCCCTGCTGGAAGCCATGGAAGAAAGGCACGTGACGGTGGACGGCGAGTCCCATCCGCTGCCCGTCCCGTTCATGCTGTTCGCCACGCAGAACCCCATCGAATTCGAGGGAACCTACAGCCTGCCCGAAGCGCAGCTGGACCGTTTCCTGCTCAAGATTTCCCTGGGTTATCCGGACGAGGCGTCGGAAAAGCGGCTCGTGCTGGAACCGGCCGCGGAGCGTTCCGCGGACGCCCTGCAGCCCGTGGCCTCCCTGGACGACGTCATCCGGATGCAGGAGCTGGCATCCCAGGTACATATCGAGGACGACGTCGCCGACTATCTGCTCCGCCTGATCCGCGAATCGCGGACCCATCCGGCCGTCCTGCTGGGCGCCAGCCCGCGGGCGGCGGTGGCGCTGTCCGCCGCGGTGCGGGCGCGGGCGCTGCTTACCGGGCGCAATTACGTCATTCCCGATGACGTCAAGGCACTGGCGCCGCTGGTGCTCGGCCACCGAATGCATCTGCGCGCTGAAGCGAGAATGAACGGCCTGACGCCGCGGGCGGTGCTGGATGAGCTGATGCGCCGCCTGCCGGTGCCGGTCGGATCGGAGCGCTGACATGAGCCGGCGGGGCATCCGGCCGCGCCGGCTGTGGCTGGGCGCGGGCCTGTATGTGTCTTCGCTTTTGTATCTGCTGATGCAGGGCGGCAAGACGTCGCTGATGCTGTTCGCGATGCTGAACGGTCTGGCCGTCTATTTGCTGCTTGGACGATGGAGCGGCGTGACCCGCGTGCAGGCGGAGCGGACGCTGGAAGGGGAATCCGCGGCCAATCCGCGGCTGACGGCCGGCGCCCGGTTGAACGTGAAGCTGAAAATCCACGTGCCCGGGTTCTGGCCGCTTCCGTATCTAATCGTCCGGGAAAGGATCGCCCGCGAGTCGGGAAGCGAAGTGAGAGAGTACGAGCTGTCCTGCGTGCCGGATTACCGCCGGCGGGCAACGGTGGAGTATGTGAC
>DATCLN010000035.1:0-13782 GCA_036563895.1 Paenibacillaceae bacterium
AAAACCATTCTCCAGCAAGCAGTTACAGCGTAGCACAGCATCCGGCTAGTCTGCAAGAGGACGGCGGCTGTTTAATCAGCTATCATCTCCCTGACATTTTCATAGAACAGTTAACCTGACATATTCACAGACGCTTGACACCATTTTCCGGCAGAGGGGAAGATTCGGCTCCGCACAAAAAAATCCGGCCGGGTTGCGCCGGGCTAGTCGGCCGGAACGAATCCGCAATGCCCGAGAAACCGCCGGAACGCTTCCCGTCCGGCCGCGGTATCCGGGAAGACGGCGCAATGCTCCAGCACGGTGAGGAATTTGTCGCCGACCGCCCGCCGCAGCACCGCTTCCGCTTCGTCCGGTTCCATGCCGGTGCCGTGGGCCGCCACCAGTTCGGCGATCCATTCCGCGTGGTGCGCAAGGGGATGGTCCGGCGCCGCGATCTCCCGCCCGTCGTACGGCGTCCGCCCCGTGAGCAGTCCGGCGATGGCGGCCAGTTCGCCCCGGAGGCGTCCGGGCAGCACGGCGAGGCCCATCACTTCGATCAGCCCGATGTTTTCCTTTTTGATATGGTGCAGTTCCCGGTGGGGGTGAAAAATGCCGTCGGGATGCTCTTCGCTCGTCCGGTTGTTGCGCAGCACGATGTCCAATTCGTAAGAGCCGTCCTCTTTCAGCCGGGCGATGGGCGTGATCGTATTGTGGGGAGTGTCGCCGGAAAACGGAATCACCCCGGACGGCGGATCGGCGTATCCCCGCCACGCCTCCAGCACGCGCTCGGCCGTCTCCAGCAGCGCCCGGCGGTTTCGCGACCGCAGGCGCAGGACGGACATCGGCCATTTGACGATGCCCGCCTGCACGTCCGGCGCCCCGGGGACGGCGTACCGCTCGCCGACCGGCGCCAGCTCCATCGGGAACCGGTGGCGGCCCGCCTGATAGTGGTCGTGGTTCAGGATGGAACCGCCCACGATGGGCAAATCGGCGTTGGAACCGATGAAGTAATGCGGGAACTGCTCCACGAAATCAAGCAGCCGGGCCAGCGCCGCGGCGGTGATGCGCATCGGGACGTGTTCGGCCGACAGCACGATGCTGTGTTCGTTGTAATACACGTAGGGCGAATACTGGAAATACCACGTCTCCCCCTGCAGGACCACGGGCATCATGCGGAGGTTTTGGCGGGCGGGATGGTCCGGCCGGCCCGCGTATCCGACGTTGTCGGGACACAGGAGGCACTTCGGATATCCGGCGGGAGGCAGGGACCGGAGCAGGGCGATCTCGCGGGGGCTTTTCTCCGGTTTGGACAGGTTGATGGTGATTTCCAGTTCGCCGTATGGGGTCGGATGCCGCCAATATCCGTTCCTGCGGACCCGGTCCATGCGGATGTAATTGGCGTTGATATTGAGCCGGTAAAACCAGTCGGTGGCCGCGCGGATGCCCTGTTCCCGGGCGATGGAGAAAAACATCCGGTTCGTCTCCGAAGGCCTTGGCATGAGCAGGCCCATCAGCCGCGCATCGAACAGGTCGCGGTGCGTCGCCGTGTCTTCCGGGACCACGCCGAGGCGGACCGCCGCTTCCAGCAGCGGCTCGAGCAGATGCGCGGGATTGTCCGGGAGCGCGTCGGAGCCTTCGCCGCGGGTTGATTCGCCGGCTGCGGCGGTTTCCGCTCCACCGGAGGCGGCGCCGGCAGCATCCCCTTGAGTATCGGCCGGTGCCGTCAACCCGAACGCGTCCAGCAGCGCATTGCGGGCGAACGCGACGTCCGCCGGCCCGATCATCCCGCAGCGCAAGGCATATGAAATCAACCGTTCGATCTGGCGGGAAACGCCGGCGATGATCTCCCGGCGTTCCTCTTCGGAAAGCGGGCTGTTTCCTGTCCGGTTCGCATCACGCTCCATCTTCCTCACCCCGCTGTCCGGTCACTCCCCGTATCCGTCCGGATGGCGCCGGTGCCATTCCCAGGCGCTGGCGATCATCCGCCGCAGGTCGCTGCGCTTTGGCATCCATCCCAGTTCCGCTTTGGCTTTATCCGGAGAGGCGACGAGCACCGCCGGGTCCCCCGGGCGGCGCGGCCGCACGGCGGCGGGAATGGGATGGCCGGTCACTTCCCGCGCCGCGGCAATGACCTCGTACACGGAATATCCCTTGCCGGCGCCCAGGTTGTAGACGCCGCTCTCCCCGCCGCGGCGCAGATGCTCCAGGGCGAGGATGTGCGCGTCGGCCAGGTCGCTGACGTGGATGTAATCGCGGATGCACGTGCCGTCCTCCGTCGGATAGTCGTCGCCGAACACGTCGATCCGCTCCCGTTTGCCCAGGGCCACCTGCAGGACGAGCGGGATCAGGTGTGTCTCGGGCCGGTGATCTTCCCCGATCCGTCCGCTTTCGTGGGCTCCGGCGGCGTTGAAATAGCGCAGCGACATGTACCGGATGCCGTGGATGGCGCCGTACCAGCGGATCATTTTTTCCATGGCCAGCTTGGTTTCGCCGTAGACGTTGGTCGGCTCCGTCCGGTCTTCTTCCCGGATGGGCACGCGTTCCGGTTCCCCGTACACCGCCGCCGTCGACGAAAACACCAGACGGGTGACGCCGGCCCTGCGCATCGCCTCCAGCAGGTTCAAGGTCCCTCCCACGTTGTTCCGGTAGTATTTTCCGGGGTCCCGCATGCTTTCGCCCACCAGCGAGCTGGCGGCAAAGTGGATGACTCCTTCGATGTCGTGTTCGGCGAACACCCGGTCCAGAAACGCTTCATCGAGCAAATCCCCCTGGCAGAGCGTTCCCCCGGGCACCGCCTTGCGGTGTCCCTGAACCAGGTTGTCCAGGACGACGACCCGCTCTCCTTTCTCCAAAAGCGCCGCCACCGTGTGCGAACCGATGTAGCCGGCGCCGCCCGTGACCAAAACCGCCATTGGCGCACTCGCTCCTTCCGCCTGCCGGCGACTCCGTTCCAGTCCCCCCGGGGACCTCCCGAAACCGCCGCCGGTTCTTGATGCTCCATTGATGCTCCTTCCGCTGACCGCCGCACCCGGCTTCAGCCGGTTCATGCTCCGCCCGTCAACCGCCGGGCCTGACTCCAGCCGGTCGATCCTCCGTCAGCGAAGCCCCCGGCTCCGGCCTCATCCGGTCAACGCTCATCCGCACGCCCCCGTGCCAACCTCAGCCGGTCAGTCCGCCAGCCTTCTCACGCCGTCGCCGATGTCCGCCACGTAGAAATCCGCCCGCAGCCCCGTCGCCTCCCGGTAGCGGCCGCCGACTTCCTCGATGAAGCGCTCCACCGAGTCCCGGTGCACCAGCGAAACCGTGCAGCCGCCAAAACCGGCGCCGGTCATGCGGGAGCCGAGCACGCCGGGAACGTCCCTGGCCGCCGCCACCATCGCGTCCAGCTCCGGACCGGTGACTTCGTACAGATCCCGCAGCGAATCGTGGGATGCGTTCATCAGCCGGCCGAACGCGGCGAGATCGCCTTTCTCCAGCGCCTCCACCGATCGGAGGACGCGCTCGCATTCCTCCACCACATGCCGCGCCCTCCGCCGCACCGTATCGTCGCCGATCAAATGCTCCGCTGCGCGGAATTCGTCCGGCGTCAGCTCCGCCAGAAACCGCAGATCCGGACGGGCGGCCCTGAGGTCGCGCACCGCCCGCTCGCACTCCCGGCGCCGCTCGTTGTATTTGGAATCGACCAGGCCGCGTTTTTTGTTCGTGTTGCCGATCACCAGCCGGTACTCGCCGGTCCGGCAGGGCACGTGCCGGTACCGGAGCGTGTCGCAGTAGAGCAGGATGGCGTGGTCCTTTTTGCCGTTCGCCACCGCGAACTGGTCCATGATGCCGCATTGGACGCCGACGAATTCGTTTTCCGCGTGCTGGCACCACTGCGCGAGCTGCACCAGGTCCGATTCGCGGCCCTCCATGTCCAGCAAGGCGCAGACGGTGACCACTTCGATGGACGCGGATGACGAAAGACCGGCTCCGCTTGGAATCTCGCCGAAAAACAAAAGATCGTATCCCCGGGACAGCCGGATCCCCCGCAGCTCCAGTTCCCGGATCACCGCTTTCGGGTAGTTCATCCAGTCGTCTTCCCGGCGCATGGCCAAACCTTCCGGCTCAAATTCGCCCGCCAGCGGGAAATTGAGGGAAGCCAGCCCGATCCGCCGGTCCGCCCGCGGCCGGATGAGCAGCGTCGTGCCGAAGGTCAGCGCCGCCGGAAACACCGGCCCTCCGTTGTAGTCGGTATGTTCCCCGATCAGGTTCACGCGTCCGGGTGCGTGGTAAACCCGGATGGCCGACGCGTCTCCGCCGTACCGGCGGACGAATTCGCGTTTCAGCTCTTCCGCCTGCGCCATCGCGATCCTCCCGTCTTCGGCGCGTCCCTTCCGGAAGCGCCGGGCGTGGTTTTTTCTGCCTTAAGTATACCGGATCGCGCCCGAGGGAGAGTATGGCGGGAAATGCGAATCATATGGACAAAAGTGACCAGTTTGGACCTCTGACAGGCCAGGTTCATGATAAAATGGCAAAGAGGACCGAGAAAAAAGTGATGACGGACAAGTGCGGAACGGAAAACGGGACACGGGAATGCGCAGAGAGAACGGGGGAGGCACAAAGCGCCATGGCGATCCGCAAACAGCCGACGTACCGCGTCGCATCCAATCCGGCGCGTCAAGCCTCCGGCAGCCTGATCGTGCTGTTCGCCGGAGAAAGCCAGACGCCGCCGGGACACCGGGTGGGTCCGAAGGTCGTCGACTATTTTCTGCTGCACCATGTGATCTCCGGAAAAGGCCGCTTCATGGACGGGGACCGGGAAACGGAACTTTCGGCGGGGCACACGTTTTTGATCCGGCCCGGCCAGCTGGCCGGGTACGCGGCGGATGAAGAAGATCCCTGGAAATACCGGTGGGTGGCTTTCACGGGCGAAGAAGCGGAAAAATGGGTGACGGAAGCCGGCCTGGCGCCGCCGCGGTCGGTGGCGGACACCGGCGCAAGCCGCGTGCCGGAACGCTGCTGCCGCGCCATTTTCGAGGCTTTCCGCGCGCGGCGGCCGTCGGCTCCGCTGGAAGCGGCGGGGCATTTGCTCCTGCTGCTCGCCGCGCTGCGCGAAGGCGCCGGCGACGCGGAAGGATTCGCCGCGCGGCCGGCCTCGCACCAGGCGGAACTGGTTCGGCGGGCCATCGACTTCATGGCGGCACAGCTGGCGGAGCCGGTCACGATGGAGGGCATGGCCGAAGCCCTGGGCTACAGCCGCGCCCATCTGTCCCGCGCCTTCAAAAAAGAAACGGGCCTTACGCCCGTCGCCTTTCTGAACCGGCTGCGCCTCGACCGCGGGCGGCGGCTGCTGCGGGAGCGGCCGGAACTGACGGTGGCGCAGATCGCCCTTTCCGTCGGATTCCGCGACGCGCTCTATTTCACCAAGCGGTTTCGCCGCATGTACGGCGAAACGCCCACCGCCTACCGCCTCAGGACGGCACCCATGCCGACGGACGACCGTTGACCGCACCCGCGTTGCATGGCGCACCGACGGTCCGGCCATTGGCCGCTCCCGCACAGCGTTGCGCGCCGCCGGCCTTGCTGCCCGTTGCCCGTCCGCTACCACCCGAACGCCGCCAGGCGGCGTCCCGCCGGTTCTCCCGAAGCGCTGGCGATCTCGTCCGGGAACCGCCGGGCGAAACGTTCCTCGAGCTGCGGAGTCCAGGCGCCGAAGCGGATCAGCACGGCCCGCACCGCGGCGGGCAGTGCGCTTTCCGCCCCGTCGCTGACGACGATCGCCGCTCCGACGCGCTGACGCTTCAATCCGATGGCGAACACGCCCTGGGCGCCGCTTTTCGCCACAATATTGGGATCTTCAAGAAGCATCGAGGCAAGGCGGCCCGGCCCCTCCACCAGTTCGGGATGCCGGTTCATCGCCTCCGCGGCGCTGCGCGCCGCTTCCGCTTCCCCTTCCGGCGCGGTCTCCGGGCAGGCCAGCCGTCCGTACATCCAGGCGATGCCGCGCAGCGGCACGGCAAACGTGGGCAGGCTGCAGCCGTCTACGGCGGTCACGGCGGCTTCCGGCGATACCCCGGCCCAGGCGGCCACGCGGGCGAGGGTTTCCCGCTGGGCCGGATGATCGGGACGGGTGTATTCTTCCGGAGGCCATCCGCGCAGCTTGCACCAGGCCAGCATGCCGAGGTGTTTTCCCGCGCACTGGTGATAAAGCCGCCGTTTCCGCCCTCCTTCGCGAATCCAGGCGATTTTCGCTTCCTCGTCCAGAGGGGAGTCCGGGGGCATCACCAGCAGCTCTTCGGCAAGTCCCGTCCGCCGCAGCATCTCTTCCAGCGCTTCCGTTTGGGCGGCCGTTCCCCGATGGGAAGCGCACATGAGCGCCAAGTGCCGGCTGTCCAGCCCGAAAGCCTCCCCGGCTCCCGCCAGCAGCGCGCCGAGCGCCTGAACGGGCTTGGCCGTGGAACGAAGGAAAGCCGGCGCCTCCGGATCCCCGACCGCCGCCAGCACCTGCCCGTCATCCGCGGAAACCGCGCAGATCCGCCCGCGGTGGATGTTCTCGATGAGACTGCCTCTCGTGACAATCACCAGCGGTTCATCCCGCGGCGGGGAAGCGACCGCCGCCGGCGGGACAGCGACGGATGCCGTCGGCATGGAAGCGGCGTTCACCCTCGGCGAAGCACCGGCGGCGTCTGCAGCCGGAACCGAAACGGCGGCCTCCTTTGCAGCGGAAACCGCCCTCCACGCCGCGGAAGCCTCGCCCGTCCCGGTTGGCGGAGACGGGTCCGTCCCCGCGGCCCCGTTCCCGTGCCGCGCCAAGGCCGCTTCAGGAACCGTCGTCCCGTCCGCCCGCGCGGGTTGCGCCTGCCGCTTCCGCGCCGGCGGTTTTTGCACCAGCCGACCTTTCTTCAACGGCGTTTTTCCTCCCGGCCACATCTTCATCGAAGTTGATCCTTTCCGCCGTGAGATAAAGCGGCCGTCCTTTCGTCTCCTCGTATATGCGCCCCACGTACTCGCCCAGAACGCCGAGCAGCGCCAGCGTGATGCCGTGAAAAAGCAGGGAGATGACAATCAGCGAAGTCCAGCCCGGCTGCGTCACGTCGGTGAACAGGCGCAGGTACAACGCCACCAGCAGGTACGCAAATCCGATTGCCGACAGGATGAAACCGAGAATGCCCGCCCACCGGAGCGGCCGGGTGGAAAAAGACGTGATGGCGTCCAGCGACAGGCGGATCATCTTGCGCAGCGGATATTTCGTCTCGCCGGCAAAACGCTCCTCCCGCACATACGGGATCGCGGTCTGGCGATAGCCCACCCAGCTGACCATGCCCCGCACGAACCGGCTCCGCTCCCGCATGCCCCGCAGCGCGTCGCACACCTTCCGGTCCATCAGGCGGAAATCTCCCGTGTCCACCGGGATGTCCACCGGCGACATTTTCCTCAGGAAGCGGTAAAACAGCGCGGCGGTGGTTTTCTTGAACCACGATTCGCCCTTGCGGGCGATGCGGCGGCCGTAGACGACGTCGAAACCCTCACGCCACTTGGCCAGCATCTGCGGAATCAGCTCGGGCGGGTCCTGCAGGTCGGCGTCGATGAGCACGACACAGCGCCCGGACGCGTGGTCGATGCCGGCGGTCACGGCGATCTGGTGGCCGAAATTGCGGGACAGGCCGATGAGCTTTGCCCGGCGGTCCGCCGCGCAGATGCCGCGCACGATGTCCGCCGTCCGGTCCCGGCTGCCGTCGTCCACGAACAGGATCTCATACGGCTCGCCGATCGATTCCAGCACCGCGGTGAGGCGCCGGTAGGTCGTTTCGATCACCTCTTCCTCGTTGTACATGGGAACCACGACGCTGAGCAAAAGCCGTTCCGCCTTCAGGACATCCTTCATGGGGCACCTCGACCAACCATTTTTCAGGCCATTCATGATTTACCACGTATATTTTTCCCGCAGCTTGGCCAAAAAAGCCCCTCGGGTTCGGCCATACCCGCCGACCGCCCCCTGACCGCGGCAGCCTCAGGGTACGGTCAGCGCTGCCGTCCAAAGCCCGGCCATTCCGGCCGCCCGCGGCCGTCAGAACCCCCAGCTCGGCAGCCACCGGAGCGCGATGTCGACCCAGGCCCGGCTGACAGTCAACCCGACATACACCGGATAGAACCAGACGAACAAAAACGCGGTCAAGGCCGTGAACGCCGCGGTCAGGCGCCGGCGGCGGGGGACATGTTCTTCCAGATGCCGGAACACCCAGACCAAAGCGAAAATGAGCAGCGGCACCATCGGAAAATAGTGATACAGGAACGTGATGGTCCGCGGCGCCACGATCCAGGGAACGTACAGCGACAGAAACGCGACCGTCAGCGTCACCGCCACGGGATCGCGCCGCCTGAAGGCGCTCCATCCGACCGCCAGAAGCGCCGCCAACCCGCCCCACCAGACGGCGGGATTGCCGATGGCCGCGATGCTCTGCGCCCGTCCCGGATCCAGGTCGACGCCGCCGTAATACCAGACCGGCCGGGCCATTACCGGCCACGTCCACCATTTCGACGAGTAGGGGTGCTCTTCCTTGACGCCTTTGTGGTAGTTGTACATATTTTTCTGATACTGCCACAAATCCTTCAGGCCGTCTTCCCGCGCCGTCGCCTGAAGATAGGGCGTGTACGAGGCGGCGTAGATGCCGGCGGGCACCGCCACGAAAAAAACCGTGCAGGCCAGCAGCGTCAGCACCGTCCGACGGACAAACCCCCGCTCGCCGGCAAGCCACATCTCCCGCCGCCGGCGCGCCAGCGCGATGACCAGCAGCACGGCCAGCCCGGCGCCGCCGTACAGGTAGTTCCATTTGACCGAAGCGGCCAGCCCGAGAAAGATCCCGCTCAGCGCCAGCCAGAAAAAGCTGCGCCCGAAACCGCCGTACCGCCAGGACGCAAGGCCGTACCGGTGCATGGCGTAAAACATGACGACGGTGAACGTCACGCCGAACACGTCGACGTTCGCCATGCGGGAGTGCACCAGGCGAAAGCCCTCCAGCACGAGAAGCAGCGCCGCGAGAAACGCGTACCGCGTGCGCCCGAACATCCCTTTGGCCGCGGCGTAGACCACCGGCACCATCAGCGTGCCGAATACCGCCGCCATGAAGCGCCATCCGTAAGGCGTCATGCCGAACCACCGCACGCCGAAGGACAGGAGCCATTTGCCCATGTGGGGGTGCGTCCATTCGTAGGGCTCCATTTTTTCCACGAATTCGTAAGCCGTCCGCCCGTGGTAAATCTCGTCAAAGTACATGGAGTTGCGGTAGTCGGGACGGTACGGCGCCAGATCCTGCTCGTCGAACACCCGCCGCGGGTCGCTTTCGGGGGGCTGCGTTGAGCGGCCAGCCGCCGCGCCCCCGTCTGCCTGCCGGCCGCCGCCGGCATCCGCCGCGCCGCTTCCCGCCGGCCGCACCTCCGCCACCGGCAGCGGCGTCTCCTCCCCTTCCGCGAAAAAAGCGGCCTCATACAACCGGTAACCCGTCTGCGTCGCCACAAAGCGGACGTAGCGCGCCTCGGCGCTCTCGCCTTCGCGTTTCCAGGTGAACACCCGGTTCGTTTTGTGCTCGATCTCCAGATAAGGCTCCCAGTTTGATCCGTCGGTTGAAATCTCGACCTTTGTTTTTCCCGTGGCGCCCGGTCCTTCGTAAAGATTCAGCCGGTCGAAACGCCGCACTTCCCCGAAATCGACGACAAACCCTTCGCCCGAAACGGACGGTTTCCAAAACGTCTGCGGACCCGAGCGGTTGCCCAGATCCCAGAACGACATTGCGCCGGCGGCGACGGTGAGCAGGAGCATGAGCCACAGGTCTGCCGCCCTCCACCGGGAACGCCGCGAGGTGACCCCGTACATGACATTTCTCCCTTCCGGTCTGCTCCTATTTTATTCAAACGCACGGCGCTGGAAAAGTCCGACATCGTCCGCGGCTTTGCGGCACATAGAAACGGATGAATTGGGAATATGCTTTTAAAGATGGAGCGTCGCAGTTCCAAGACAAACGGAGGATGATGGAATGAAGGCACTTCTTCTCGCCGGCGGATTGGGAACCCGTTTGCGTCCCCTGACCGAGCATCTGCCCAAACCGATGGCCCTGGTCATGGGACGTCCCTGGCTGGATCACCTGATCCGCCATTACCGGGATCAGGGCATAAGCCGGTTTGTGATTGCCGTACAGCACCGCAAGGAACTGATTCAGGCCTGGGTCGGCGACGGCTCGCGCTACGGCGTGTCGGTGGAGTACTCGGAAGAAAAGGAGCTGCTCGGCACCGCCGGCGCGGTCAAAAACGCCGAACCCCTGCTTGGCGAACGCTTTGTCGTGGTCAACGCGGATATCGCCCACCGGATCGACCTGAACGCGGCGCTCCATTTTCACGAGCGGCACGGGGGCGCGGCCACCATCTGCCTGACGCGCGTGGAGGACCCCTCCTCCTACGGTGCCGTGGCCCTGGGGCCGCAAGGCGAAATCCTCGATTTCGTGGAAAAACCGGGCAAGGACGAAGCGCCGTCCAATCTGGTCAACGCGGGGGTCTACATTCTGGAGCGGCGCGTGCTGGATCACATTCCGGCGGGCCACCCGGTATCCATTGAAAAGGAAACGTTTCCGCTGCTGATCCGGCTCGGCTGCGGCGTGTTCGGACACCCGCTGGACGGGTACTGGATGGACATGGGAACGCAGGAACGCTACCGTCAGCTGCACTGGGACGTGCTCGACGGCCGGTTTCCCCTTGAGTGCGGCTGGAAAAAACGGGGTGACAAAAACATCCGCATGGGCGAGCACGTGCGCATCGCAGCAGACGCGCTGCTCATCCCGCCGGTGGTGCTCGGCGACCGCGTCACCATCGGCGGACGCAGCATCATCGGCCCCTACGCCGTCATCGGCAGCGACTGCCGCATCGGCCGGGGCGTGCGGATCGCCCATTCGATTTTGTGGGACAACTGCCACGTGCGCACCGGCGCGCAGCTCAACCGCTGCATCCTCGGCTTCGGCATGCGCGTCGGCCCCGACATCCTGCACGAAGCGGTCTGCTACCGGACGGGGGAGATGCCCCGATGACGCGCATTCCGCGCATCGCGTACATCAGCACCTTCGTTCCCAAGCGATGCGGACTCGCCACCTATACGCACCATTTGCGGGAAGCCGTCCTATTGGCCAAAGGAAAACGGCGCGAGGGCGGTTTTCCGGCCGCGGTGCCGCCGCCCGATCCCGTCGTCTGCCTGTGCCACGAGGAAGAAACGTCAATGTTTTCCCTCCCGTGGCAGATCCCCCTCGCCAAGCAGCGGCGGGAAGACTACCGCGCCATCGCCCAGCGCATCAACTCAAGTTCCGTGGATGTCGTGTCCCTGCAGCACGAATTCGGCATTTTCGGCGGATACGCCGGCGAATACGTGCTGGAGCTTTTGCGCCATCTGAAAAAGCCGGTCGTCACCACGTTCCACACCGTTTTCGCCCAGCCCGCCGCTCCCTACACGGACATCCAACGGGAAATCGCCGCGCTGAGCCGGCACCTGGTCGTGATGAACCGGCGGGCGATCGATTATCTGCGCGACCAGTGCCGCGTTCCCGCCTGGAAGATTTCCTGCATCCCCCACGGTTCGCCCGTCCCTCCGCAGGAAGACCGGACGCGGAAGCGCCGGGAATACGGATGGGACGGCCGGCTCGTGATTTTCCAGTTCGGCCTGCTGTCCCGGAACAAGGGCGTGGAGCTGGTGCTCCGCGCCCTGACCCGGGTGGTCCGGAAAGTGCCGGACCTGCTGTACGTCATCGCCGGGCAGACCCATCCCGAAGTGCTCCGCTACGAAGGCGAGGCGTACCGGAACGAGCTCAAGGCGCTGGTAATGGAGCTGGGCCTGTCGGGGTACGTGCGGATGATCGACCGGTACATTCCGGAAGAGGAGCTGGTGTCGCTGATGCTGGCGGCCGATCTGTATGTGACGCCGTATCCCGGCATGCAGCAGATCACCAGCGGCACCCTCGCCTACGCCGCCGGATTGGGCAAGCCCATCCTGAGCACCCCCTACCTCTACGCCCGCGAGCTGCTCAGGGGCAACGAGGACTGCCTGGTGCCCTATGGCGACGTATCCGCCTGGAGCCGGAAACTGATCGAGCTGCTCACGCAGCCGGAACGGCTTGGCGCCTGCGCCGCCCGGATAGCGGAAATCGGGCGGGACATGCAGTGGCCCATCGTGGGAGGGCGGCATCTGGAGCTGTTTGAGGAGATGATCCGGACGGATGCGCATTCGGAAAGGAGGAAAGCGGTCGATGTCGGTTGAACCGATCGGGCGGGGGTCAGCGGCGCCTTTGTCCTTCGACCATCTGCGCCGCCTGTCCGACGACACGGGGCTGTTGGAACACGCGCTGGGAAGGGTGCCCCGCCGGCGGGAAGGCTACACGACCGACGACAACGCCCGCGGCCTCTGGCTGGTGACGGAGTGGCTCAGCCTGCGGGACAAGGCCGGCCTGTCCGGGGCCGACGTCCGGCTGCTGGAAGATCTCGCCGGCGTCTATCTGGCGTTTCTGCTGTGGAATCAGGAAGAAGACGGCTGGTGGCACAACAACGTGGCCTACGACCGCACCTGGGAGCCGGAAACCAGGTCCCACGACTGCCAGGGGCGGGCTGTCTGGGCCTGCGCCGACGCATGGATCCGGCTTCCGCTCAAGGAGCACGGCACGGCGTACTTCATGCTGCAGCGCGCCCTGGGCACCCTGGACGGCATCGCCTCGCTTCGCGGACAAGCCTACGCGCTGGCGGCGTGCTCCCATTTGCTCGAAGCCGGAGCAAGGGGCGCTGTCGAGCTTCCCGCGGATTGGGAGGCACAGCTTTGGCACCACCTGCTGCGGCTGGAAAAGAACCTGGTCCTCGCCTTCCGGAGCCAGGCGGACGGACGCTGGGACTGGTTCGAGCCGGTCATGACGTATGGAAACGGGCTTCTGCCCTGGGCGTTGCTGCGCGCGTACCGCGTGACCCGCCGGCCGGAGGCGCTGGAGACGGGCCTGCGGAGCCTGCACTTTCTGGTGCGCTGCATGACCGCGCCGGAAGGCTGGCTCCGCCCCGTGGGCAACGCGGGCTGGGCCAGGCCGGGTGCGGTCAGCCGCTGGGACCAGCAGCCCCTGGAGCTGTTCAAGCTCGCGCTGGCGCTGGACGAAGCGGAGGCGGCGCTGGGCCGGCCGGACGGCTCGGCGCACGGTCCGGCGGCCGGCATTGCTGGCAGGGTTGCAAACGGTTTGGCAGGCAGCATGACGGCCGGTGCGGGTGGCAGGGCGGCAAACGAAGCTGCAGGCGGTTTGCCGGCAGGTGCGAGCGGAGGGGCGGCATACGGTTCGGCAGGCGGCACAAGGTCCAGCGCATCGGATCTCGCGGTTGCCCACGCAATAAGCAGACTTGCGGGCCGAACGGCGGGGGGCGCCCTGCCGGAAGTGCGTTCCCTGCCCGCAGCCCTTGCCGGTTTGCGGGAAATGAAGATGCGCTGCCTGCTGTGGTACGACGGATACAACGACCTTGGCGTGCCCATGGCCGATCCGTGGGACGGCAGCTGCAGCGACGGCCTGCAGGCGGACGGGCCGAACCGCAACTGCGGCGCGGAAGCGACCATTTCGTACCTGATGACGCGGGCGCTTTGCATGAATCGAGTAGAAGGGGGCGGCTAGCCCCCGTCCTCTCACACCGCCTGGCATGCGGGTCCGCACCAGGCGGTTCCGAAGAGTTAACGAAATGCCAAGTAACATTCAAGCATGCTGACCAGCCCTTGCGCCTGAAAATATCGGGTGTAAAGGGCGTTGTTCAGGTTGCGGGACATCTCCCATGGCC
>DATCLN010000036.1:0-2621 GCA_036563895.1 Paenibacillaceae bacterium
GTGTAGTATCTGAACCCTTCCGGACTGAAGCGGTGAAACCGGGACGCCCATTCGGGCACCTGGTCATAGACCGACCGAAAATACTCCAGCGGATCGAACTCAGTCAATGAGCCTGCCCCCTTCGATGAACAGCATGGTCGCGTCCCAAAGTTTGAGCGGCATTCCCCTGAAAATGAACCGGGAATGCTTCGGGACCTGGTCCAGGTTGACGAGATTTTCCACAATGTGGCTTTCTTTGGAAAGCAGCTCCAGATGCACTTCCCGTTTCATGTTGTCGTGACGCCGACCACGTGAATGCCGTGTTCGGACAGCCAGCGGGCGGCACTGGCGTCCAGCGCTTTGGCCTCAAAGAAGCCTTCATCTCCCCATTGCCGGCCATGAGCGGATGAGGGTGATCTCTCCCCGGACGATTTCGCTGGTCGGGAGGGTGGACGGCTGGGGACTGATGCCGACCAGCATCACTTCGCCGCCCTTGACGCACATGCGAACGGCGGAGACGACGGAGCCATGGAAGCCGACGTGGACGACGCCCAGTCCGCCGGTGATTTCGCGCACGGCGTCCACGTCGCCGGTCTCATCCGCATAGACGATATGGGTGGCCCCGAGGTCAAGGGCGAGCTGCAGGCGCTTTTCGTCCTTGCGCAGGCCGGTGACGATGAGCTGGGAAAGGCCGAGGCCCGACAGCGAAGCCACCAGCGACAGCCCGATCGGCCCGGTCGCCGGGTTTCAGGTGGAGGCAACGTTTTCAAGCACGATCATGAGCCCGAGGGCGGCGATGAAAATGGTCAGATGCGAGGCGTTTTTCCTCCGCATCGGTTCGTAGAAGAGACTCTGCAAAACGACCCCCATCAAAGCGGCAAACACCGTGGCGATCACGATCGAAGCCGGCAAGCCAAGCTGCCATTTCTCATGGGCGATGTAGCCGAAATAGCCGGTAAACGTGAAAATGCCCGCATGGGCGACATGAAACTCACCGGTGGTGCCGTATATGAGCCCGTAACCCATGCTGAGCAGCGCATAGAGGGAGCCCAAGGCAAGCCCGCTGACCAAAAGCTCAAAAGCTGAAGAAAGAGTTCCATGCTTTACCCTCCAGTGCTTTACCCTCCGGTACGGAAAGGGGAACGGGCGGACCAGCCGCCCGTTCCGGCAAATCAGTTGACCTCGGCCAGCGCTTCCATGGACGTCTGCCGCGGATTCTCGTCGGTGTCGAAGATCAGCGGCTCCTGTTTCCGGCGAGGGACGGCGACGGGTACGATTTCTTCGCGGAAACGGCCCTCGGCAATGGCCCTAAGCGCTTTCACCTGGCTGCCAAGGGCAAACGCGTCCTGTTCCTCCCGGCTGATGCCGTAGCGTTCGGCCAGATTTTCCGCCGTCATGCCCATGGTGAGTTCCCCGTAGGTTTCGATGGGCTGCGAGCGGGGCTGGCTCTCGGTGTTCGGGTCCAGGATCAGCTGGTTCCCCGATCCGACGCCGAACCGGATGTTCCGGATATAGAACGGCGCCGTGCTCATGCTCTCCACGCCGCCTGCGATGATGCAGTCGCTCTCGCCGAGCCGGATCTGCTGGGCGGCGTTGACGATCGCCTGCAGGCCCGAGCCGCATTGCCGGTGGACCGTATAGGCCGGGATTTCCACCGGCAATCCCGCCTTCAGGCCGATCAGGCGGGCGATGTTCGGCTGGTCCGCGCTTTGCTTGGCGTGTCCGAAAATGATTTCGTCAATTTCCGACACGTCCAGATTCAGCTCGGACAGCAGGCGCTTCACCACGGGCACGGCCAGATCTTCGGGCTCCACATCCTTGAGAGCGCCGCCCAGTTTGCCCACGGCGGTGCGTTTTGCCGCCACGATGACCGCGTCTTCCATGTCCGCTTACTTCCTTTCTCCGGCGTTTTCTCCGACGGCGACTTCAAACCGGGCCGTCGTATTCGCCTTTACCTGTTCCAGCGTGACGCCCGGCGCGAGTTCGGTCAGGATCAGCCGGCCGTTCTCGCACCTGAACACGCACAGGTCCGTGATGATCAGGTCGGCGGGCCGGTCGCCGGTAATCGGGTAGGTGCACCGGTCGACGATTTTGGGCTCGCCTTTCTTGGTCGTGTGCGTCGTGGTGACAATGATCTTTCTGGCGCCGACCAGGAGGTCCATGGCCCCTCCGACGCCGAGGACGGTTTGGCCGGGGATCGCCCAGTTGGCGATGCGGCCCTGCTCGTCGACCTGCAGCGCTCCGAGGATGGCCACGTCAATGTGGCCGCCGCGGATCATCGCGAAGGAGTCGGCGCTGTGAAAGTAGCTTGCCCCGATTTTCTCGGTGACGGGAAGCTTTCCGGCGTTGACGAGATTCGGATCGACTTTGTCCGCGGCGGGAGACGGCCCGACTTCCAGCATGCCGTTCTCCGTATGCACGTGGATGTTCAAGTCGTCCGGAACAAACTCGATGACCCGCGTCGGAATTCCGATGCCCAGGTTGACGACATCCCCGTCCCGCAGTTCCCGCGCCGCCCGCTTCGCAATGCGGTCCGAAACGGAAAGGTCAGCCATCTTTTAACACCTCGTCGATGAAAACTTCCGCCTTGACGATGTAATCCACATACAGGTGGGGCGTCACGATGCTTTCCGGATCCAGGG
>DATCLN010000037.1:0-40013 GCA_036563895.1 Paenibacillaceae bacterium
GAACAAAAAATGCCTGATCGCCCAGCGGGAGATCGGCACGGACACGATCTCGTTCGCCAGCGGGCTCCGCGCGGCGCTCCGCCAGGACCCGGACATCATTCTGGTGGGCGAGATGCGGGACCTGGAGACGATCCGCATCGCCATCACCGCCGCCGAGACCGGACACCTGGTGTTCGGCACGCTGCACACGCCGGACGCGCCGCAGACGGTGGACCGGATCATCGACGTTTTTCCGACGGAGCAGCAGCGCCAAATCCGCATCCAGCTCGCGTCGGTGCTCGTCGCCGTCCTGTCGCAGCGGCTCATTCCCAGATGGGACGGTTCCGGCCGCGCCCTGGCGCTGGAAATCCTGGTCAACACGCCGGCGGTCGCCAACCTGATCCGGCAGGAGAAAATCTATCAGATCAAGTCCGTCATGCAGACGAGCCGGCATCTGGGCATGCAGACGATGATGAGCAGCATCCAGGAGCTGGTCGACCAGGGCATCGTCCACCGCGACGCGATCAAAGAATATGCCTTGACGCTGGGGGAGGAAGCGTGATGAACCGATTCATCCAGCACTGCTTGGCATCGGTGCTGTGCCTTGCGGCCGTTTTCGCGGCCCTGCTTCCGGCGGCGGCCGCACCGGCCGGAAGCGGCGGGTCGGATCTACCCGTCTGGGGGGACATCATCGGGAAACCGGCCGAAGAAAGGCAGCAGCTTTACGAGCAACTGACCTTTGCGCCGGCGTCCTGGGAAGCCGGCCAGGTTTTGTCCTTTGAACCGCTCGTGGTGGTCACCGAAAAGCCCGGGCCGACCGGGGAAACCGCCGCCAAAATCCGCGTTTGGACCGGTTGGCTGGGCCGGGCGGAAAACGATCTCGTCACGGTGTGGGACGAACTGTGGATCGGCCGGGACGGGAAGGTCATCCTGGCCGTCGCCGACATGGAGTCGGCTATTCCGGACTATTTTTTGGCACCCCGCCAAAACGTCTATCAGCATCTGGACTGGGTCGGTCGTTATCCGTGGGTGTCCGTGCCGACCGATGCGGAGGCCGAGGCCGCGGGACTTCCCAGGGTGCCGGCGGCCGGCGTGACGAACGCGTACGGGCTGTCGCCGGAAGGGGAGGCGGACGCGGCGGACGCTCCGGCGGTGAAGCCGCTGCCGGTCATCCCCGACCGGGTCCGTCCCAAACGGCATTTTCCCGAGGCGGAAATTCCGGTCGTTCCGCCCGACATCGAAGGTCACTGGGCCAGGGAAGACATTCTGAATCTGATGGGCAAGGGCGTCGTCAAGGGTTACGAAGACGGCACGATCCGGCCGCAGCGCACGCTCACCCGGGCGGAATTCATCACCCTGCTGCTTCGGGGTTTGCAGCTGGAACCGAAAAGCGGCGGCGTTTCTTCGTACAACGACGTGGCCGGTCACTGGGCCCGGGACATGATCGCCGAAGCCGAGCGGCTGGGCATTCTGCCCAAGTCCGGCGGGCAAAACGGATTCGGCCCGAACGAGGCGGTCAGCCGGCTTGAGATGGCGGTGTGGGCGGCGAACGCCCTGTCGCTGATCGGCCGCACGCAGGAAGGCCCGCCGGCCGGTTTCAAGGATACGGGCCGCCTGACCGACGCCCAGCAAACCGCCATCCGCAAGACGGTGAACAACGGCGTGCTGCGCGGTTACGAAGACGGCACGTTCCGGCCCGAGCGTTCCCTTACCCGGGCGGAGGCGTTCGTCGTGACGCTCCGGCTGATCGAACTGTAACACGGGCGAAGCAAAGCATCATGCGGGGAGGAAAGGAGTGGTTGGACTTATGCTGAAAACCATCGGTTTTCGATGGAAAAGGCTGCTGGCCGCCTGGCTGGCCGCGTTGCTGGCCGTCAGCCTGCTGCCCCCGTATGCCGCATCGCCGGTTCAGGTGGCAGCCGCGTCGGGCAACAGCTGTTTGACGCTGATCGGCACGCTGAAGGAAAACAACGAGTCCGTTTTCATGTTCAGGCCGATCACGTTTGAGTACACCATTCTTCCACAGGGCGAACTCATCGATATGGTGCGCGATCCGGTGGACGTGGCCATGGTGCTGGACGTATCGCTCAGCATGAGCTATCCGATGGAAAGCAAGCCCAAGCCCACCCGGATGGATACGCTGAAAGACGCCGCCACCGCTTTCCTCGACGACCTGGCTGCCCAAAACGCGGGCGACCGGGTGGGGCTGGTCAAGTTCTCGACCCTGGCCTCCCAGGTCAGAGGGCTTACGACCAACTACGCCGCCCTGAAACAGGACATTCAGAAATTCTCGCCGAACGGCAACACCAACATCGAGGACGGCCTTCGCATCGGACTCGACATGCTGACGGACGGCGAGCGGCAAAAATACGTCATTCTGCTGACGGACGGCTACGCCACGCATTACCGGCACCGGAATTCGGCGGTCTACAACAACGCCGAAGCGCGAAAACGGGCCCTGCAGCGGGCGGACCAGCTGGCCGCGGCGGGTGTGACCGTTTACGCCATCGGCCTCGGCACCCCCGGTTCCACCGACGTCGACCATGAACTTCTGGAACAGATTGCGGCCAAGACCGGAGGCGCCAAATTTTCCGCTTCCAACACGAACGAACTCATCCAGGTGTTCCGCGAAATCACCCAGGCCATCCAGCGGGAAGGCAAAATATCCGGCATTGAAATCCGCCAGCCGGTGCCCCCGGGATTTGAAGCGGTGGAGGGCAGCTATCCCGGCGCCCGTGTCGAAAACGGGGTGCTCATCGTGCCGATTCCGGACATCCATTATCCGTTCGAATTCGAGGAACTGAAAGTTTCCGTGCAGCTGATGCAGACGGCGAAAACGGGCGAGTACGAGTTCGAGGACGCGGTGCTCAAGTTCCGGGACGCCTGCGACCGCGAATCTTCCACCATCATTCCGAACAACAACCGCATCACCGTTTCCGGTTGGGTGGACGTCTGGGGCAATGTGTATGTCGGCGACAGCAACGGCGCGGTGATCCGTTACCGTCACGGCGATTTCGACGAAAAGCAATTCGTGGTGCCGGGTCCGGGCAATGGCGATATGGTGAGCAACATTGCGTTCGAGGATTCGGCCCAGGGAGTGGATGACGACGCCTTCGTCAACGTCACTTACGAGAACGGTTCGATGCCGGAAAGGCTGAATCTGCTTCCTATTGCGCCGCAGATCAGGCTGTTCGATGAGCACGGAAATTTGATCGAAGAAGGTTGGCATCAGGGTCCGATCCGTGTGGAAATTTCCGGAAGCGGCCACCGTCTGCCAAGCGGTACAAGCTTTTCGGGAGCCAACAACGATTTTCAAAGCGGATACATCGCCGGATACGAGTACCGTATTGACGGCGGCGCGTGGCAACCGTATCCGGGCCATCCGGTTGTCGTGGACGAAGAGTTCGGGCAGATTGAAGCGCGCGCCGTCACGATCTCCGTTTCGGGACGCCAGGACAAGCCGTCGTACGGTGACGTGGCCACGCGCTACGTGCAGCTGGACAATACGCCGCCGGAAATTGCGTTTGAAGGTCCCACGGACGGCAAAGTGATCCCGGACAACGATCCGAAGCTGAAAATCACCGTGCGGGACATGGAAAGCCCGATCGACTCCGTCACGCTGATCCTGGAGGATCAGGAAGGGCGCAAGTACGAAAGAACGTTTGCCGGAAACGGCGCGAATACCGTCTCCGAGGAACTGCGGCTTTCCTCCCTGGTGCCGGAAGCGAAAGACCGTGTCGGATGGTTCAAGGTCACCGTCACGGCCAGAAACGCGGCGGGTGCGTCCCATACCATCACGAGCGGCTTTGTCGTCAATCCCGGACCGGGCGGGACGCTGGCAGCCAAGGAAGGAGACAAGGTTGTCGATTATTCGGTCAAAGCGTCCAACAAACCGGTCACGGTGCATTTGACCACGAACAAAACCATTGTCGCCAAGCGAAGCGACGTTCCCGGCTCGTACGACATCGAACTGAAAGAAATTTCCGTAAGAATCGCAAAAGAACCCGGCGAGGGCACTTTCGTCAAGCTTGGCGCCTATCAGTTCCAGGTGACCGAGCAAGGGACGAACTACATTACGGTCAAATTGACGGACACCAAAGGCAATGTGACGTTCCTCGACCTGGTCGTAAAAATTGACTACAACCAGAAACGCTTCTAGGAGGACCGGGCATGGGAGGCAGCCGACCCTTGCGGAACGAGCGGGGCTTCACGCTGGTCGAAGTGCTGGCGTCGCTGACGATCATGGCTTTGATCAGCGTGACCCTCATCGGCTATTTCGTGGCTGCGATCGACCGTTCGGCCGAGGAAAGCAGGCGGGTCATCGCCATCAACCTGGCCCGCCTCAAAGCCGCGGAACTGAGGGATATGGCAAAGCAGACCACGCAGGACGGTTCCACCTGGTACCGGAAGTTGCGGGAAGCGCTGCCCGAAGCGCCGAAGATCTTCACGCAAGACGATCCCGGTCTGTTTGGACCCTTGCTGGATTCCGTGGAAATCCTGGGAACGACCTACCGCTACCAGGTTACCCTTTACCGGGACGAGGGCGAGCCGGGATCGCACACGGAATGGCTGGACGGCGTCATGGGGGAGAACGCGGACAAGTATCTGATGCGCATGATCCTCCGGGTATCCTGGGATGACGCCGCTTCCGCCCCGTCGCCGGGGAAATCGGTCGTTCTCGATACTTCGCTCATCGACCGGAGGTAAACGCCGTGCAGCAATGCGGAGTCCGGAGGCCGCTTTTGCCACCCGCCGTCCGGTCAGTCGGAAAGGACGAACGCGGCCTCACCCTCATCGAGCTACTCACGGGGCTGATGCTGTTTGGCATGATCACCGCGATCCTGTATTCCTTCCTGTTCATGGGCGCTTCCATGTACCGGAAGATCTCGGTGGAAACGCAGCTGCGCAACCAGGCGGACGCCTTGTACGGCCTGATCGTCACGGAGCTGAAAGATGCCGTTTATGTCAAACAGGGCAAGGACTCGCAGGAAATCGTGTATGTCAAACGGTCGGCCGATCCGAAGGTGTACGTGGACACGTACCGGATGGCGATCGAGCGGGAAGGGGAAAACGGGCCTTACGGCCTGTCGGTGTACGGGCCGGACGGCACGCTGGTCAGAAGATTCGATCTTGCGTCCCGGTTTGTCCTGAAGGTGGGCGATCCCGGGATGAGTTCCGGTCTGATCGCCATGCAGCAAAACATGGTGAAAATCCTGCTGGTTTTCGACCGCGCCGACGCCGACCGGGTGCCGGCCGCGGAACGGTCGGTGATGAGGCTCGAATCCACGATCCCGCTGTTCCGCATGGAATGAGAGGTGACGCGCGATGGCCGGAAGATCGTCCATGCCGGAAGCCGGAACGGTCGAGGCGCCGCGGGGAGAGCGGGGAGCCGCTCTCCTCGTGGCGATGCTCGCCGCCGTTTTCCTGACCATTCTCGGCCTCGTTCTGGTGGAAATTTTGAAAGGCGGCCTGTCCCAGGCGGCGTCCACCGAAGCTTCCATCCAGGCCGAAGCGCTGGCGCAGCGCGGTCTGGACGACGCCGTGGCGCTGATCTGGAACGAGGTGAAATCCGCCAACGGTCTGACAAACGCGAACATGCACGGCAGAGTGGACGCGGTCCATTCGGCGCTGGGCCGGAAAGACGACCAGGGAGCGCTGCTCGGTCAACTTCACGGCCTGACGGTGCAAGGCGAGCGGGGTTCGTATACGATCGAAATTGCGGAGGACGTGAACAATTACACGGATTTTTTAAACAATCGCGATCTCATCCCGGATTATCCCTACAGCCGCATCCTGACGGTGAAGGTCACCGCCAAAGCCGGCACCCTGCGCAAGCGGACGGCGGTCCGGGAGGCCGACATCTTTGTGACGACGATCAACCCCGTGTTCAAGTACCCGCTTTCCGCCAGCGAAAGCCTGACGCTGAACGGGGCCGTTTACGTCGTCGGGGACGTTCTGGTGCGATCCGGCAATATGTACGTGCTGGACAAAGCTTATTTCATCGGTTCCCCCGAAACGCTCTACCGCATGGACACGGCTTTGCCGACGGTGAAGGGGTTTTACAGGGCAGACGAGGTCATCCGCATGAATACGGTGGAAAATCCCGGCGTGCCGGAACCCGGAGACAGGTTTTCGGTGTTTGAACCTTTCGAGGACACGGAGCTGCCGGTGGATGCAGACATTCCGATCGACGATTTTGTCAACGACAGAGTCCTCGAGATGACGGCGCGCCTGGATGAGCCCCATGGTTTCTTCGGCACGACCGTCGAAGAAGACCGGCTGGAAGGGTACACCGTTTCCGGTTCCGTCACGGACAGCACCCGGTATGTGAATCAATGGGTGAGATTTTCAAAAGACGTAGACATCAAAAACAGCAACGGTTCCCCCGCCCATTTTGCCGTGGACAACGGTGTGCTGATGATGGACGCGGACGCCAGGGTGAACCTTTCCAATGGATCGCTGTACGTCCGCTATGCCGAAAGCCAATCCATCGCGGCGGCGACTTTTGCCGGATCGCTGGAAGTCAATCCCCCGCATGCGGTGGTGGTACAGGGCAATGCGGTCATCATGGGCGGATTCCGGTTCAAGGGGAACATGTACGTGGACGGGTCCCTGCAAATCGTCGGCTCCGTCAATCTGGAAGGAACCATCTATGTGAGCGGCGATGTGGACATGAAAGAAATGAGATCCCTCAATTCCGAGGAAGAAGGGTCCGGTCCGTCGGCACCGCTGATTCTGCTGTCCGGCGGCAGCATCGTCTTTTCCGACATTCGCCCGGCAAACGACGATTCCATTCGGGTTCGGGCGTTTCTGTACAGCCTCGAGCCGATGTCGCTGTACGGCGTGCAATCGAAAATGATCATCACCGGCGGGATCCACGGGTCGAGCGTCACCATCAATGCCGTGCGTGAAGATTCCGGCAACCGGTCAAGCAACGTACATTTCACCGTGAAAGGAAATGCGAATGATCAGTTCTTGCTGACTCCGACGGATGATCAGCTAGTGTTGCCGCCGGATGCGTCCAATCTTCAAATCTACTACGATCACCGGCTGTTCTCCGATCCCCCCGTCGGCATCCCGGTGACGGAAAACCTGACGATGTTCGTGCAAAGCCGTGTCTGAAAGGAGGTAGCCGATATGAGACTGCGTTTTTTGATCGCGGACGACACCCGGTTCATGCGCAAAATGCTGACCGACATCCTGAAGGAAATGGACTGCGAAGTCGTCGGCGAAGCGGAAAACGGCGCGACGGCGGTAGAGCTGTACCGGGAGCTGCGCCCGGACGTGACGTTCATGGACATCTACATGCCGGAAATGGACGGCATCGAAGCGATGCGGCAAATCCGCAACATCGACGAAAACGCGATCGTCATCGTCTGCTCGGGCACCAGCCAGCAGTACCTGATCTCCGACGCGATGAAGGCGGGCGCGAACGGATACGTGATGAAACCGTTCAAAGCAAAACAAATCAAGGAAGCCATCCAGAAATACGTGCTGCCGAACGTATCCGGCCGGGGCGTCTTATCTTCCCCTGAACCGGCCGTCCAGGAGACAACGTCCGGCAAGCTTCCGGCTGACGAACCGGCATCCCTCGATCTTGAAGCCGCCGACGATTGGCCGGGCGTCGTAAAAGAAGAGGAGCCGGAAGATGCGTTGGACGGACCGACGCTGGGAAGCGATCCCGCCCTCGAACTGTCCGGGGAGGATTTGGTTGCCGCTTCACCGGAAGAATCCGCTTCAACGGACGAAGCCGCCGGACCGGAAGTCGCCGCAACGGAAGATGACGGGGAAGTCATCGTGCTGGAATCCGATATGCCGGCGGGCTATGAAGGAGAGGAAGAGGAAGAACCGGCCGAACGGGACGAACCCTTGCTTCACTCGGCCGAGGTCATCCCTATCAGCGAGCTCAAAGGCGGAAACGCCGACAAGGAGGAAAGCGGAGTGAAAGAATTCAGATCGAGCATATCGTGCCGTTGGAAAGAAGACATCAACGATCAGGAGGTCATGTACATCGTCACCTGTTACGAAGGAGAGCCGTACCTGCGGATTGAGACGTCCGCGAAGGGCGACGATTTTGTGCTGTCGTTCGAAGGGCTTCGCATGCTGCAGCAATGGCTGGAGAAAAACGCGCTGCAAACGACGGCGCAGCGCAGGGAAGTCGCCCGGCATTCCTGACGGCGGGGAAGGCGCATGACGCCGGAAACGTGGTTTTGGACCTTGTTCTGGTTCGCGGCGGGATCCGCGGCCGGATCGTTGTGCGTAACGGCGGGCATCCGGATTCCCCGGAAGGAATCCCTCTTCCGGACCCCTGCGGTTTGCCCGTCGTGCTCCGGCCGCTGGACAGCCATCGACCTTGTGCCGATTGCGGGCTGGATCGCAAGGGGAGGCAAATGCCGCCATTGCCGCGCGCCGATCCCTCCGCTGCGCCTCATGGGCGAAGCCGTGACCGGGCTTTTGTTCAGCATCCTTTACCTTAACCGTTCTTCGTTGGCGGAATGGGTCGGGGGCATCTTGCTCACGCTGATGCTGGTCACCCTTTCGGTGAGCGATCTCCGGTACCGCCTGCTCCCGAACCGGATCGTCTATCCCGGTTTTGCCGCGTTTGTGTTCTACCGGTTGCTGCTTACGCCGTCCTCGCTCTGGGACAACCTGTTCGGGCTTCTGATGGGCGGCGGACTGTTGCTGGCCGTATCGTGGGTGAGCCTGTGGGCGAACCGTCCCGCCATGGGAGGCGGCGACATCAAGCTGATGGCGGCGCTGGGGTGGCTGCTCGGATTCGAGCTGATCTGCCTGGTGGTCATTCTTTCTTCTTTCCTGGGCCTTGCGGTCGGAGGGAGTCTGATCGCGGCGGGGAAAATCCGGAAGGACACTTTCCTTCCTTTCGGGCCGTTCATCGCGGCGGCCGCCCTTTTCGCCTGGCTATGGGGCAGGGATGTAGTGGATGCATACCTGAACACGCTGCTCATCGTCCTGTGAATTCGCGACGCTCTTTCGTCAGTATTCGGAGGCGTCGGAACGCTTCAGACTCTCCAAAAGCGACTGGACGCGCTTCATGTGGACATCCGCGACGAAGCACCTTACTTCCGGCCCGCCGCTTTCCGCGAAGTGGGCGACTCCCCGCTCGGCGTCCAGGCGCTTTATTTTGTGCACGTTCACAAGGCACGCCTTGTCCACTTTTTCAAAATGGCTTGCGGATGCTCCGAGGAGATTGGTCAGCACTTTCATGGAACCCCACGGCAACCGGTAAACACGGTCCGCGGTGTGACCGAGGATTTGCCTGTCTTCCAGCACAAAAAACAAAAAATCATCCAGCTTCACCGAATGAATTGCACCATGGCCGTCTTCTTCCGAAGTGACATTGATGGTACCGTTCCAGTTCATGTCCCGACTCCGTTTTGAGGGCTTGTTGAACCGTTCATAAAGGCCAGACGCCTGTGAACTTCCCTGATCCGGATTCTGGCGATGTAGCAGAATTTCGACCGGGGATTCGGGTGCTCTTCAAAATACCCTCTGCACCACTCGAAGTCCAGCTTGCGGATTCTGGAAAGGTTGGCGATGTAGTTGCGGTCTGTCCGGTAAAAACGGGAATCGACTCCCTGGATCGCCTTCCAGAAGCGATCCAGGGAGTCCCAGCCCGCGAAGTATACCATGTGCTCGGTATGCGCCACAACCTGGTTTCTGTCGAAGGAGAAGAAGAGCACATCCTCCGCGGGGACGGAAACAAATCCGGCGCTTCCGTCTTCTGTCTCTGTCAGCGAGAAGGTGCCGTCCCAGGCCATCACGCCGCCTCTTTTTTCAGCAGTTCCTCCGGCACTTCAGGTTGGTAAGCCCAAAGATAGCATGCTGTCAAAACAAACATGGAGGCCAACCCTGCCGCGAGCGAACAGATGAGATGCACCGTCCGCTTCTTCATCGCGATTCACCTCCCCTTCGAATTAGCAATACAGACTGAATGAAATGGGATATGGCGATGATCGAGTTGAGAAAGATGAAATTTGTCGCGATCAGCAGCACCGACAGAACACGAAGCAGCGGATAATACTTTTTTGGAATTCTCGTTTGGCGTTCGATTTTCCGGGTGGCGAAGACGGCCGTCAGCGCCATGCTGATCATGGTCATCAAAATGATTGAATATTTCGAAAACGGAATGTATTTTGCAGCCATTGGAATCAGATTGGCGCCTATGGAGGTCACCAACATGCAAGAAATGCTGGTTTTCAGATGCCGTCCGCCGGAAATGGCCCGAAGCGCGGCGAACGCCAGCATGGCCAGAGCCGTTTCTTGCAACTGGCCCAAGAAGGCGGCCAACGTGAGAGAGACAACGATGGTTCCAAAAATGTTGATGATGGAACCCAGGGCGAAGGCCAGCACTTCGGTACTGATCGGATGGCCCGGATGGATTTCCTTCATGCGGATGGCCAAGCGTCTTGACAGGGTTTCAATCATATTTCCGAGCGCTCCTTGCGGATGGCGAAGTATAACAGGAGGATCAACATGACGATCGCGATAACCAAGCCATAGGTCAGGTTTTGGCGCACAAACAGAATAGACAACACGGCAAACCAGATAAGGATAATCCCCATCATCCAGCGGTTTTCGCCTTTCCAACGAAACACATGGAATGGAAATGAGAAACCATATCCTCTGACGTAAATTCTGTGTCCGGTGATCGTCAATACGACGCCGGTCAGCAGTTGCAAGGCGAACGCGTCGGTTTGATAGTTGGTGACTCTCTCAAAAGAAATCAAATCGGCTGCGACAAGGAAAACTACCAGGATCGTTTGGGCAACGAAGAGAACGATGTTGGCCAGGCTGGAGATGATCAGCGACCACACTGCGGGAGCTCTCAAGATGGAGTATGTAAAAAAGGCGAAATAAAAGATCGACACAAACGGATAGACGATGGGATGAAGCTCCATCTCGACCCGAATCATGTAGGTCAGAAACGGAAAAAGGATGCTCGCGACGGCAATTTCCTTGTAATAGAGTTTTGCGTCGAATCGGAACACATAAAACATGATCGCGAAGATTCCTGCCGCCTCGATGGCCCCGAAAACGATATATCCCAGCACGTCCACGTGCATCTCGTTCTCTCTCCCGACCCAATCCTATCTATCATGCCGTGTATGGTAATATTATTACATTTTTCTGGCTTATTCCATCGAAAAAATTGTCGAAAAATGTAAAATAAGTGGTTATGTTGGAAGTTGTCAAAATCATGCTATGATGATGGAAAAAGGACCAAGAAAAAAGAAAAAGAATTGAAAAATCTTAATATTTTCTGATTTTGGGGAAGCAGATATAATGGATGTGGCGAAACGGGCAGGCGGCAGCGCCTGAGTCCGGCTCGCCCAGTTCCGAAAGGAGGAACGATGGTGTCGAATCTTTCCCGGGTGCGTTTGTTTCCGGCTCCTGCCGGCAGACGGAGCAGAACGTTAAAGCGCTTTCTGATTTCCGTCATTATCCTTGTGTTCCTTCTTTTTTTGGCCACGGCGGGCATATCGTTTTTTGTCGGATGGTCGTTGTCCCATCCCGATCGCGAGGCCATCTCGGAAACGCCCGAAAAATACGGGCTCGCCTATACGGACGTTTCGTTTGTCAGCCGGGACGGGGAAACCGTCCTGAAAGGCTGGCTGATTCCGGCAAGCGGGGAGAAAAAGGGCAAAACCATCGTGTTCGCGCACGGCTATTCCCGGAACCGGCTGCAATCCGACGTGCCGGGGCTCGCCGTCGCCAAGGGGTTGTCGGAGGCGGGATATGATCTGCTTTTGTTCGACTTCCGCAGCAGCGGAGAGTCAGGGGGATCGTTCACCAGCGTGGGACAGTATGAAACCGACGACCTGCTGGGCGCCATCGATTGGGTGAGGAGCACGGGGACGCCGGGACAGCCGGTCGGGCTGATCGGCTTTTCGATGGGGGCCGCGACCGCCCTCATGGCGGCGGCCGCCGATCCGGAAGTTTTCGCCGTCGTGGCGGACAGTCCCTTCAGCAACCTGAAGGAATACCTGGAAGCCAATTTGTCCTATTGGTCAAATCTGCCCAATTTTCCGTTCACGCCGATGATCATGACGCTGCTTCCACTGGCGCTGGACATCGATCCGGCCAGCGTCGATCCGTACAACGCCGTGAGCGCAATTTATCCGCGGCCGATTCTGTTCATTCACAACGAGGAAGACAAGGCGATTCCCTACACGGAAAGCGTAAAAATGCAGCAACGCCATCCGGACCGCTTCGAGCTCTGGAACGCGGGAGCCGGAGGGCATGTGGGCACCTACAAAACGTATCCGGACGAATACATACGCCGGGTGACGGCCTTCTTCGACGCGGCCGGATCCTGATTCGCGAATCCGGCGAGCCGGTGCTTGCGCCTGTACGCCGCGGGCGTGCAGCGCAGTTCGGCGCGAAACCGTCGGATGAAGTAACTTGGATGCTCGAAGCCCACTTCCCGGGCGATGTCCGACAGCTTGCGGTCGCTCTGCCTGAGCAGTTCGGCCGCTTTTTTGATCCGGTAGCCGTTGATGTATTCGGTCGGCGTCTTGAGGAGCCAGCGCTTGAAAAACCGGCAAAACTGCGCGTCCGCCATATGCCCCATTTTCGCCAGTTCCCGGATGTAGATCCGCCTGGCGTAATGCTGTTCGATGTGGGAGAGAACCCGTTTCAGCAGCTGCGGCTCGAATTCGCCGGCGTCCGTTTCGGGCCTTCGGGTCATCCAGCGGTTTTCCGCGGCGATCTCGGCCAGGATGCGAAAAAGCCGCGCTTTGACGGCAAGTTCATACCCCCGGCGCCTCTCTTCCAGTTCCCGGCGAAGTCCGTCGAGTTCCGCCAGCACGCTGCGGCTCCAAGCTTCGTCGCGCGTATACCGGGCGGGCAGCGACCGCCGGCCTTCCAGAAGCGGCAGCACGAATTCTTCCTGCGGGCGGTCGAGGGAGGCGCTGGCCAGCAGGTTCATGTCGAACGAAACGGAGAAAAACCTGCACCCATTCCCGCCAAGCGGATGCCCGGCGTGAATGTCTCCGGGGTGGATGAATACGGCTTCCCCTTCCCGGACCGGAAAGCGTTCCTGGCCGATCTGGAACAGCGTCTGCCCCTCCAGCACCAGCAAAAATTCCGCTTCTCCGTGCCAATGGCAGTCGACCACTGTCGCATCCGGTTCGGCGCGATGCCAGGAGGCCGCCAGGGGGAAAGGTGCGCCGCTGCCGGGCGCTTCACGGGCGGCCGATCCGTTGTCGCCTCGCATGGCCGATCACCGCCCTCCCTTCGAAAATTTGCGGATTTCCGTTCTTTTCCCAGTGTAACGAATCCTCCCAGGTGACGAAAAGAGACTATTTTCCGCATTTCCGCTTTTCATTCCTTTTTCCATATTTCTTTCGCACTATATCTTTTTTCCAACCTTTCGCCTTCCAGTCCGTCCCGCAATATCCAATCCTTCGCCGCCCCTTTGCAATCTTCTCCCCTTCGCTCAGGAGTCGCCAAACATGAGGCAGGTATCCATGAAAAAGGAGACAGGATGCGCGGCTGTCAGAAAAAACGGGTGACAGGGTCCAAAAAAAGCTGCAAGAAAAACAAGGATGCCAGAATATCTGAAAAAAGCTGCAATCATGGGCTGCAAGCAGCGGTTGCAAGAAGACTGAGAGAAAAGGCTGCAAAAGCGAGAGTTTCGGGAGTGCGGAAAAATAGCGGAAGTGCAGAAAACAGGCCGGTATACCTGCAACGAAATCGGGAAAACAGGACAGTGCACCGGCAGGAATTCAGGAAAACAGGAGGTTACCGGCAAGGAATTCAGAAGCGGCATGCCGGCAGGGAGGCGGGAAACTGTTCGCAATGAAACTGTCCACAGTGCCGGCAGAAAGCTGGCTGGCAAGATAACGGCGAAAAATCACGACGCGGCCCGCCTGGTCAGGCACGGGACGATCCTTGGCGGCACGAACAGCGCCTCCGTGCGCTTCGCCCGCATGCCCATGCACCATCCCGCGAGCAGCGACGCGACAAAGGGCACGCCGTGCGCCTTGCCGCTTGCGGGTTTGCGGTCCACGGCAAGTTTCCCGTTCAGCCGAAAAACATACTCGTCCAGATAATTGTGCCAATAGCGCCGGCTTACCCCGCAATGAACCCGGTTGGCCCATTTGCACGCATCCTCGTACCAATCGGCCAGCGCGGCAACCTTCCACCGGTCCAGAACGTGCAACATTTCGAGGTCCATCGTTTTCGCATGCCGCTTCTTCCACTCTTCCAGGCCCCGCAGATAGTTTCCCTTTTCGAGCAGGTGGCAGCCGTCGGCCGCCTTCATTTTCACCCGCAACGGCCTTCCGTCTTTGGAAAGTTCCCACGCCGCCACCGCAGGCATGTCCCAGTCGGATCTGTTCGCCCTGATCGGCAGCCTCCAGAACTTGACCCCGATCGCCTGGACGCGTCCCGTGAGGGGCCGGCCGTTATCCGCCTGGGTAATGACAGAGCGGATTTTCCGCAGCATCGAAAAAGCGGTCTTGTAGGTCACGCCAAGGAGCGGCTGCAGCTGGCGGGCGCTGATGCCGTCGGGCACGCGGCTGACCAGCCACATCGCCAGCAGCCATTTTCCCGGCGGAGTACGGGAACCGGCCATGACGGTGCCCGCGCTTAGGGTGGTCTGGTGACGGCAACGGCGGCATTCGTAAAGGGGCATGGCTCGGGTCCGGACGGTGTAGGCGGCGGGGCAGGCGCACCTGGGGCAGCGGAAGCCGCCGGGCCATTTCATGCGGAAAAGAAACTTTCTGCATGCCTCTTCGGATGGAAAACGGCGGCGGAAAGCGCGGACGGCGCGGCGGATGGCGGCGGAATGCTTCCTCCGGCGCATTTTGCGGAACCTTTGGGCGTCCTGGATCGGGGTCAGGTCGTATGCCTCGATCACGGGCATGACAGGAACCTCCAAAAAGGGAACATATGTTCGTTTTCAGTTTACCAGAAAAAGGTTGGAGATGCAAGAGCTCTTAAAGTGGAAACCACCATCCCCGCGGACGGATTCCCGTTTTCCATTTCCTGAGCGAAGGGGAGCAGATTGCAAGGGGATTTCAGAAGGGCAGACGGACAGGAGGGGGGAGGGGGGCACCGCGGAAATCCGCAAGAGCCCCGGGTTGCGGCGCCGACGCAAAGCGGTCAGGTCCTCAGCGGGATGCCGGCGGGTTCGAGCACGTCGCGCTTGAACGCCTGGAGGGCCTCGTCGGGATCGGTGGTGAATCCGCATTCGAGGCCGACAAAGCCGGTGAAGCCCGTTTCCTTGATGGCCTTCAGGATGTTGACGTAGTTCAGTTCCCCCGTGCCGGGCTGCTTGCGGCCGGGGTTGTCCGCGATGTGGTAATGATTGATCCGGTCGCGGTAGCGGGTCGCGTTGCGGATGACGTTGCCCTCGGTGATCTGCTGATGGTAGACGTCGAAGAGCAGCTTAACGTAGGGGCTGCCCACCTGGTCGATCACGTCTACGGATTCGTCCGATCGTTGCAGGAAATGGCCAGGGTGGTCGACGAGCCCGTTGAGCGGTTCGATCTCCAGCACGACACCGGCCTGCTCCAGTAGGGGAGCGCAGCGCTTCAGGGTTTCCACCATGGTCTGCCGCTGCCTTTCCCGCGGCACGTCCGGCAGGACGTTGCCCGTTTGGGAAATAATGGAGCTGACGTTCAGGATTCTGCACGCCTCGATCGTTTCGCGCAGGGCCGCTATGTACGCCTCGCGGAGCGTTTCATCGACCAGGCTGATGAATCTGGTGCAGACGGCGCAGATGCCGACGCCGATGCGTTCCTGCTCGCGGGCCGTCCTGCGGAGATCGGGAAGCTCCCACCAGGCGTAATATTCAAGTCCGTGGAAGCCGTGCTCTTTTACTTTCTCCAGGTGCCAGATTTCGTCCCTGCCGGGATAGGCGCCGATGCACAGGGAAAATTTCATGGCATGATTCCCTCCTTCACACAAGGGATACGGGGCGGCCGTAAGCCGCGGACTGCCGGGCGGCGATGGTGACCGCGTGGGTTTTCAGGGCGTCTTCGTAATCGGACAGAATCCCCGAGGGGTCTCCCGTGCGAAGGGCGTTGATGAACGCCTCGTCTTCGCACAGATACGGATTTGTTCGGGCATTGCGGATCCACATGCCTTCCTTTGTGATTTCGCGAAATTCCCGATCGCGCACTTCCAGGATGCCAAAGTCGCAGTAAAGGTCCAACCCGACATGATGGTAAACCGGCAGCATGCACGTGTTGGAGATGGACGCCACCGCGCCGTTTGCCAGCTTCAGCGTCACCGTTCCGACGTCCGGCACGTCGGTGCCGGGAACCTGCCGGTCCATGGTCCGCAGCGAGAAGGCCGCATAGACCTCCACCACCTCTCCGCACAGATAGCGAAGAAGATCCACGATATGGGTCGTCTGCTCCACAAACTGTCCGCCCGATTGGGACTCCACCCTCCACCAAGGCGCCATGGGCATATCGCCCATCCAGTAGCCCACCGCCACGCCGACCGTCCCGTCTTTCAACCGTTCGCGGGCGAAACGGGCGGGATCGCCGTATCGCCAGTGGTAGCCCACCGACGTCAGCAACCGGCGTTCCCGGATGGCGGCCGCCAGTTCCATCGGCAGTTCCAGGTTGTTTCCGATCGGTTTTTCCACGAAGAAGGGAATGCCCCTGGCGATGGCCTGACGCTCCGCTTCCCCGTGCGCCATCGGCGGCACACAGATGTATACGCCGTCCGGCCGGCCCCCGTCGAACAGATCCTCAAGCCGCTCGTACGCCCGGGCGCCGTGGTAGGCCGCCGCCGCTTGCCGGGCTTTTTCCTTGTCCACGTCATAGAAACCGACGATCTCGACGTCCGGCATGCCGGCCAGATTGTTCAAATGCTTGACGGCGATGCCGCCGGCGCCGATGAATCCGATTTTTACGGTCATCAGGAATTCGACCTCCGACGACGTTTAATATAAAAAAGTTCAACTTTTCTTTTTTTTCATTCTAATGGACCAAGTGCACGTTTAATATATAATAATTCTCTGAATTGATATGAAAAAATGAAAGAGGATGAGAGGGTGGAGGCATATTTCCGCCACTTCGTCGTCACCGGGAAAGACCTTAATCTGCCGCTGTATTTGAATACCGTCGGGTATCACCATCACCAGGAATCGATCAGCCGGGAAGAAGGTTTTCCGTGCTATCATTGGCTGCACACGGTGCAAGGCTGCGGGATCTTTACGGTTAACGGACGCACCGAGAGATTGCCGCCCAACCAGGGGATTTTGCTTCGGCCGCATGTCCCCCACAGCTACCGCGCGGAAACGCCGGTCTGGTCGGTTTGGTTCCTGACTTTCGGCGGAACGCTGGCCGCTTCCATCACGGCCGCGTTCGAATTGCAGCACATGCGGCCGATCGGATGGGAACCGGATGCGCCGCTGGCCGGAGTTCACCGCGAATTCGCGGACAAATGCCGGTCCAGTTTCGATCTTGCGGGAATAGGCGGCACGCTGGAAGTGTTCACGTTCCTGGTTCGGCTCCGGCAATTCGGCCGGGTGAACGGCCGGCCTTCGCTTTCCAGCCGGCACGAGCGGCTGGCGCCGGTGTACCGCGCAATCGAGGAGGAATACGCCGATCCGGAGCTGGGACTGGACAGGCTGGCGGCGGCGCTGTCCGTCAGCCCGCAGCATCTGAACGCGCTGTTCCGCAAAAATTGGGGCTTAAGTCCCTATCAATTTTTGCTAAGGTTTCGTATTCAGAAAGCAAAGGAATTGCTTCAGCAGGAACCCCACCGACCCGTCGGGGAAATCGCGCGGGCGGTGGGGTTCCGCGAGCCCAGCCATTTCATCCGGACGTTCCGGCAGCTTTCCGGAATGACGCCGACTCAATTTCGAAAGCAATACGGCCCATAATTCCGTTCAGCAAGAAGGTATTCCGATGATCCGCATCCGCCTGGCGTTTCAAAACTTCAAGCTGCAGACGGGCTCGGACGCCTGGCACAACTTTCGTTGCGAGCTGGCGGCTGCGCTGATTTTCAGTCTGTTCAACGTGGTGTTCAACCAGTTTTACATCCCGATGGCGATCCGGCAGGGAGCGACCGAGTTTCAGGTCGGGATACTGTCGGCGGCGCCCGCCATCGGCCTTTTGTTTTCACCGCTCTGGGCTCCGTTCATTCAAAGGTCGGACCCGAAGCCTTTCGTGATCCTGCCGAACTTGATCGGCCGGTTGCTGATTCTGCTTCCCGCGATATTCGGCGCGCCCGTCGTGTACGTGGTCACCTCGCTGATCTTCAATCTGATCATGTCGATCCAGGCGCCCGCGTACGCTTCGCTGGTGACCCGCATCTATCCGCCGCCGCAGCGGGGGCGCCTGATGGCCAACGTTCGCGTCGCCATGGTGCTGCTGATGATTCCGTTGGCCTATCTGGTCGGCGTCTGGCTGGATGCCGCCGGACCGGGAGGGCCGCTGGCGGCCGCGGCCATCACGGGCGCCCTTTCCATCCTGATCTTCCTGCGCATGCGGGAAAGCGCCCCGGATCAGCCCGCGCCCGCCGGTCGTTTCGCCTTGAAGGGGCAGTGGAGCCTCGTTCGCGAGAACCGAAAACTGCGGGTATTTTTTCTGGCCACTTTCGTGACGGGATTCGGCAACATGGTGGCGGTGCCGCTTTATCAAATCGTACAGGTTGACCGGCTGGGAATGACCGACGTGCAAATCGGCACGGCGCGCGTCGTTTATTTCGTCTTTCTTTTGGCCGCGTATTTTATTTCCGGGCGGATGATCGACAGATATTCCGCGGAACGGACGATCGTGTACGGGATCGGAATGTGCGGGTTCATTCCGATGCTCTACGCGGTGGCGCCGGATTACGCGACGGTGCTGATCTGCAGCGGCTTGCAGGGCACCGTGGACGCCATCTGGGACATCGGCGTTCTCGTTTTCATCAACAGAATCGCGCCCGGGCGGGAAGCGGTCGTATTCGGGCTGCACATGATGCTGTTCGGGATTCGCGGCACCGCCGGGCCGCTGCTGAGCACCGCCCTGGCGGCAACCGTTCCCCTCGCCTGGCTGCTGATGGCCGCCGCCGTGTTCGGCTGGCTCGGCGCCGCGGTTCTGCTGAAAATGTTCAGATCATGAACAACGGTTCGTCTTTTTGTCCGCCCGCGAAAAGAAGTCCAAGAGCTGTTGTACGTCTGATGTCAGACTTTGAGGAAGCAAGGATAAGTCGTCAGTATTGACATTTTTCGCGTTGTGTTATATTGGAATGTGACCGGCTTTGCGACGCCAGAATTCGGGGAGTGTCGCGTTTTATGAATTTATTCGAAGTGTTGCCGGAGAGGTTTTTTTGGCTGCTCACCGGTCCAAACAAGCGGTTGTATGCGGAAGCGGTACTGCTTTTGTATGAGCAGTCCCAGCGAGAACGGTTTGGCATCCGATACGACATCATGCGGGATTTGCTGCAGGAATTGATCGAAACGCAGCGGGAATTGGGCGTTGCGTACAACCCGGAAGAGGAAGAGGTCGCCGAGGCAGAACGCGCGGTACAGCAGCTTACGCTGGAAGATGCGGCAAGGATGCAGGCGAACATGATGCTGAGGCGTCTCGAGGCGCTGAAGTGGATCGATGTGGAGGATCGCGATCAGTTCCAACGGTACATTGTGCTGCCTCATTATTCAAGCCGAATTCTCGCCGTGCTGAAAGAATTGGTGGAAGCCCGGTCGGTGGAATATCAGCGGTTTGCTTTTACCACCTATCAGATTTTGACCGGGCAGGAGGCGAAGCTCCGCCCGTGTTTCGCCCTGCGCGAAGCGTTGGAAATGACCCTTCAGTTCCGGCAGGAGTTGATCGCGCTTTACAACAACATGAAACATCACATGGAGCAGGTCGTGCGCAAGATGACGATACAGGAGGTGCTGGATCATCATTTTGACACCTACAAATCGCAAATTGTGGACAAAAGCTACCATCGGTTGAAAACATCCGATCACGTTTCCCGCTACCGGTTCCAGATCCTGCAGAGCGTCCGGGATTGGCTGCTCGATCGGGAACTGATGGAGCAAACGACGCCGGCAAAGGCAGCCGCATCAGCCGGGCAAGCATATCGTGGTGGAGATTCCCCCGGAATGGAAGGAACAAATCCGCAAGGAGAATCTGGAGCGGATGCGGCGATCGGTCACGCGCAAGAAAGTGGAGCAGTTCGTCTCGGCGCGGATGGGCGACCGGGAACAAATGGAGATGCACGAGTTGGTGCCGGAAACGGTGGAGCAGCTCCTGCTCTTTGCGTATGTCTATGTGTACGGTCAGGACGGTTCATCTGCCTTTCAATTGCAAAGGAATCGGGAGCGCGTCATCTTTCAGATCGGGCCTTTTCGCTTTGACAATCACACGGTCGTGCGGGCAAACCGTCGTAAAGACGGGATGAGAAACGAGGTATACGGGGCATGAGCGCGGATCAAGACACGGCGCAGCCGGCGCGCAACGGGCTGGTCTTGCTGGAATCCCTGGGCGAATCGGAGAAAGCCAAAATCGCCGCCGCCATCAACCGGTTGCTCGCCCAAAACATCTTCATTCGCGAGAAAGACCGGGAGACGTATACGCTCATTCGCCGAAACCGGGAAGCGGTCCATGCTTTTTTTCGTTTTCTTGGGTGGGAATTCATCCTCGACGAACGTCACGAAGTGATTTTTGTCCAGGCTCCGGACCCGTCCTTTCGCCGCCCGCTGACCCGGGATGAAACGCTCTGGATGCTGGTTCTTCGGCTGATCTACCAAGAGAAGCGGGAGTCCCTGACCCTCACCGAATTTCCGATGACAACGCTCTACGAGATCCGCTCCAAGTATGAGACGTTCCGCCTTCCTTGGGTGAACGTGACGACGCTGGAACGGGTGGTGCGCCTTTGCGTCCGTTATCACCTCATGGATGCCCTGGATTCCGATCTGCGTTCCGACGATTGCCGTTTTCGCTTGTTTCACAGCTGGATCTATCTGATTCCCATGGAGGACGTGAAGGCGTTCACGGAACGAATCAGGCAATACCAGCTGAAAAAGGAGGGGGACCTGCTCGATGAAATGGATGAGGAAACTTCGCTTGATTAACTGGCATTATTTTATCGACGAAACCATGGAGTTCGGAAAACAAACGCTGATTACCGGACCCAACGCCGCGGGCAAATCCACCATCATCGACGCGCTGCAGGTCCTCCTTGTCGCCGACCAGCGTCAAATCCGATTCAACGCGGCCACCGAGGAAGCGAACAGGACGATGATCGGCTACCTACGGGGGAAGATCGGCAGCGACAACCTCACCTTTTTGCGCGACGGAGACTTTACGACTTACATCGCGGCCGAGTTTTGGGACGACAGATCCGGCGAATCCTTTGTCGTCGGCGTGGTAATCGATGTTTTCCGCGATCAGCAGTACGAAGAGGAATACTTCATTCTGGCCGATCGCCGGCTCGACGACCTGGATTTTGTGAAGCCTTCCGGGCATCTGCGCAACCGGGAGGAGTTCAAACGCGCATATGCGGACTCGCCGGTTCATACCGGCCGGACGCGCGCGGTGTTTGAGCGCAATAAATCGCTGTACCAGAAGGCGTTGCTGGCCAGGCTGGGTGGACTTTCCGATCGTTTTTTCCGGATTTTCCTAAAAGCGCTGTCCTTCAGGCCGATACAGAACGTGCGGGAATTCGTGTACGACTACATCCTGGACAAAAAAGAACTGCAGCTTGACCTGATGCGGCAAAATTTCGAATATCACGAAAAATACAAACAAGAGCTGGAACAATTGCAAATTCGCAAGGACAAGCTGCAGCGGATTCACGACCAGTTTGTCCAATGGGAAAAACTCGGCGTGACGATCAAGGAACAGGACTATGTGATCCGCCGGCTGAAATGGCTTTGCGAGCAGGAAAAGCTGGAGATGCTGCAACAGGATCTGGAGTCGCTGGACGGCCGCCTGCGCGAACTCGAGGACCGTTTGACGCTGGCTTCCGCCAAGTACGGGGAAGCAATGGCGGAAATGGAGCGGGCGATGGCCCGGTGGACGGCCCATGATGCCGTCAGGCGCAAGAAGGAACTGGACGCACGGATCAGCGAACTTGAGACGCAATGCCGTCATTTGAGGAAAGATCTGGCAGCGGTATCGGACGCGTTGGAAGAGGAGCGGCGCGAGGCCGATCAATTGATCGGTTGGCGGGGAAATGCGCGCTGGTGCTGGCAGGTGGAGGAACTCGGCGCGCTTTCGACCGGCCTTGAAGCCTTGGCTTTCTCCGTTGGCGCATTAGGGAGGTTGTTGGGAGCGGATCAGGAGGTCCGTCAGGACGGGCGGGAAGACGAACGCGCGGGACGCATTCCCGAAGAATGTCTTGACGGGCTGCGGCTATTCAGCGCCCGTTTGGAGAGCATCCACAACCGGATGCTGGTCGAGCGCAGCCGCGCCGAAGAACAGATCCGCGTCCTGGAGGAAAAAATCCGCGAACTTGAGCAAACGATTCGCGACCTTGAAAACAAACGGCTCGCTTACCCTACCTCTGTGAAGAAATTGAAGACCCTTCTTGAAGAGCATCTTGGCGACCGGTCTCCCGTTTGGATTTTCTGCGAGGAAATGGAGATCGAAGACGAGGAATGGGCCAATGCGGTGGAGGGCTACCTGAACACGCAGCGCTTCGATTTGCTGGTGCGGCCCGAAGCGTTCGCGGAAGCGCTGTCGCTCTATGAACGGAACAAGATGAATTTGCAGATTGAAGGCGTGGGTCTGGTCGACACGGAAAAGGAGCGGCGATATCTCCACACGGCCCACCCGGATTCCCTTGCCAGCGTGCTGAAAACGGACAATCCGATCATCCAGGCGCACATTGACCATTTGCTGGGACGGGTCATGAAAGCGGCGGATGAACAGGACCTGCGAAACCATAAAATCGCCGTCACCCGCACGTGCATGGTTTATCAAAACCTGACCGCGAGGCAGATGAAGCGTTCCGTCTATGAGTTTCCTTATATCGGAAAACGGGCGATCGCGCGTCAGCTGGAGCTGAAACGGCAGGAGCTCGCGGACGCGGAGCGGGAACGGGAGCATTGGCAGGCGGTGCATCGCGATTTTGCGCATTGGGTGGAGAAGCTTTCCGGCAAAAAAGCGCGCCTCGACCGGCTCGCGGAACAGCTCGAACGCATTCCGCACTATCTCGATCTTCGTTGGGAACTGGCCAAGGCGAAGGCGGAACTGGAAAATCTGGACATGAGTGAAGCGGATCGTCTGGAAGCCGAGTACAAACACTGGGTGGAACAGGCGGAGCGTTGGAAAACGGAAGAAAGCCGGCTGCGCGAGGAAAAGGGAAAGACCGCCGAAACCCGGGGCCGCCGGGCAATCGAAGTTTATCTTCAAACGAACGTAGTGAACGACGCCAAACGGCATTGGGAAAACTGGAGCGCGGAGAACGATCCGGCCCTGCTCCAGGGGGCGCTTGCCCGCTGGGCGGATACCGAGAAGCAAACGATTCCGATGCAACAGAAATTGGACAACTGGCAAAACAACTGGAAAGGCAACATCACGCGGCATGAAGAAATGCGAAACGCTCTGCGGATGCTCCGGATGCAGTACAACGCGGAGTACACGTTTGACGGTCCGGCGGACGCGGAAGACAATGAAGCTTACGACGCCTTGCTGCGGACGGTGGCGGACCTGCACATCCCCGATTACCAGCAAAAAGTCGAAAAAGCGCTGCGGGATTCCGAAGAGGAGTTCAAATCGCATTTCGTCTTCAAACTTCGCGAAGCGATCGAGATGCATCCTTTTATCACCTGTACAAATCGGAAAAAACCATCCGTCTGGTCGTGTTCGACGAGGCGTTCAACAAGATGGACGAGCAGCGCATCCAGTCGAGCCTTCGCCTGATCAAGCAACTGAACATGCAGATGATCGCCGCGGTCCCCGACGAAAAAATGCCCCACATGGTGCCCGAAGTGACGACCACGCTGATCGTCACGAACCGGAATTACCGCTGCCATGTCGATATGATCGATTATGGGGATTTTGCGGAATCGGGCCTTGCCCCCGTCGCCGGCGACCCTTGGCGGGAACCGGTCGTCGAGCAGGAAAAGCTTTTTTAGCGCCTTTGGCCCCGGGTAAAGGAGATATGCGCGTTGATGGATGCGGAAAAAGGGATTTGGAACGAAAACGACTTCAAGGCCCAATTTCAATCCCGTTTGCTGACTCTGCTGATCCAGAAGCACGAATCCGGCAAATCGTTCGTCACCGGCGAACCTTCCCGGCGGCGCCCCCGCGTGTCGCTGCGCAGCGGCCCGTTCCAGGCGGATTACGAAGACGAAATGGATTTCCGCAAAAGGGAATGGATGCACGAGGTCGTTCTGGACCTGCACCGGATGGGCGTCGTGGAATATGAATGGGCGAAATTCCGGGAAGGCAGGGAAATGGTCGGGGTGCGCCTGGTGCCCGAGCGGGTTTCCCTGGCTTACAGCCTCGCGGGGATTGAACCCAAGGAGCGGAAGTTGCAGAAGCTGGAGCAAATTTTGTCTCCGCTGCTGCATCATCCCTGGGCGTGGGTAGCCGAATGGGCCGCGAAATCGGTCAAGGTGTTGCGCGAACGCAAAGCCGCGGGACTTGACCTGGATGATCCGGACGGGTATGCGCGTCTGGTTCGGGTCCTTGCGGAACTGCCGAACCTGGAAGACGAGGTGCCCAAGCGCATCCTTAGCCAGCGGTTGTTTCAGGACACCAAAACCTTTGAACGTCTGGTGGAGCGGCGTCTGGTTCATCTGATCCGTTCCTGTTCGGGGCTGGAATACGAATCGGATCAGGAAGCCCTGGCCAGCGTCGGGATCGCGGACCATCCCGAAAACGTGCTGATATCCGGCAACATTCGGGTTCGCTTGAGCAATGGCGAAGAGGTATCCCTCGACGCCTTTGACGGCGGAGTGGGGTTGTCACGGGAAACGGTGCGCCGCATGGACATCATCGATCTTCCGGTGGAGCGAATGGTTACCGTCGAAAATTTGACCGCCTGGCACCGATGGGTGGCCGAGCGGAAAAATGCGTGCGAAGTCGTGATTTACACCGGCGGATTTCCGAATCGCTCCGTTCAACGGTTGTTCCGAAAAATCGCGGATTGTTTGAGCCAACAGAACGTTCTATTGCCGATTTTCCATTGGGGCGACATGGATGTGGGCGGAATCCGCATTTTCGAATTCATTCGGGAGCATTTTTTTTCAAATCTTGAACCTTTGTGGATGGATGAAAAGACGTTTTTGCGTCATGCGGATTCCGGTGTTCCGGTCAGCCGCGCCTATCAGGCGAAAATCCGCGAAATGCTCGCCGACGGCCGGTTCGCCCGCTGGCACGGACTGCTTGGACTCATGCTATCCCACGGGAAACGCGTCGAACAGGAAAGCCTGGATGTGAAGGAACTTTTGCCGGACGGGAGCGTCGCGCCATGATCACGAGACGAATCACCGGGACGGAACAGGGCAAACGGCTTCACCGGTATTTGCGGACCCTGATGCCGAACCTTCCCCTGGGACAACTTTACGGCATGATCGACCAGGGCCGGGTGCGCATCAACGGCAAACGCAAGAAAAACCCCAACTATGAGCTGGCCGCCGGGGATGAGCTCACCCTGCTGATGGACGAGGCGGATTTCGAGCGGGCGAGCCAGGGAAGCGGCCGGAAAAAGGCGAAATTCGCCGGCGTGCCCGGGCAGCTGGACATCGTGCACGAAGACGGCGAGCTGCTGGTCGTCTGCAAACCCGCCGGGCTGCTGACGCATCCCGACCGGTCCGAGTGGAAAAACACGCTGATCTCCCGCGTTCACGCCTACCTTTACCGCAAGGGGGAACTGGACAGCGCGCTTTTTATGCCGGCGACCGCCAACCGGCTGGACCGGAACACCAGCGGCCTTGTGCTCGTCGGCAAAACGGCGGGCATGCTGCACTTGCTGAACCGCTGGATCCAGAACCGTGAGCTGCGCAAATATTACCTGACCATCGTTCAGGGGCACCTCACGGGTGAAGGAACCATCGAGCGTCCTCTTCTGCGGGACGAGCGCGGCAATGTGACGCGTGCTCTCGGAGACGGCCGACTCTCCCCGGGAGAAGGGAAAGGTAGAGCGGAAACCGCCGGCACCCGGACGGAGATCATCCCCGAAGAAGCCAAGGCGGCGACCACCCGGTATCGCGCCTTGGCCCACGCGGGAGGATGCACCCTGGTGGAGGCGGAGCTCGTCAGCGGGCGGACCCACCAGATCCGATCCCATTTCCAGAGCATCGGCCATCCGCTGCTCGGAGACCTCAAATACGGCGGCCGCCGTTTCGGCGACCTGAACCACCAGCTGTTGCACGCGTGGCGGATCGTCCTGCCGGACGGCCGGGAGTTTCGCGCCGCCCCGCCGCCGCGAATGCGCCGGACCATGGATGAGCTGGGCTTCAGGTGGAACCCGGATAAGAACTGGGCGGGGGCGGCGGTTGAGGCAGCGGCTCCTGAACGGCTCCAGAAGACGCAAGCCCATCGCTTGCCCGGACGCTTGCACGGGATATGAAGCTTCAAAGTCCTGTTTCGAGTCCTTTGCAATCTTATCCCTTTCACTCAGGAATTTGCCTTGTTCCAATGCGAGGGGCAACATTTGGGACATGCCGCTCAGTGGGAGCGGCATTTCTTATGGCCAGCCTGCGGAATCCCTTTCAGACGGCGGGGCGTTTTCCTTCCTGAGCGAATGGGAGCAGATTGCAAAGCCCCGGCAAAAGAGTGCGAATTCCTGTGAATTGGCACAAGAAATGGTCTCAAGGTCGTCAGTTAAAAAGTGGAAAGGCAATTGAAGACTCCGTATGTCGATGATAAAAGGCATTCCGATTCTGAGCGAAGGGGACAGGATTGCAAAGGCTTGCGGGAAACGATCCACGGCAATAAGGTCCGGGTTCCCGTTCCTGAGCGAAGGGGAGCAGATTGCAAAGGAAACGCGGGACCAGACCGTGGCAGGAGGTTTTGGGCACGCGGCGGGAAGCGATGGGCAGGAAGCGGAAAAGCGGCGGGCAGGTGGGCGGGCAAACGGCGGAAAGGCGGTGAATGACGGGGATGAAGCGGATGGCGGAAGCCTCCGCTTTTCTGTTAAAATGAACGGGGCACATTCGGCCCCGAAACAACGGGAAGAGGAGCGCAAAGCGGTTTGAAAGGTTCCAATGCGGCCCCGCCGATCCGAGTCGTCACCCCCGTCTGGCTGGTCCTCGCCGGCGCTTCCATACTTTGCGTGGCGCTTCTGGAAATCCGCTCGCAGCTGTGGGCCGTGCAGTCCTACCGTTTCATGATCTGGAATCTTTTTTTGGCCTGGCTGCCGCTACTGGCGGCGGGAGGAGCGGCCAGGCTGGCGAACCGGCCGGGCGCCTTGCGGAAAACGCTGCTGATCGCCTGCTGGCTGCTGTTGTTCCCGAACGCGCCCTATCTGGTGACCGACTGGATTCATCCGATCATGAACGGTCGCTACCGCTGGGTGGATCAGACGTCCCTCATGCTGTGGACGGAAATCGTTCTGTTCGCCCTGTTTGCGTGGGTCGGTCTGATGCTCGGCTATCTGTCCATGCGGCTTGTCCACGAAATGATTCTTCGATCTCCCTTTCGCCCGGCCGGTTGGCCGTTTGTGGCGGCGGTTTCCTTTCTGGGCGGTTTCGGCGTCTACCTGGGGCGGTTCGCGCGGCTCAACAGCTGGGACGTGGTGCTTGACCCCCACGGGCTCAGGGAATCCGTCCTGGAAGGGCTGAGCGGCAAGGGGATCACGTTCTCGCTCCTGTTCGGCGCGGTGATCCTGACGGTCTACCTCTGTCTGTACGGGCTCGAAAGGCAAAAGGAAGAGGGAACGTAAATCGCCCGGAAGAACCGAAAACCGGAGGCGGTCCCCACGCGAACGGCCTCCGGTTCGGGCGAGATGGGTTTTTCCGGTCGGATTCACCACGCGCGAAGAATGATGACCAGCAAAATGAACAGCACGAGAACGAAAGCCGCCGTCTTTCCGTACCCAGCGACAGAGTAGCTCATTCCCATCTCCCTCCCGGCACATGGAATGGCGTGACGCCTGCAGGGGTGGTCACACCATTCATCCTATGCGGATTTGCCCCGTTGTCTTGTGCGTTTGTCCGAGCGGCGCCCGAAATCGGCCCGTCAGTCGGCGAAAAAAGGGTGAAGAAACCATTTCATTTCCTCCAGCTCGTCCACATGGAACACCTTGTTTTCCGGGTAAGGGGTGTAGACCAGCCCCGCTTTCCAGAACGCCGTGTAGGAGCCGCAGCGGGCGCAGAAGGCCGCCGTCTTCTCGTTGACGTAGTTGCACGGGTCATTCAGCAGGTCCCCCGCGTACATGCAGCGATTGACCAGCGGCGCGCCGCATCCGGTGCAGTAAAGGTCGTCTTTCATCCCCAGTTTTCCGCAGCGCACGCATTGCGGTCTTTCTTCTTTTCCGTTCGCCATTTACAGACCCTCCCGCGAAAAGTCCCGTCCGCCGTCTTCGGTGCCCATACCCGCGTGCCCTTCGATTTCCCCGGGCTCCGGCTGCTTCTTCAGCCATTCTTCCAGCTGCTTCGGGTCGGTGAGGGCGGTAAGCCCGACGTTCAGCGTGCCCGACAGGTCGCGCAGGTGAAGCTCCTGGATTTTATAGTGGATGTTGTCGATGTGCACCGGTTTGAGCTGCCTAAGCAGGCGTTCCAGGATTTGCACCGTCCCTTCCAGCCGCGCCATTCTTTCTTCCAGCTGCCGGACGCGGTTTTCCAGGAAGCGCAAATAGGGAAAAGGATCGACGTACACGGGCGTTACCTCCTTCGGCCTCATCCGCGGGGCGCGTCACCGCTGCCGCCGGTACCGGAAGCGCCGGAAGCGGAGGAGGCTTCCCGGTCCGTCTGGACCGTGTTGCGGCAGAGGATGGTTTTGCCGATATTCAGCGACCCCAGGTTGCAAATCACGTGAATCCGGATGGACGAGATGCGGATGTTCACCGCCGCTGTCACCCCATTTCCGGTTCGGCCGCCTGAAGGAATCGGATCAGAAGCTGGGCTGGTCGAGAAAATCAGGGTCGTTGACCTTGTTCAGCTGCCGCTGCGAAGTCAGGGAGGCGTCGCCGATGGACACGCTGCCGCCCACGCTTTTCTGGTTGACGCTGTGCCCTTTGTGCAGCGTGTTGCCGAAATTGACGGAGCCGTTGTTGAATACGCTCGAGATTTTGACGTTGAAGATGTTGTTCACCGTGGGCATGTTCCCAGCCTCCATCCCTTTCATCATATGGTCTGGGCGAATGAACCGTCACAGCCCGCCGGCGCATATACTGGTTTGAACGGCAGGCGGACGAAAGCGGGGGAATCGGCATGGACGATTTCCGGAACTGGGCGTCCCGGTCCTCACCCTGGGCGGACTGGGAAAAGTACCGGGAGTGGCTGGCGAGGCAGTTTCCCTGGGACATCGGGGCGCCGTGGGAAAAACTGAGGGATCCCGGGTGGCTGGACAAGTACGTGGAACAACTGCTGCGGGACGACGGGTTTCCGGAGCGGGAAGTCAAAACGGCGGCGCCGTCCGCAAATCCGTCGGTGGCCGTGTCGCGGCAGGCGAAACACGTCACGGTGACGATCCGCCTGCCCGCGCGGACCGACCTGCGCCGCCTGCGGCTGTACGCCTCGGCGGACTACCTGAAACTGACGGGGCTGCCGGATGCGGGAAGCCGGATCGTCCGGCTTCCGTGTCCCGTGATCCCCCGGTCGGGACGGGCCGTCCTCCGCGAGGGGCGGCTGTTTGTCCGCCTGCGCCGGCGTACCTCCGTTCCGGAAGAGGTGGAATTGTTTATCTCCGGCTGAACCGGTATAATGGGAACCAAACGCGGACAATTCCCCGGGACTGGCAAAGGCGGGGCGCGAAGGAGGAAACCTGGTGGTCATCACGGACATATCGCATGTATCGCCCGCGTTTTTCATCACCGGGGCGATTTTTATTTTGCTGATCGGATCGCTGCTCAGCTGGGGCGTGCTGAGCTTTTTCCAGCAGAAGGTCAGGAAGGGGCTGTGGCTGCTGGCGGGAGCCGTGATCTCCCTGGCGGCCATGGTGTTTGTGTTCAACACATGGTTTCCCGAAGCCTGACCGGGGGCAAGGAGGGGCGCCGCAATGGTAAGCCGGGTGCTAATCGGTGCGCTTCGCTTTTACAAAAAGTTCATTTCGCCGCTGCTTCCGCCGAGATGCCGTTTCGCGCCCACCTGCTCCGTCTACGCCATGGAGGCGATCGAAACCCACGGCGCCCTGCTGGGTTCGTATTACGCGGTGCGCCGCCTCCTCAAATGCCATCCGTTCCACCCGGGCGGGTACGATCCGGTTCCGCCGCCCCGTCACCGGCGCGGCAGAGCCAAGGGCGAACGGGCTGAACAAGCAGGAAGGTGAAGCGAGGAAATGAGCGAAGGAAAGAAAACCTATTACATCACCACTCCCATTTACTATCCGAGCGACAAACTTCACATCGGACACGCCTACTGCACGGTGGCGGCCGACGTGATGGCCCGCTACAAGCGCCTTCGCGGGTACGAGGTTCATTTTCTGACGGGAACGGACGAGCACGGGCAGAAAATCGAGCGCAAGGCGAAGGAAGCCGGCAAGGAGCCGCAGCGGTTCGTGGACGACATCGTCGCCGGCATCAAGGAACTGTGGCGCAAGCTGGACATTTCCTACGACGATTTCATCCGCACCACCGAAGAACGGCACAAACGGGCGGCGCAGCGCATTTTCAAGCGCCTGCTGGACCAGGGGGACATCTACAAAGGCACCTATGAAGGCTGGTACTGTACGCCCTGCGAATCGTTTTTCCTGGAGCGGCAGCTGGCGGACGGCAAGTGCCCCGATTGCGGCCGGGACGTGGAGTGGGTGCGGGAAGAGTCATACTTTTTCCGCCTGGGCAAATACGCCGACCGGCTGATCGAGTTTTTCGAGCGGCATCCGGAGTTCATCGAGCCCGAATCGCGCCGCAACGAGATGATCAACAACTTCCTGAAGCCGGGCCTGGAAGATCTGGCGGTGTCGCGCACCACCTTCGACTGGGGCATCCCGGTGCCCGGCGATCCGCAGCACGTCATCTACGTCTGGATCGACGCGCTGAGCAACTACATCACGGCGCTCGGCTACGAATCGGACGACGACTCGCTGTACCGCAAGTTCTGGCCGGCGGACGTGCACCTGGTGGGCAAGGAAATCGTCCGCTTCCACACCATCATCTGGCCGGCCATCCTGATGGCGCTGGGGATTCCCCTGCCGAAGAAGGTGTTCGGCCACGGCTGGTTCATCACCAAGGAAGGGAAGATGTCGAAGTCCAAGGGGAACGTCATCGACCCCGCGAAGCTGATCGACCGCTACGGGCTCGACCCGCTGCGCTATTTCCTGATGCGGGAAGTCCCCTTCGGCATGGACGGCACGTTCACGCCGGAAGGGTTCGTGGAGCGGATCAACTATGACCTTGCCAACGACCTTGGGAACCTGCTCCACCGGACCGCGGCGATGATGGACAAATATTACGGCGGAGAAATTCCCGATTTCGCGCCGGGGACGGACGCCACCCCGTACGACGCGGACCTGGAACGGACGGCGCTGGAGACGGTGGACAAGGTGGAACAGGCGATGGAGAAAATGGAGTTCTCCGTGGCGCTGTCCGCCATCTGGACGCTGATCAACCGGGCCAACAAGTACATCGACGAAACGCAGCCCTGGGCCCTGGCGAAGGACGAGGCGGACCGGCCGAAGCTGGCGTCGGTGATGGGGCATCTGGCCGAAAGCATTCGCATCGTGTCCATTCTGGTGCAGCCGTTCCTGGTGGAAACCTGCAAGAAAATCTGGCACCAGCTCGGCCTGGAGGAAGGCCCGGCCACGGCGTGGGACGCCGCCCGCTCGCTGCGCGCCATTCCGGCGGGCACGCGGATGCGCAAGGCCGCGCCGCTGTTCCCGCGGCTGGACATGGAGAAGGAAATCGCCTGGATCATCGGCGCGATGAGCGGCGGCGCTGCGAAAGCCGAATCCGGCGCGGAGGGCGCCGCTCAGGCCAAGGATGACGGCGCGGCTTCCGCGGACGGCGCGGCGGCGCGCAAAAGCGAAATCGGCATCGACGATTTCAACCGGGTGGAACTGCGCGTCGCGCAGGTGGCCGCCTGCGAGCCGGTGCCGGGCGCCGACCGGCTGCTGAGGCTGGAGCTGGATCTCGGCTCCGAACGGCGCCAGGTGGTGTCCGGCATCGCGCAGCATTACAAGCCGGAGGAGCTGATCGGCCGCAAGGTCGTCTGCGTCACCAACCTGAAGCCCGTGAAGCTGCGCGGCGTCTGGTCCCACGGGATGATTCTCGCCGCTTCGGAAGGAGACCGCCTGACGCTGGTCACGGTGCCGGACGAGACGCCCAACGGCGCGATTGTCAAATAATCATTCCTTGACATCCGGGTGCCGCCTTTTTATAATCCAGATCGTAATAATTACGATTAAGGAGTTCCCATGAGGATCAGGAAGAAGGCTGCACCATTGTTGTTGGCGGCCGTTATCGCTTTGCTATCCGGCTGCGGAGCCGGCGGCGGCCGGGCGGAGGAAGCCGGGGACAGGGTGCTGGCGGTCACGGCACTGTATCCGCTGGCGTTTCTGGCGGAAGAAATCGGCGGCGAGCGGGCGCAGGTGGTCAATCTCGTGCCGGCGGGCGTCGAGCCCCACGACTGGAGCCCGGGAAGCCGCGATCTGGTGACGATTTCCCGCGCGCATCTGTTTATTTACAACGGAGCAGGATTCGAAGGCTGGGTCGAGGACGTGCTGGACGCCGTCGCCGGGGACGACGGTCCGCTTCCCGTGAAGGCGAGCGAAGGCATTCCCCTGATCCGCGCGTCGGGAGAAGAAGCGGCGCACGGGGAAGAAGACGGACACGGGCACGACGGGGACCATCCGGACATTGATCCGCATGTGTGGGTGAGCCCGAAATCCGCCCGGATCATGGCGGACAACATCCTGGCGGCGTTCCTGGCGGTCGATCCCGAAGGGCGCGCCCATTACGAAACCCGCCATGCCGATCTGGCGGAGCGGCTGCGCAAGCTGGACGAGCGGTACGCCCGCGAGCTGGCCACCCTGCCGCGGAAGGACATCGTCGTCTCCCACGCGGCCTTCGGCTACCTGTGCCGGGACTACGGGCTGAACCAGGTGGCCGTCATGGGGCTGGCTCCGGATGCGGAGCCGCGGGCGCAGGATCTGCTTGCCATCAAACGCCTGGTGGAAGAGCGCGGCGTGAAGGCGGTCTTCTTCGAAGAGCTGGTTTCGGACCGGCTGGCGCGGGTCCTGGCGCGGGAAACCGGGGCGGAGGCGCTCCCGCTGAATCCCCTCGAGGGCCTGACGCCCGAACAGCAAAGGAACGGCGAAAACTACCTCACGCTCATGGAACGGAATCTGGAAAATTTGAAGCGGGCGCTCGGTTAAGCGGAGGGGAAAGGAGGGCGGTATCCCATGGCGCTGGCGGCGGAACTTGCGGAAGATTGTCACCAGCCCGTCGTGGAATTGGACAACGTATCGTTTTCGTTCGGCGACCGGAAGGTGATCGACGGACTCAGCCTGACGGTGCGCGAGCGCGATTTTGTGGGGATCATCGGCCCCAACGGCTCGGGGAAGACGACGCTCCTGCGCCTGATTGTCGGGCTTCTTAGGCCCGACAAAGGCGCGGTCCGGCTCTTCGGCGTGCCGGCGGAGCGGTTCCGGGATTGGCACCTGATCGGCTACGTGCCGCAGCGCAAGGCGTTCAACCCCCTGTTTCCCGCCACCGTAAGGGAAGTGGTGCTGTCCGGACTGTTCGGGCGGCGCAAGCTGTTTCGCCGCGTCACCCGGGCGGACCAGGCGCGGTGCAGGGACGCCCTGGAGGTGCTGGGCATCGCCGATCTGGAATCGCGCCGGATCGGCGCCCTGTCCGGCGGCCAGCAGCAGCGCGTGTTCCTCGCCCGGGCCCTGATCGCGAGCCCGCGGCTGCTCATCCTGGACGAGCCGACCGCCGGCGTGGACGAGGAGACGCAGGACAATTTCTTCGGGCTGCTGCGGCATATGCATCAAAAGCACAACATGACGTTCCTGATGGTGACCCACGACACCGAACGGGTCCGCTCGTATCTGGGACCGGAGCCCGAGCTCACCAGCGGCCGCCTTTCCTTTTACGTCCGCCATTCGCACGGCCTGGAAGACTGCGCGGAGACCGATCTGCTGCACACCCTGCGCATGAAGGAAGGGTAACGCCTTGCTGGAACTGTTTACGGCCGGTTTTTTCCTGCGCGCCCTCGCGGGGGGAGCGCTCATCGCCCTCACGGCGGCCCCGGTCGGGGTGTTCATCGTGCTGAGGCGCCAGGCGATGATCGGGGACGGCATCGCCCATGTCAGCATCGCCGGCGTCGCCCTCGGCTTTCTGATCAATCTGTACCCGATCGGCGTCGGCATCGCCTTCGCCGTCGCCGCTTCGCTGGCCATCGAGGCGCTGCGCCGCGCCTACCGGACGTATGCCGAACTGTCCATCGCCGTCATCATGGCGGGCGGAATCGCGCTGGCGTCGCTGTTTTTCACCATGGGCATGGGCTTCAGCGTCAACGTCACATCCTATCTGTTCGGCAGCATCTACACGCTGGACGATACGGACCTCGCCGTCATTGCGGCCGTCGCCGCGGCGGTGCTGGCGTTCGCGATCATTTTTCAAAAGGAACTGTTTCTGCTCGCCTTTGACGAAGACGCCGCCGCGGTGAACGGCCTTCCGGTCCGCGCCTTCAACGTGCTGGCCAGCGTGCTTACGGCACTGGTCATCAGCGCCGCCATCAAGATCGTCGGCGCGCTGCTCGTTTCGGCGCTGCTCACCATTCCGGCGGCGTGCGCCCTGGCGCTGGCGCGCAGCTTTCGCCAGGCGCTGGGACTCGCGGTGGCGGCGGGGGAAATCGCGGTGATCCTCGGGCTGCTGGCCGCCGGCTGGTGGAACCTCGCCCCCGGCGGCACCGTGGTGCTGCTGCTCATCGCCATGCTGGCATTGGCCCTGGCGACGCGAAGGCTGAGAATATGAGGGGGAATGGATCGTGGCGGCGGAGAGCGTGACCATCGGCCTTGCCTTCGCAGGGGGACTGGCTTCGTTTATTTCGCCCTGCTTTTTGCCCCTGTATCCCACCTATCTGTCGTACATCACCGGCATTTCCGTTAACCGGTTGCAGACGGAAAACACGCGGGAAGTCCGGGCCAGGACCCTGGCCCACACGTTTTTTTTCCTGCTGGGCTTTTCGCTCCTGTTTTTCACCCTCGCCTACGCGGCCAATTCCTTCGCCTTCGCCTTCCGCAACCACGACGACCTGATCCGGATGATTTCGGCCATTTTCATCGTGCTCATGGGGCTTTTCCTGCTTGGGGTGTTTCAGCCGCAGGTCCTCATGAAGGAACGGAAGCTCCCCATCCGGTGGCGGCCGGCGGGCTACCTGGGGTCCTTTGTCGCCGGTGTCGGCTTTTCGGCGGGATGGTCCCCGTGCATCGGCCCGATTCTCAGTTCCATCATCGCCTTGGCGGCCACCCAGCCCGGCGCGTGGCTGCAGATGACCGCCGCCTACTCCCTCGGGTTTGCCTTGCCGTTTTTCGTGCTGGCGTTCTTCATCGGGTCCGCCCGCTGGATTCTGAAATATTCGGCCCGCCTCATGAAAATCAGCGGCGCGCTCATGATCCTGTTCGGCATCCTGCTGTTTACCGACCGGATGTACATGCTTACGCTCTGGCTCACCAAACTCACCCCCGAATGGCTGAAGTTTTGACGTTTCCGGGACCGCGGGAAGGTTGCGGAAAGGCCATCTCGATGATATGATACAAGAGCAAACCGTGCGGGAAATTTGTACGGGGAAAGGGGGTACACCGTTGCCGACCCCGAGCATGGAGGATTATCTGGAACGCATCTATCGCCTGATCAACGAAAAGGGATACGCCCGGGTGGCGGATATCGCCGAAGGCTTGGATGTGCACCCCTCCTCGGTCACGAAGATGATCCAGAAGCTCGACAAGGACGAGTATCTGGTTTACGAGAAATACCGCGGCCTCGTGCTGACGAACAAGGGCAAGAAGATGGGCAAGCGCCTCATGGACCGCCACCGCCTGCTGGAGGATTTCCTCAAGCTGATCGGCGTGCGGGAAGAGAACATCTACAAGGATGTGGAAGGCATCGAGCACCACCTGAGCTGGGACTCCATCACCTGCATCGAGGCCTTGGTGGAATACTTCAACCGCGATCCTTCCCGGGTGGAGGAGCTTCGGCGGGTCAAGGAAGCGCTGGAAAGCGAATGAACGAACATCCGAAAAGAAAACCACGGTCCGCGTCTTCGCGGACTTTTTTCATGCTCCTTCGCATATCTATCCAGGGACGGGGACGCGCTTCACGCCGCAAAGGCGGTGTGTCTCCGCGGCAAGCGCGGATGCGGAGGAGGATGGCCCATGCGGGTTCACGCGGTGTTCGAGGGGGGCGGCGTCAGGGGGATCGCCCTGGCCGGAGCGGTGCGGGCCGCCGAGATGTTCGGCGTGTCCTTCGACCGCGTCGCCGGCACGTCGTCCGGAAGCATCGTGGCGGCGCTCATCGCCGCCGGCTATTCCGCCGAGGAGATGAAGGCGATCATCGAAGCGACGCCGTTTGCGTCTTTCCTGCACCGGGCGCCGCTGTTCAACGTCAGGGTCGTCGGTCCGGCGCTTCGCCTGTTTCTGTTCAAGGGGCTTTATTCCGGGGACGTGCTGGAAGGGTGGGTCCGGGATCTGCTCGCGGCCAAGGGGGTGCGGACGTTCGGCGACCTGCCCCCCGGCAAGCTGCGCATCATCGCCTCCGACATCACCAACGAAAGGCTTCTGGTGCTGCCGGACGATATCGAAAAATACGGCGCCGATCCGTTGAAATTCCCGGTGGCGCGGGCGATCCGCATGAGCGCGAGCATCCCGTACTTCTTCGATCCCGTGCCGCTGCGCATGAAGGAGGACAACGGCGCCTGGGGGAAAACCGCCTGGATCGTGGACGGCGGACTGCTCAGCAATTTTCCCCTGTGGCTGTTTGACCGGGAGCTGGAAAATGAAAGGGAACGGGTGCCGGTCATCGGCTTCCAGATGGTGGGCCGGGCGGAAGCGAAACCGCACGACATCCGCGGGCCGGTGACGATGCTCCAGGCGCTGGTGGAAACGATGCTGCACGCCCACGACGAGCGGTACATCGAAAAGCACAACCAGCTTCGCACCGTCCAAATCCCGACCCTTGGCGTGGGAACGACGGAGTTCCACATCTCGCCGGAAAAAAGCCTGGAACTGTACGTATCCGGACTCAAGGCGGGAATCGCGTTTTTCCGGAAATGGCCGGAGACGGCGGCACAGGTGTCGCAGATTCAGGCTGCAAAGGAAAGGGAGGGGGACCAGTACCGGACGGTTCCGCCGGGCCGGACAACGGGGACCGCGGCGGAGAGCGGCACCGCCGGCGCGAGACCCGCGCCTTCGGTCCGCTTCGCAAGCCGCGGCGAAAGACGGCTTCAGTGAACGTTCGGGGGTTCGTTCTGGCGGCCTTTCTTTCCTTCGATGACGCGGAAGGGAATCACTTTGCCCTTGGTTTTGGACATGCGCGCCGACTTGGACGAAGACGGGTTGCGGCGCGTTACGCCGCTTGGGGACTTCTTCCGGCGGATTGTCCGGGACCAGCGGCTTGGCGGATATTTGATCATCAGAAGCAGCACGCCGATGACCACCAGCGGCAGGATCAGGGCCGCCGGGTTCGTCGTCGCCTGCCGGATGACGCCGATGATCATCAGCGCCAGAATGACCGCCATCACGATGGTGAAGGCGGGAACCTTGCGGCGCTTCATACCGGGTTCACCTGCCGATCCAGTTCCCGCAGCCGGTTGAACGAGGCGATGGACACCGCCACCTGGTCGTCCGTCGGCTCCTTGGTGGTGAGCAGCTGCAGCCACAGCCCGGGATAGCCGAGCCAGCGCAGCACCGGGATGTCGCGCAGCGCGTTGGTGAACCGGAGCACCTCGTAGGAGACGCCGATCACCACGGGGATCAGCAGGATGCGGATCCAGATGCGTTCCCAGATGGAGTCCCATTCAAAAATCGGAAGCGAGTAGAGCAGAACCCCGACAATGACGGAAAACACGATGAAGCTGCTGCCGCACCGGTAGTGCAGGCGGCTGAATTTTTGCACGTTTTCGACCGTCAGCTCGGCACCCGCCTCGTACGCGCTGATCACCTTGTGCTCCGCGCCGTGGTACTGGAACAGCCTCTTGATCATGGGCGTCTTGGAGATGGCCCAAAGATACGTGAGCAGAAAGACGATCTTGATGAAGCCTTCCAGCAGGTTGTGCCAGATCAGCCCGAACCGGCGCCCGAACAGCAGCGATTCCAGGGCGGCCGGCACGACGTTGAAGATCAGCTTGCCGAAGGCGAAGGACAGCACCCCCACCACGGCCACGCCGAGGATGAGGGTCAGATCCCAGCCCTTCTTGCCGGATTTGCGCTTTTCCTCCATCGCCTGGCGCTCTTCCGGGGTGGCTTCGTCTTCCACATAGGCCTCAAAGGAAAACTGCAGATGCTGCGAGCCTTTGGCGGCCGCTTCCACGATGGCGACGATGCCGCGGATGAACGGAATCTTCTTCAGCGCTTCCACCCAGGGGATGATGGTGCGCGGTGACTCGAAAAAGGAAATTTCGTTGTTCTTGCGCCGCACGGCCGTCACATGGAAGTGTTTGCCGGCGAACATCACGCCTTCGACAACGGCTTGTCCTCCGTACACCGCATGTTGCCGAAGCATGGAACTCACCCGCCTCACATTGCCTTCACTATATTTTACAGGATGGGGACCTGTGTTACAATTGGGGGTGTATTTTTCCTCGGAGGGAGAAGCGCATGGCCGGCATTCTGGTGCTGAACGGTCCCAATCTGAACATGCTGGGCGTGAGGGAACCCGAGGTGTACGGTTCCGCCACGCTGGCGGACATCGAGGCGATGCTCGAGGAGGAGGCGGAGCGGTGGGGCGTGACGCTTCGGTTTTTCCAGTCGAACCACGAAGGGGCGCTGATCGACGAAATCCACGCCGCCTTCGGCCGGGACGACGGCATCCTGTTCAATCCGGGGGCCTATACCCACACCAGCGTTGCGCTGCGGGATGCGATCGCGTCCGTCGGGCTGCCGTGCGTGGAAGTGCATCTGTCCAACATCCACAAGCGCGAACCGTTCCGGCACGTGTCGTACATCGCGCCGGTGGCGCTCGGGCAGATTTCCGGTTTCGGCCCCTACGGGTACGTTTTGGGCCTCAAGGCACTGTGCCGCCATCTCGGCTTGGAAGAAAAAAATTGACAAAAGCATGAGGGGGACGGCGGATGAATCCGCATCGGGCCTTGCGTGTCGAAAAGGTCCGCCGGCTGCTCAGGGAGCGGGAGGCGGACGCGCTGCTGGTGACAAACGCGGTCAACCGGCGCTATCTCACCGGTTTTTCGGGAACCGCCGGCGTGGTGCTGATCACGGCGGACCGCGCGGCGCTGATTACCGATTTTCGCTATCGCGAACAGGCTTCCGCGCAGGCGGAGGGGTTCGAGGTGGTCGAACACGGCCCCGACCTGAAGGCGGACGTGGCCGCCCTGGCGCGCGGCTGGGGGGTCAGCAGGGTGCTGTTCGAAGATTACGACGTCAGCGTCGCCGAACACCGGGGCTGGGCGGAGAAGTTCCAGCCCGCGGAGCTGGTGCCGGGAGGCCGGCTGGTGGAAAAGCTGCGGGCGGAGAAAGACGAGGCAGAGCTGGCCGTCATGCGGGAAGCGGTCGAACTTGCCGACCGCGCGTTCCGGCACGTGCTGCCCAAAATCAAACCCGGCGTCACCGAACGGGAAATCGCGCTGGAACTGGAATGGTTCATGCGCGGCCAGGGCGCCGACGCCGCCGCCTTCGACACCATCGTCGCCTCCGGCGAGCGGTCGGTCATGCCCCACGGCGTCGCGTCGGAGCGCGCCATCGGCCGGGGCGAATTCGTCACCCTGGACTTCGGCCCGTACTTCAAGGGATACTGCGCGGATCTCACGCGGACGGAGGTCGTCGGCAAAC
>DATCLN010000038.1:0-2448 GCA_036563895.1 Paenibacillaceae bacterium
CAGCCGGCCGGCGTGATCCGCGAGGCCCAGGAGCTGGCGGCCGACGCCTTCGGCGCGGACGCGACGTTTTTCTCCGTCCAGGGGACCAGCACCAGCATCATGACGATGATCCTGTCCGTCTGCCGGGAAGGCGACAAGATCATCGTGCCGCGCAACGTGCACAAGTCCGTGCTGACCGCCATCATTTTCGCCGGCGTACGGCCCGTATTTCTCTCGCCGGTGCGCGACCTGAACCTCGGCATCGACCACGGGGTGACGACGCAGGCGGTTCGGCGGGCGCTGGAACGCCATCCGGACGCGGCCGCCGTGTTCCTGATCAACCCGACCTATTTCGGCGTGTGCGCCAATCTGAAAGAAATCGTCGATCTGGTGCACGAATACGACATCCCGGTGCTGGTGGACGAAGCCCACGGCGCGCTCATCCACTTCTCCGACCGGCTGCCGCTTTCCGCGATGCAGGCGGGGGCGGACATGGCGGCCACCAGCGTGCACAAGCTGGGCGGATCGATGACGCAAAGCGCCGTGCTGAACGTCCGGGCGGGGCGTGTCGATCTTCGGCGCGTGCAGACGATTTTCAGCATGCTGACCACCACCTCCACCTCCTACCCGCTGCTGGCTTCGCTGGACGCGGCGCGGCGCCATCTCGCCCTGCACGGCAGGGAGATGGCGGAACGGGCCCTGGAGCTGGCGCAGCGGGCCCGCCGGGCCATCAACGAAATCGACGGCCTGTACTGTTTCGGGGAGGAAATTCTGGGCGGCGAAGCGACCTACGCCTACGATCCGACCAAACTGACGATCCACGTGCGCCATCTCGGCATCACCGGCTACGAAGCGGAAGAGTGGCTGCGCGAGAACCGCCGCATCGAGGTGGAACTGAGCGATCTGTACAACATCCTGTGCCTCGTGACGCCGGCCGACGACGAAAGCACCGTCGGCGCCCTGGTGGACGCGCTGGAAGAGCTGGCCCGGGAATTCCGCCACACCCGCCAGGTCCGCGACATCGAGGTGAAAATTCCCGAAATCCCGCAGCTGTCCCTGACGCCCCGCGACGCGTTCTTCGGGGAGACGGAAACGATCCCCTTCGAAGAGTCGGCCGGAAGGATCATTTCGGAATTCATCTACGTCTATCCGCCGGGGATCCCGATCCTGCTTCCGGGGGAAGTCATCTCCCAGGACATCATCGACTTTATCCGGGAACATCTCGAAGTCGGCCTGCCGGTCAAGGGGCCGGAAGACCCCGACATCCGGAGGATCAAGGTGATCGTGGAAGAAAAACCGATTTCCTGACGGCGCGCGGCGGATCGCTCGCGGACCGCTCCGGTTCCGCCCCGCGCCCTGAACAACCGGCCCCCGCGGCGAACGCCGCCTGGGGCCGGTCGTTGTCAAGGGCGTTGCGATTTGCTATGATGGGCGGGGAGGTGCCTTGCATGAGCCAAAGCGCATACATATCCCTGGTGGTCCAACAGCCCGGCCAGACGCTTACGCTGGACATGGTGAAACAGCAGCTGGAATACTACCGGGAGCAGACGTCGCTGACTGGGCGGCAGCTGGGATGGAACTACGAGGATGCGGCTTTCCCGTATACCATCGAGACCCGTCCCGGAGAAGAGGACAAGTGGTTTTATCTGAAGGGCACGAATCCCCTGTATAAATACATCATTTTCGGCGTCGGCGAGCGCCGGGAAGGGGACACCGTCATTCCGTACATCCAGGTCGTTCTTCCCGACGGGGCCACGCACGGGGACAAGGCGAAGGCCAACGAAATCTGCAAGTGGCTCGGCAGGCGGCTTCAGGCGGAAGTCAAGCTGTTCAACGGCAGGATCATGCGCTTCCAGCCGCTCAAATAAAACCGCCCAAACGAAAAACGAAGGCGACGGGCCTTCGTTTTTTCGTTCATCGGCTCATTCGGACCCGCGGGTAACGATTTCCTCGTACACGCGGACGACGCGGTTCCATTCGTCCTCGTCCTCGATGTTCACCAGCACTTCGTCGTCGCCCTCGCGCTCGACGCGCAGGATGACGCCGTCTTCTTCCGGATCATTGCGGTCGAGCAGCACGGCGTACGTCCGGTCCCCCGTTTCGAAGGAGTAGACCAGGATCATCTCGTGTTCCCGGCCTTCTTCGTCGGTGAGGATGAACACGTCGTCTTCGTGGTCGTGTTCGTGACCGTGGACGCAGTTTTCGTCATGAACATGTTCGCTCATGGGGTTCCTCCGTTCTCCATAAATGGAAAAATGGTCTTGCGAAGTCGCTTTTACGTATCGTACCATGCGGGAGGCCCCGGGTCAAATCGAAACGGAACCGGCCAATCGAGTAGAAGGGGGCGGCTAGCCCCCGTCCTCTCACACCACCTGGCATGCGGGTCCGCACCAGGCGGTTCCGAAGAGTTAACGAAATGCCAGGCAACATTCAAGCATGCTGACCAGCCCTTGCGCCTGAAAATATCGG
>DATCLN010000039.1:0-8919 GCA_036563895.1 Paenibacillaceae bacterium
CAGTAGCAGACGTAGGGGTTGACCGGAAACCGGTTGTTCCGGAGGAATTCCATCATCTCGCGATGATTGGCGAAGGAGACGCCTTCGGCGTATCCGACATTGTAGAAAAACGCGTCCAGCCGCCGCGAAGCCGTCACCCGCGGGTCCAGGTTGCGCAGGGCGCCGGCGGCAGCGTTGCGCGGATTCTTGAGCGGCTCCTGGGCGGTGCGGTTGTACGCCTCGAACACGGACAGCCGCATGTAGCCTTCGCCCTGCACCTCGATGGTGCCGTCCTTGAACGGGATGGTGAGGGGCACGGTGCGGATCGTCTTTACCTGCGCCAGGATGCCTTCCCCGACTTCCCCGTTGCCGCGCGTCGCCGCCTGCACCAGTTCGCCGTTCCGGTAGGTCAGGTTGATGGTGAGCCCGTCAAACTTGAGTTCCAGGGCATACTCCGGCGGCGGAAGCGGATCCTCCGGGTGCCTGGCGTTGTGCTCGGCGATCAGGCGGTTCACCCGCTGGGCCCACGCGGCCAGCTCCTCTTTGTTCTGCACCTTGTCCAGGCTCCACAGGCGGCCAAGATGTCGGTGCGGCTCGAATCCCGGCAAAATGTCGCCGCCCACCCGCCGCGTCGGCGAATTCGGCAGCGTCACGCCGGTCTCCCGTTCCAGGCGGACCAGCTCGTCGTACAGCCGGTCATACTCCGCGTCGCTGATCACGGGATCGTCCAGCGTGTAATAGCGCCAGTTGTGGTATTCGATCTCCTCGATGAGTCGGCGCATCCGTTCCATCGTTTGCGGATCCGGCATCGGGACAACCTCGCTTCTTGCGATCCTCGCTGGTTTTTTGGACCGATTTCATTGTGCCATATGGCGCATATGGGTGGCAAACCGCAGGCGGGCCGTGAGGGCTGCCCCTCACTTGCCGCCGCTCCGGCACGCTGCCCCTCCGTTACGGCCACCCCAACGAATAAGGACAAAAATACATTTATTTTGGCATGAAAACAGCCTTTCTCAGAAAATAAATGCATTTTGTACATCTAAATTGGAAAAATCTGTGCGATTTCTTTCGGAGGGTCGAAAAATAAATGTACAAATGTCGTTATTTCGCCCAAACACCTTTGAAAACGGGAAAATAAATGCACTTTTGTCTTTATTGCACGTTCAGGCTCCGGATGCGGTCATACAAGCTTGACAAGACCACCCCGAATTGTAAAATTGTAGTAATGAGTGACGAAGAACGTCCCTTTATTCGGTGAATGAAGGGACGTTCTTTTGTCGGAGGAGGGCATGATCCATGAACGATTTCGCGACGGCGCACGAAGCGTTTATCCGGCACCACCTCGCAAGACGCAGCGGCGAACGGAAAGGCAGGCTGGAACGCGGCCACCGCCACGCCGAGACCGAGTTTCTGCGCAATGTCTGGTGGCCGCTCATGGGGAACTTCGACCACCTGCATCCGGAATACGAAGTGACCGATTGGCGCGGCCATTCGTATTTCGCCGATTTCGCGTATCTGCCGCCTGAAAGTCTGCGCCTGCTCATCGAAATCAAGGGATTCAATTCCCACGTCCGGGACATGGATCGCAAAAAGTTTTGCAATGAGCTGAACCGCGAACTGTTCCTGCAGGCGATCGGTTACCGCCTGATATCCCTGGCCTATGACGATGTGGCTGAGCGGCCGGAACAATGCCAGATGCTCCTGCGCATGTTCCTGGACCGTTTTCTGCCCAGCCGCCGGACCGCGCAGCCAACCGTGTTTGCGGAAAAGGAACTGGTGCGGTTCGCCGCGGGATTTCCCGGGCCTGTCCGCCCCATCGACGTGTGCCGGCATTTCGGGGTCAACCCGCGAACCGCCGTCCGCATGCTGCACCGGCTGCGCGACAAGGGCTGGATGCGGCCGGCTGCCGGCACCCGCCGCGTCACCGGCTACGAACTCGCCGTGAAAAACTGGACGGATTTGATGGACTGACCATCACCGCCGAACCCTCACACCTTGGTCAGCTCTCACACCTTGGTCAGCGGGGCGAACGCGGCCAGCAGCCGCTTGATGCCGATGGGGGCGGGAAAGGCGACCTGCAGCTCGGTGTCGTTGCCCGTCCCTTTCACGGCGACAACCGTGCCGATTCCCCATTTGGCGTGGCGGACCTTGTCGCCGACGGTCAGCCCCTCAAGCGCCGCGGCTCCCCGGCCCGCTCCGGTGCCGGCGTCAACGGCGGACGCCGTGGAATCCGAAGCGCCGCCGGCATTTCGGCCGACTTGCCCGATATCGTCCCGCCTGCCTGCACCAAAGCCGGAACCGGGCCGCCGCCCGAACCCGCCGGAACCGAAATCGCCGGCGTCGTAGCCGCTTCCGTACCGTCGGCCGCCAGATCCATATCCGCCGCCAAAGCCGCCAGAGCCATAGCCGGACCCGCCGGAACCGTATCCGTACCCGCCGCTGCCATAACCTCCATACCCGTAACCGGAACCCCCGTACCCGTATCCGCGTCCATGCCCGTATCCGTAGCCAAAGCCGCCAAATTGGCGGACGTCTTTCAGCTCGTCCGGAATTTCCGCCAGAAAACGGGACGGCATGTTGCTGCTGGTCCGTCCGTACAGCAGCCGCGTGCGGGCGTAGCTCAAGTACAGCTTCCGCATGGCGCGCGTGATGCCCACGTAGCAGAGGCGCCGTTCTTCCTCCAGCTCCTCCGGCTCCGTCAGCGCCCGGCTGCCCGGGAAGATGCCTTCCTCCATGCCGACGATGAACACCGCCGGAAACTCCAGCCCCTTGGCGCTGTGCAGCGTCATGAGCACGACCGCGTCCTGGGCTTCCTCCCCGTCCTCCAGCGTGTCGATGTCGGCAATCAGCGCCAGGTCCGTCAGGAACGCCAGCAGCGATTTGTCTTCGTTGCGCTTTTCGAATTCCTGCGTCACGGACAGCAGCTCGTCGATGTTTTCCAGCCGGGCCTGCGCCTCCAGCGAGCCGTCGCGCCGGAGCTCCTCGCGGTAGCCGGACAGTTCCGCCGCCTGTTCGGTGAGCTCGGTGACCGACAGGTATTCCGACATCTGATGCAGCTTCATGATCAGATCCCGGAATTCGCCCAGGGCCTTCCGCGCCCGGGGCTGGATGTCCAGCTCCTCCAGCGCGTCGCTCAGCAGGCGGAACACGGAGACCCCGCGGGCGGCCGCTTCCGAAGCCACCTTGTCCCACGTCGCTTCGCCGATGCCGCGCTTGGGCACATTGACGACCCGTTCCATGCTGATGTCGTCGTCCGGATTGGCCGCAAGGCGCAGATAGGCCAGCATGTCCTTGATTTCCTTGCGGTCGTAGAACCGGATGCCGCCGACGATGCGGTACGGGATCTCGGCTTTGATCAGGATTTCTTCGATCACCCGCGACTGGGCGTTCGTCCGGTACAGCACCGCGTGGTCGCCGTACCGCAGGCCGCCTTCCTCCACGTTCCGGCGAATCTCGTCGGCGACGAACATCCCTTCCCCGTGCTCGGTGTCCGCCTCGCAGACGACAATGTTGTCCCCGCCGCGGAGGTCCGTCCACAGATTTTTCGGCTTCCGGCCGGCGTTGTTGGCGATAACCGCGTTGGCCGCGTCCAGGATGGTCGAAGTGGACCGGTAGTTTTGCTCCAGCAGCACCGTTTTCGCTTCGGGGTAGTCTTTTTCAAAATTGAGGATGTTGCGGATGTCCGCGCCCCGCCAGCGGTAGATCGACTGGTCGCTGTCGCCGACGACGCACAGGTTGCGGTGCCTGGCCGCCAGAAGCTTGCACAGCACATACTGGGCGTGGTTCGTGTCCTGATACTCGTCGACGTGGATGTAGCGGAACCTGTGCTGATAGTAGTCCAGCACCTCCGGCGCTTCCCGGAAAAGCCGGACGGTGAGCATGATGAGGTCGTCGAAATCGAGGGCGTTGTTGCTTTGGAGGCGTTTCTGGTACTGCAGGTACACCTTCGCGACGATCGACTGGAAAAAGTCCCCCTGCCGGTCCGCGTACTGCTCGGCCGTGACCAGTTCGTTCTTGGCGGCGCTGATGGCGGCGAGAATCGCCTTGGGTTCGAACCGTTTGGTGTCCAGGTTCAGTTCCTTCATCACATTGCGGACCACGGACAGCTGGTCGGTGGCGTCCAGGATGCCGAAGGACGATCCGTAGCCAATCCGCTCGATGTCCTTGCGCAAAATGCGCACGCACATGGAATGGAACGTGCTCACCCAGATGTCCGCCGCGGCGGGCCCGACCAGCTTCACCACCCGTTCCTGCATTTCGCGGGCGGCCTTGTTGGTGAACGTGATGGCCAGGATGGCCCAAGGCGGAGCGATGTTCTTCGCGATGAGGTAAGCGATGCGGTACGCGAGCACGCGCGTCTTGCCGCTGCCGGCTCCCGCCAGGACAAGCAGCGGGCCCTCGGTCGCGGTCACCGCTTCCCGCTGGCGGGGGTTCAGCTCCTTGAGCATGGCTTCCGGATCCCGGGAATCCGTCCGCGCGCGTTCAAAATACATGCGTATCCGCTCCTTTTTTAGAAAAAAAACTGATGATCAACCGGCGGGGCAACCTTGGCATGCGGAGAAAGGTCTGTCAGACTGCGGGAAGCCCGGTCCGAGACACTGCAGGCAGCCCGGTCGGAACAACCGGCGGGCCGTCCTGTCTGCGGAACCCGTCTCCGCGGATGGCACCGCGGTTCCTGCACGTTCCGCGGGGCGGCCGTCCCTTGCGCAGACAACTTCAAGCCGGCGGCTCGGTGCCCTTGACCGCTTCCACCGTGGCCAAAGCCGCGTCCGGGTCGTCGTACACCGCGTTGCCGACGACCACCGTGTCGGCCGCCCGCGCCGCTTCCCGCGCCTGCTGCGCGGAACGGACGCCGCCGCCGTAGAAAAGTCTGGCCTGCGACAGCATGCCGCGCACGCGGCGCACCAACTCCATGTCGCCAAAAACGCCGCTGTATTCCAGATAGACCACCGGCACCCGCCACAGCCGGTCCGCCAGCTGGCAATAGGCCGCGACCCCGTCGGCGTCCAGGCCGGTATCCGCGTCGGTCACCCGGGCGACGGTGGAATCGCCGTTCAGCACGATATACGCTTCGCCCGCGGTGATGTCCCAGGGCACCAGACGGCCGAAACGCCTCAGCGCCTCCACATGGCGGCCGATCCACCAGTCGCGGTGGCGGGCGTTGAGCACCATCGGGATGAAATATCCGTCAAAACCGGGCACGGCGAGGGACGGATCGGTGACTTCCAGGGCGCAGGGCACTTCATGCCGGCGCACCCGCGCCAGCAGCTCGACGGTTTTGCCGTATGTCACGCCGCTCGAGCCGCCCACCAGCACCGCATCGGTCCCGGAACGGCACACCCGCTCCAGCGTCCGGTCGTCGATCGCGCGGTCCGGGTCGAGCTTGAACACATGCCTCCACGTGCGAAAAAACATGGCGGTCCCGCTGCCTCCGTCCCGTCGTTGATCCCGGGGCTCCTCAAGCCCAAGCCGCCGCCGGTTCCCTGCCTAATCGTCGCTTTCCAGCCGCTGCCGCAGGAAGTTCCGGAACTCCTCCGCCAGATCGGGGCGCTCCAGCGCGAAATCGACGATCGTCTGCAGGTAGCCGAGCTTTTCCCCCGTATCGTACCGCTTGCCTTCCACCATGTAGGCGTATACCGGCTCCGTGCGCAGAAGCCGCGAGATCGCGTCGGTCAGCTGGATTTCGCCGCCCGCCCCGACATCCTGCGTCTCCAGCAGGTCGAAAATCGCCGGAGTGAGGATGTATCGCCCGATGATGGCGATGTCGGAAGGAGCCCGCTCCGGGTCCGGTTTTTCGACCAGGCCGCGCACGGCCACCAGCCGTTCGTCGGAATCCGCAACCCCCGGATCCCGCGGAGCGGGATCGATGATGCCATAGCGCCGGACCTCCGGCAGCGGCACCCTGCGGGCCGCCAGAACGCTGGCGCCCACCCGTTCGTACACGTCGATCAGCTGTTTCAGGCCGGGCACGGGCGACTGGATGATGTCGTCCCCGAGCAGGACGGCGAACGGCTCGTTGCCGATGAACTTGCGGGCGCACCAGACGGCGTGGCCGAGGCCTTTGGGTTCCTTTTGGCGTATGTAGTGGATGTCGGTCAGCTGGGAAGCTTTCCGCACTTCGTCGAGCAGATCCAGTTTCCCTTTTTGCAACAGGTTCTGCTCCAGTTCGAAATAGCTGTCGAAATGGTCCTCGATGGCCCGCTTCCCCTTGCCGGTGACGATCAGGATGTCCTCGATGCCGGACGACACCGCTTCTTCCACGATGTACTGGATGGCCGGCTTGTCGATGATCGGCAGCATTTCCTTCGGCATCGCCTTTGTGGCGGGAAGGAAGCGGGTGCCGAGGCCGGCGGCGGGAATGATCGCTTTCCGGATTCGCATGGCCGTCAGCATCCCTTCCATGTACTGCGCAGGAATGCGCACAACACTATGATACGGAAACTTCTCCGGCTCGTCCAACCTCTCCGCCGCCCCGGCCGGCAAAAGGCAATCCAACAAAAACTCCCCGGAGACCATCTCCGGGGAGTCTTCCCTGCGCGTGACGGACGCCCTGCACGCGGCTTATGTCCCGGGGCGGGCGTCACCAGCCCTTGATCATCACGTAGTCGGTGTACAGAAACACCAGCAGCGCCACGATCGCAAATCCGATGGCAAAGCGGTTCTTGCGCGGACGCTCCATCAGCAGCCGGATGAGTCCGGCGGCGATCAGCAGCGTGAAGATGATCATGAACACGTCAAACGGCTGGAAGTTGCTCGCAGCCGCCTCTGCCAGTAGCATGAAGGAACCTCCTTTGTTCGCCCCGCTGACGCGTGCTTCGCTGACGATTGCTTCCTCGATATTTTCTATGTTATCCTGCCCGCCCGTTTCTGACAAGACCGGACCCCGTCCATGTAACAAGTTTGTCACAAGAGGCGGTCCGTGTTGCATGCGCGGCGGGTTGGGGGGCGGACCAGGCAAACATCCTGCACGGATTGCGGAGCGGGTCGGACAGACGTACTGAGCGGGTTGCGGAGCGGGTCGGGCGGACATACTGGAAAAACGGAAAACCGGAAAAAAACGTCATAAGGCACGAAAGCCATGAAGCGAAAGGCACACGGAGGCGAATCGGCGGCATGAGCAGATCCTCACGGCTTCGGTGCCGGCTCCCCGCGTGCTGGCTGATCCTTTGGCTGGCGGCCGTTTCCGTCGCATCGTTTGTCAGCCCGGCGGCCACCAAGGCGTCCGGCGCCGCACTCCCCGCGGCGGCGGCCGGCACGGGCGAAGGGAACGACCCCGAACTTCGCGGCGAAAACCCGCTTCTCCAAACGCTGCGCGCGCTGGAAGAACGGATCGATGGCCTGAACCGCGAGCAGCGGCGGCTGCTTCTGCAGATCGACGAGCTGCGGCGGAAAAACCGGGAGGCGGCGCGCAGACTGTCCCCCGGGATGCGCAGGATCGTCCTTGCCAAGGCACGCGCGGCGCTGGAGGAAATCCGGTCCGCCCGGCAGGCATGGGAAAACCTGCACACAGAACAAAAAGCCGCAGCCGGCCGGTTCCGGCGCCATTGCCGAAAATCCGACTGGGATGCGGCCCTGGACGATCTGTCGGCCATCGTCCGATGCGGCCAAAGGTCGTTGGAGCAGCTGAAACGCGAACTCCACGGAGAGCTGAAACTGATGGACCTGTTGCGCCAGGCGGGCTCGCCGTGACTGTGCCCGCCGCGCCGGAATCGCCTCGTCCCGGCCGTTACAGGTCCATGTCGCCTCGGTCAGCGCATTCGATGATGCGGCGAATGTCGTGCGCCGCGGTCAGCCGCGGGTTGACCATTCAGCCAGAAATTCACCCGTCCGTTCGGACAATCCCGCGCCGCACTCCGCACGGGTCGGCAACCAGAATCGGAAAGCCATTGGGTTCACCCGTTCGTCAAACTTGTGTTTTCCAAGTCCTGTTTTTCCGGTTCCTTGCCTTTCATCTTTTCGATTTCCCGGACCAGGCGCGCCGTGGCGTCCTCTAAATGGCTGGCCATGGCTTGGGCCGCCCCCTCGGGGTCGCCGGCTTCCACCGCCTTGTATATCGCAAGATGATATTCATAGGAAAAATCAGTGTCTTTCGCCGCTTCGATCACGCACTTGATCCATGTCCTGAGCAGCGACTGGATGTGGACCAGGACGTTCCGCATCACGTTGTTTCTCGCCATTTCCGCGAGCTTGAGATGAAATTGGATATCCCGTTCGACAAACTGGTCGACGTCGGAGGTTTTCATTTCGTCCAGAATCCGCTTGAGTTCCTCGACCTCTTCCGCGGTTCTGCGCCGGGCCGCAAACCGGGCGATGGAAACCTCCAGTTCCCGGCGCATCTCCACGATTTCCATGATTTCGGCGCCGCCCAGGAGCAGCCCCCATTCGATGGATCGGGTCAGCAGGGACGAATTCATCTTGCGCAGGTAGGTGCCGTCGCCCTGCCGGATTTCCAGGATGCCCAGCACGTTGAGGACCTTGAGCGCTTCCCGGATCGCAGACCGTCCCACCCCGAGCGCGTCCTGCAATTGGCGTTCGGTGGGCAGCCTGTCTCCCGGTTTGACGCTGCCGGAAAAAATGTAATCCAGCAGCTTTTTGGTCAGTTCCACCACGATGGGATCGCGTTGGATCGGCTCGAATTTGAACTCCTGCTTGGCGGGCATGGCGCAAGACAACCCTCTTTTGATTGATTTTTTTCAAATTTTCATTAACGAATTTATTATAACACTGAATTTCGGAACACAATCCCGCCCGGCCCTTGCATCCGTTTCCGCCGCCATTCGCATCCGTCCCACGCCCCGCAATCGAGTAGAAGGGGGCGGCTAGCCCCCGTCCTCTCACACCACCTGGCATGCGGGTCCGCACCAGGCGGTTCCGAAGAGTTAACGAAATGCCAAGTAACATTCAAGCATGCTGACCAGCCCTTGCGCCTGAAAATATCGG
>DATCLN010000040.1:0-12510 GCA_036563895.1 Paenibacillaceae bacterium
CAGTGAACCTTCCTCCATTTTAACGTCGGAGACGCCGCAATATTCCATGATCGCCCGCAGCTTCTCCAGATACGCCCGCGCCTCTTCCGGCGAACGCAGATCGGGCTCGGAGACGATTTCGATCAGCGGCGTGCCGCCCCGGTTGAAATCCACCAGCGACCCGGACCCGCCTTCGATATGGATCAGCTTGCCGGCGTCCTCTTCCAGATGCAGCCGGGTGATGCCGATCCGCTTCTTTTGCCCGTTCACCTCGATGTCGATCCAGCCGTTCCGCCCGATGGGCTGGTCGTATTGCGAAATCTGGTACGCCTTCGGCAGGTCGGGGTAAAAATAGTTTTTCCGGTCGAACTTGCACCACTCGGCGATTTCGCAATTGAGGGCCATCGCCGCCTTCATCGCGTATTCCACGGCCTGCCGGTTGAGCACGGGCAGCGCCCCGGGATGGCCGAGGCAGACCGGGCAGGTGTTGGTGTTGGGAGGCGCGCCGAACTCGACGGGACAGCCGCAAAAAATTTTCGTTTTCGTCTTGAGCTCCACGTGCACTTCGAGCCCGATGACCGTTTCGTATTTCGAAAGGATGGACATGCTCGCGTTCCTCCTTGGGCAAACTCCGGATGACCGCCGAGCCGGATCAGAGCGCCGGGAGCAGGCGGTGGTGCTCCGTCGCCTGTTCGTAGGCGTGGGCCGCCCGCAGAACGGTCGCCTCGTCAAAAGGTTTGCCGATGATCTGCAATCCGACCGGCAGGCCGTCCGCCAGCCCGCAGGGAACGCTGATCGCGGGAGCGCCCGCCAGGCTGACCGGGATGGTGCACACGTCGTTCAAATACATGGTCAGCGGATCGCCGATCTTCTCGCCGATGCGGAAGGCGGTGGTCGGCGTGGTCGGCCCGACGATGACGTCGAACGTCTCGAACACCCGGTCGAAATCCCGTTTGATCAGCGTGCGGACCTTTTGCGCTTTTTTGTAATAAGCGTCGTAATACCCGGAACTGAGCGCGTAGGTGCCCAGCATGATGCGCCGCTTCACCTCGGGTCCGAAGCCCTCGCTGCGGGAGCGCAGGTACAGGCCGGTGAGGCTCTCCGCGTCCTCCGCCCGGACGCCGTACCGGACCCCGTCGAACCGGGCCAGGTTGGACGAGGCTTCGGACGACGCGAGGATGTAGTAGGTGGCCACGGCGTAATCGGTGTGCGGCATGGACACTTCCTCGACCGTCGCGCCGAGGGACTCGAACTGCTTCAGGGCTTCCAGCACCCGCGCCTTCACCTGCGGATCGATGCCTTCGCCCATGTATTCCCGCGGCACGGCGATGCGCAGCCCCTTCACGTCCCCGGTCAGCGCCGACGGGTAGTCGGGCACGTCCACCGCCGCCGAGGTGGAATCCAGCGGGTCATGCCCCGCGATGGCCTGCAGCACGTAGGCGGCATCTTCCACGTTGCGGGTGATGGGACCGATCTGGTCCAACGACGAGGCGAAGGCCACAAGGCCGTAGCGGGAAACGCGTCCATAGGTGGGCTTCAGGCCGACGACGCCGCAGTAGGCCGCCGGCTGGCGGATCGACCCGCCGGTGTCGGAGCCGAGGGCGAACAGGACCTGCCCCGCCGCCACGGCGGCCGCGGAGCCGCCGCTGGAACCGCCGGGCACGCGTTCGGTGTCCCACGGATTGCGGGTAAGCTTGAACGCGGAGTTCTCGGTGGAGCTGCCCATGGCGAATTCGTCCATGTTCAGCTTGCCGATGGTCACCGCCTGCGCATCCTTCAGCTTCCGCACGGCGGTGGCGTCGTAAATCGGCCGGTAATTGGCCAGAAAGCGGCTGGCGCAGGTGGTGACAAGGCCCTCCGTCACCATGTTGTCCTTGATGCCCGCCGGCAGGCCGAACAGCGGGCCGCGGGGCGCGTCCGCGGGCAGGCTGTCCAGCCTATCCGCTTCCCTGCGCGCGCCTTCTTCGTCCACAAGCAAAAATGCCCCGATCTTCTCCTCCGTCTCGCGGATGCGGCGAAGCGACGCGTCCACCAGATCTGCGACGCGCAGCTCGCCGCGGACGAGCCGGTCCCGAAGCTCGGGCAGTCTCATCCGGAGTAATGACAATGCGCGTTCCTCCTTTTATGATTCCGCCGCCGGCCGGCGCCGCGATCCGGCAGGGCGATTCCGGCCGGCACCGCCGGAATCCCGCCGCCGGCGCCTTGGGCCGGGCGCCCGCGTACCGGCGCGATTGTCCCAGGCGCCTGCGTTCCGGTGTGAAAATTCCCGGGCACCTGCGTTTGGGCTCGCCTATTCCAGCACCGCCGGCACCCTGAATTGTCCGTCTTCTTTGTCCGGGGCGTTTTCCAGCACTTTGTCGAGGGGCCAGGAAGGACGGGGTTCGTCGTCACGCATGACGTTGGAGATCGGCAGGACGTGGCTGGTCGGCTCGACGCCGTCCGTGTCCAGCTCGTTCAGCTTCTCGATGTACCGCAAAATCGCGCCAAGCTGTCCGGCGAACAATTCCTTTTCCCGGTCGGACAGCTCCAGCCGGGCCAGCAAGGCGACGTGCTCGACGTCCCGCACCGTGATGTCCATCGAAACGACGACTCCTTTTGAGAATATTGGAATCCATTTTATTCATTATATAAAACAAGCTCCCCGATCTCAATGAGGTTGCGCATATGCAAAGAATGCCGTTGTCCGGTATGATAAATATTGGATCTCTGTGTCCGCGGCCGCCTGCGGGAGGCCGTCATCTCCATTCCCCCCATCCCATTCTGACGAAAGGAGCGTGCGTCCGTGCCCGTCTACCATCCGTTTGGAAGCCGCCTGCCGCTGCAGAACGCCGGAATCGTCGAATTCGCTTCCGACGACCCCGGGTCCCTCCGGGTGCTGGACGCATGCCTGGGGACGGCGGCCGAAGGAAGCGCCCGCATCCGGCGGGTCCGCTACGGCAGCCTTGACCAGTTGCTGCGCCTGCTCAGCGATCTCGGGCACCTGCTGACGGAAGACCATCGCCGCCGGCTTCGCTGCCGGATCGTTTACGGCTCTCCGGAAATTACCGCCAAAAGCAGGGGAGATGCGGAATTCGCCGACGCCGCCGCGCTCTCCGCCTTTCCGGAAGGCGACGGCACGGGTCCGGGCGCGGACGCGCCGAAGGACGGGGAAGGCTGGCAGCCCGCATCCGCGCTGCTGGCCGACGTCGGCCCCTATCTGCTCCCCGAGTGGCTGCTGAACCGGCGGTTTACGTTTTATTTTCAGCCCGTCGTCCGCACGCGGGACGACGGCAACGCCGTCTTCGGATACGAGCTGCTGCTTCGGCCGCTGCCCGAACAGCCGCCGTTCCGTCCGGCGGAGGTGGTGGCCGCGGCCCGAAGCAGCGGCCTGCATGTCCTTCTGGAACGCCAGCTGCTGAAAAAGTCCATCCTGCTCAGCAACGCCCATCTGGGGAAAAACGTCAAACGCTTCATCAATCTCCTGCCGTCCGCGGTGAACGATCCCGCTTCCGACCTGGAGTGGATTTCGGAACTGATCCAAAGCAGCGGCGGGGACCCCGCCGACTTCGTGTTCGACATCATGGACACCGAATGGCTTGAGGATTCCCGCCGGCTGGCAGACATCGCGGCGCTGGCCCGCGAGCGCAAATTCCAGCTCGCCCTGGACATCCACGATCCCGCCGCCGCATCCGGCGGCGAAGACGGCGAACGCCTGCTGCGCCTCGTGCGGCCCGCCTACCTGAAGCTGGGCCGCCGCCTGATCGCGGGCTGCCACCGGGACCCCGTCAAGCAAAAATTCGTGCGGGACGCCCTGCGGCTGGCCGACCGGCACGGATGCCTCCTGCTGGCCGAAGGCGTGGAAGACACCGCCGATCTGGCCTGGCTCCGCGAAGCCGGCGTGCCCCTTGTTCAGGGATACCGGATCGGACCGCCCACTCCCGTGCCTTCCCGGCCGCTTTCCGCCAACGCCTGACCCCGGGAACCAACAAAAAAGCCGCCCCACCGGGCGGTTTTCGTTTTCGCGGCATTCGCGCCGTTCGGCCGGCGGTCCCGCGTCAGATCCAGGCTTTCAGATTCACCTGGCGGATGAATTCCTCGCGGCTCATCACTTCGTTCTTCGCGGGGTCCCGCGGCTCCTCCTCGTTCATGAGCTGGCGGAACATCTCCTCGTTGTGGGTGGCCAGGGCGTAATCGATCAAGGCCTCCCGTTCCACGCGCCGGGCTTCCCTTTCCAGCAGGATGTCCTCCCGTTCGATGTCGCTGGCCGGCACGTAGAACTGGCGATTCAGTTTCGGCACGCGGATTATATAGTCAAAAGCGCTGTCGGCATTGCGATCATATGCGATGACATAACCGTATTCGCCGATCGGAAGGTTTTGCTCGAAACGGTCCCCGACAATGATGATTTTCTGCCCCAGTTTCAGCACGCCGTTTCCCTCCCCCTCTGTAGCATGCGTTCAGATGCGAGACATGTATTTAATTATAATCGTACTAGAAAGGGAGCCTTTGTGCAAACAAATCGGGGCCTAAACGGGGACGTTTCCGCAAAAAAGGCGCAAAAATGCGCCCGGGGCGGGCAGGTTTCCGGTCCGGCAGCGCATCGCGCGTTCATCCCGGCGGCAGTTCAAAGAGCGTCTCCGGCGTCACCGACAGGGCGCGGCAACCGGAATCCGTCACGACATAGGTGTTTTCGATGCCGACGACGCCGACGCCGGGGAAGGTGAATTTGGGCTCCACGGCCAGCACCATGCCGGGTTCCAGCGGTTCCGTGAACCCTTTGGCGAGCACCGGCCATTCGTCGAGTTCCAGCCCGACGCCGTGGCCGAGAAACCTCACGCGGTCCCGGCCGTACCCCATGAAATGCTCCGCCAGGCCGGCTTCTTCCGCCATTCGCAGCGCTTCCAGATACACCGATTCCGGCGTCTGACCCGGTTTCATCAATTCCCGGGCACGGTGGGCAATGGCCACGGACGTCTCATAGGCCCGACGCAATTCGTCGGGCAGGCGGCCGATCACCGCGGTGCGGGTCTGGTCGGCCACGTAGCCGTCCAGGCAGCATCCGACGTCCAACAGGATTGGCTCGTTCCGGCCGATTTTCCGGCGGCTGACGCTGGTCGGCGACGCCGGCGAAAGCCCGCGCCCGCCCACCGGTCCGTCGAAATAGGACGGTTCGGCGGCCGCTTCCCCGGAGGTCACGACGCCGGTGATCGTTTCCTGGTTGTATCCGCGCATCCGCATGCATCCGATGTGGCCGCGCCTGCGCAGTTCCGCTTCCATGACCGCCATCAGTTCCAGCTCCGTCATGCCTTCCCTCAGCTGCCGCAACCCCTCCATCAGGGCGGCGTGCGCCGCTTCCGCCGCGGCCGAGATGAGGGCGATTTCCGCAGCCGATTTCACGCTGCGCACCCACCGCAGATGCGAGGAGGCGTCCGTCCAGGACACCTGCGGGATGGCCTCGGCCAGCCTCATATAAAGCCGGGCGGGCATGACGTCCAGATCCGCTCCCACGGCCGGACGGCCGGAGGAAGCAAAAACGGAAGGATAGTCGTCCGCCAGCTGCCGTCCGAGGCTGCGGAACGATTCAAGAAGCACCGTGCGGACGCGGGATTCCGCCAGCGCCCGCTGCAGGCTGCGCACGACGTAAAAGGTCGCTTCCCCTTCCGCGGGAATGAAAAGATAGCCCGCCTGCATCGTGCCCGTAAAATAAAAGATCCCGACGTTCTGCGTCACCAGGCAGCCGGCGAGGCCGTGGCCGCGAAGCCTTTCCTGCAGCCGGGCCCGGCGGCCGGCGATCTCAAGGGCCATTTCGTTCCTTCCGCCGGTGGTTTCGCCGCCGCTTCCGTTTCCGCCGGCGTTTGTCCGATTTGCCGCCCCGTCCATGGAACCGGAACCTCTCCTTCTGCGCGCAATCCTGTTGTCCTTCTTGCGTTTCTTTCCCCATGAGGTTTCTTTCCCCATTAGAACAGACGGTCCGGCTTCGCGTCAAGCTGCCAGGCGAAGGCGCCTTTTCTCAACCCTCAAACATGCACCTGTTCGGCAGCCCCCTTGATATGCCACACCACGGGATCCATCACATTGAACACCCGGGGATATTCCGCCCGGACCACCATCACTACGCCGGGTCTCTTTAGCGTGACCCGGTAGTTGTATTCCGGATTGTAATAGGTATAGGGAAACTCGTGCTCTTCATTGATCACCTCGAACACCAGCACGGCGGGCGGTTGCCGGAGGGGACTTCCGGGAAGCGGGCGAAAGTCCCGGTCCAGCCGCAGATTGGCCTGCAAATAAAGATGCGCCGCGGCACGGGCGAGCCCGGGATCAATGGAGGGAATGCCTATTTCCAGCTTGTCCCGGTCCGCCTGCTGCGCCGCCGCGTGCGCGGCGCGGTTCACCGCCCGTTTCACCTCGTAGAGCAGGCCCATGGCCCGTTCTTCTTCCCACTGCAACGCGTGCAGCATCCACCAGACGACGGCCATCAGAACGCCGAACAGCAATTTGTGCATGGCGGTCCCGCCCCGCGCTCAGGGCACGTATTCGCTCATCTTCATGCCCGACGCCGCGATGCGCCCTTCCGGACCGGGAACGTCCAGTCCGATGAGCCGGTCGATGTCCAGAAGCCGCTCATAGGGGTAGCGGATTTCCAGCCGCAGGCCGACGCCACGCGGCAGCGGCTCGGAAGGCTGGTCGGCCGGCATGCCGTTGGTCGATCCGACGTCGTATTCCAGAAGCTCCGGCCGGAACCCGTATCTGGCCAGCCGCAGGCGCGACTCCGCCACCATCACGCGGTCGATGTACCCGTAGGCGCCGCTTGCCCCGATCTCCAGCAGATAGTCGGCTTCCTGCTGCAGGAGCGCCTGCCGGATCAGCAGGACGTGCTTGTACACCGGGGAAAACGCCAGCCAGCAAAACAAGGGGGCAAACAGGACGAACACCAGCAGCTGTTTCACGGGTCGATGCGGGAAATCTCCTCCGCCATCTCCCGCCCCTGGTCGCGAAGGAGATCCCGCGTCCCCCCTTCCCCTCCGACGATCCGGTTGTAGAGCAGCACCACCGCCATAATGAGCATCACGGCCATCAGCAACTGTCTCATCTCGCCCCTTCCTTTCCTGCTCCACTTTTGCCAGTCCCGGTGCCTGCGCGGCATGGCATGACGCGAAAACCCTGTCCAGTTCCGTCTTCGTTTTCAGGAATCGGGATTAACGGGAGCATCAGCAGGATTGCCAAGATTGCGCAGGGCATTATTGGCGTTCTCTCCATGGGATTCGATGAGGGCGCGGGTACCGTCTTCGTCGGCGATGATGTTCTGGAACATGACCGCTACAACCAACAGCATCATCAATGTAATCAGAATGTTGCGCATTCCTTCTTCAACCTCCTTTGTGCAGTTTTTGTCCGCCTGCAGACGATCCGTCTGGACTTCCGAAGCCGGGCGGTCCTCCCTGCCGCAGCCGAGCTGTCAGGCCTGCCGCAACCGATCGGTCAGGTCTGCAGCGTTCGAGCCGTCAAGCCTGCGCGGCTGGACCGTCACGCCCGGAGTTCGTTGAGCAGCGCCTGAACCTCCCGGACCCACGGATAGAGAAATACGTGAAACATGTACAGCACCGGAATCCCCGCCAGCACATACAGGCCGTAGGAAGCCATTTCCCGGCGGCTTTCCCGGGCGAAGCGGATCCTCTCCTTGCAAGCGTCCGCGAGCTGACGCAGCATGCCGTATACCTCGTCGTCCTCGTGCAGCCTCAGGGTGCGGACGATTTCCGCAAAGCCCCGCGCTTCTTCCGTCCCGAGCCGCTTTTTGAACCGTTCGAGGGAGGCGTCGGGATCCTGGTACCACTCGTTCAGGAGTAGCTGCAGATCGCCGCGGATCAGGCGGACGTACGGAAGACAGCGCATCAGCTTGCCGTGCAGATGCAAGCGGGAACCGGAATAGTAAAGCAGCCCGCGGCTTAAGGCGACGATCTCGCTGCGGATGCGATCCTCGCGATGCCTGCGCAGGGCTCCGAGCACCGCCCGGTCCGCCAGCAGCGCCATCACCGCCAGGCTCGCGGCCATCGCCGGCGGCCAGGCGACACCCGGCGGGGCCCGTCCCGCAGAAAGGGCCAGCCACGCGCCTCCGGCGATCAGCATCCCCAGCGAAATGGCGGTGCGCCTCGCGGCCAGATACACATGGGCGGACCAGCGCAGGCCGCAGCCCGCAAGCAGCGACCTCCGCTGCCTGAGCGCCGGACTGTCCCGGTCGGCCCTGAACAGGATCAGCCACCAGCGCGGCGCCGGTGACCGCCGCCACGGGAACCTGGCGGCGCGCCAGCGGGGCGGCCGGGAAAAAGCGGCGCGAAGCAGCAGGTAGACGCCGACCCCCGCCGCGGCGAGCTGCGCCGTCCATCCGGTCAGCCGCCAGAGCCAAAGCTCGTACTCTCCCAAGCCGTCCGCCCCCTCACATTTTTTTCCGGGACAGATGCAGCCCCATGAGCAGCGAGCCGAACAGGAACACGAGGGCGTTCAGGAGCAGGTCCCTGCCCCCCGGATCCTCCAAATAATACCGGTAGCTCGCATCCGGATTCAGGCGGAAATTGACCGCCAGGAAGATCAGCAAAAAGATCCCCGGCGCGAAATTCGCCAGCCGGATCTCCAGAAGCCGGTGGCGCTCCTGCTGGTCCAGCAGCTGGGACTGGCGCATGTCGGCGATCAGCTCGCGGAGATTGTCCGCCACCGAAACGCCTTCCGTCAGCGCCACCCGCAGAATGCCGGCGAAATAGTCGGCCCACCGGTGTCCCACCGCCAGCGTGAACCGCCGCAGGCTGTCTTCGTCATTGCCCCGGACGGACAGATTCCGCTCGAGCTGTTCAAACACCGCCTGAATTTCCGCGGGGAGCCTTCCCTCTTCCAACGTCTGGCGCAGCGCCGTCCTGACCTGCCGCCCTCCCGTCACCAGGTAGCACTGGTAAAACAGTTCCACCGCCGGAAGGAAATCGAGCCGGGCCGCCATTTGCCGGCCAATCAGCCGCATGCGCAGCACCACATAAGGCAAAAGCCCGAGCATGACCATCAGCACAATGGCGGAACGCGCATTCCGGAAGAAGAAAACGCCCGCCGCGACGCCGGCCGCCGCCGTGAACGCGGACAGTCCGGAGAAGGTTTCCGGCCGCATCGGCCATCCCACCACATGCAACAGATCCGCCAAATGCCCGTACGGTCCTTGGAATCTCGCCACGGCCCGCTCCAGCAGGACCGCCCATCCGCCGCGCCGCTTCCGGCGCAGCCGCTGCCGTCCGGAAAAACGCCGCCACCAGACCTCCAGCCAGAAGCGGAAAAATACGTACAGCAGCAAAAACAACATGACCGTGACGGCCGCCGCGCCCGCCTTCAGCACCCGGTCACGCCTCCCCTCTCCAGCAGCATCCGGTACCCTTCGGGATCCCACCGGCGAATCCGCCGCGACGCCTTCTCCGAGAACGGCATCGGGAACCGCCACCTGTCCGACGCCTCGTCGTACACGGCCAAATCCCGCACCGTCACCAGCCCTCCCTTGTACTCGAGCTCGCCGATCCGCACCACCTTGCGCCGGCCGCCCACCAGCCGCATCTCCATGCCGATCTGCGTCACGTGCTCGACGATGCGCCTGAGCAGCCGGTCGGGATTCATGCCCCGGCCGTCCAGCATGCACATGTCCGTAATCGTGTCGGGCACGTCCTCCAGGCAGTTGGCGTGGAGGGAAGTGATGCTTCCTTCATGCCCGCGGGTGCAGGCGCGCACGTACAGGTTCGCGTCCTCGTCGCGGATCTCCGTATGGCAGATGCGGCTGGGCGACTGGCGCAGGGCCAGCTTGAACGCCTGGCGGGAGCCGTGCAGGGGATCGTCCTCGTCGATTTCGAATTCCACCACGTTTTTCTCCGGAAAATCCCGTTTCAGCATGAGCTCGAAACGGCTCTCGAAGGTGACGATGCGCTCCTCGTCGGGGATTTCCGCCAGAAGGGCCTTGATGAGATGGGTTTTCCCCGTGTTGGTGGCGCCGATGACCACCATGTTGAAGCGGGAGCGGACGATCACCCGCAGCAACCGGCACACCTCCTCGTCGATGGTGGCGTATTCGGGACGGCACAGCGCCTCGAGGCTGAGGTTTCTCACCGTGTAAAAACGGATGGTCAGCGTGGGCAGCGACGTAAACCCGAAGCCCGTCATCGTCACCCGGGAACCGTCGAGCAGGCGCACCTCCGCCCACCGCTTGCGGGGCGAAATCCGGTCGTTGTTGAACAGCACGAGATTCTGCTGGATGCGCTCCACCTGACCGACATGGTCGAAACGGTAAGGCGAGACGGTCACCCGGCCGCCGCGCACCTCGAAAATCTGCGTCCCCACCACCTGGATCTCTTCCAGATCGGCGCGGTCGCGCAAAATGAGTTCCAGCACATTCATGCCGATCACTTCGGCGAACAGCGCTTCCGCCAGCGACCCGTACGGCAGGGAACCTAACGGCAGATGGTTGAGCTTCCGCTTGATGATCCAGTCGGAGATGAACGCCAGAATCTCCGCACGCTCGGCGGGAAAGCCGATGATGGCCCGGTTCAGCTTCTCCGTGTAGCGCCGGCGCTCCTCTTCGTTCCAGCCGCGCGGCACCGCCAGGAGATGGCGGATTTCTTCGGTAAGGGCGCGGATGTCGGCCTGGACGCGTCCGTCGCCTTCCCCGGCGGCGCCCCTCTCTCCCCTTGCGCTTGTCTGCAGACGGGCGGCATAAGCGGAGGGAGAAAAGCGCTCCCCCGCGTCCGCGGCGGATGCCGGGCGCGTATCGTATACGGCCGCGCGTTCCGTCATGCCCCACCGCTCCGTTTAGCCGTCGTTCTCCTCAGCCACCAGGAACGGAGGACGCGGGGCCCGTCCGCCCTCCGGTCCCCATACGGCCAGCCCAGCTTCCGCATCAAAGATTCCGCCAACGCGTCAAACGCGGCCGCGCGGCGTTCGTCGGCCAGCCATTCGTCCAGCCGCCCGCCGTCCAGATACGCGCCCAGGTCCTCGTCGAATTTCAGTTCCGTACCGCCGGCGCTTTCCGCTTCCCTGCAGATGTCCTTCAGGCTGAACCCTTCCGCGTCGCGGCCCGGGCGGCGCAGCACCACCAGGTGAAAATCCCCGGGTCGGACGCCGAACTGGGGAGCGATCTGCACGATCCACCGGTAGACGTCCTCCCGAAAGTGGGCAAACTGCCCCGTCGACACCAGAAAACGATGATCCGCAAGACGCGCCGCGCAAATGGTGGCGGCGTTGTCCCAGTACGCGCCGGTGTCGACAACCGTGGCGTCGAAGGCTTCCCGGGCCGCCCGCAGCAAATGTTCGATCTGGCCGGGTTCGTAGTATTCGGCCTGGTCCCGCGGCAGATTGCCGAACAAGACGTGCACGCCGCGCAGGCGGGACGGCGCGTGCGTACAGGCCGCGAGCCTGTCCGCGGTCAGCGTGCCCGCCCTCAGCTCCGGCCGTATGGCGTCCAGCGTCACCTTCGGTTCGTCCACCCCCAGGTAAAGGTGCGTCTTGGCGCTTTTCAGGTTCAGGCAGAGAAACCCCACCCGCTTGCCGGTTCCGGCCGCCAGCCGCCAGGCGGTGCCCAGCGCGGCGACGGTGGTTCCGATGTTGGGCGTGGACCCGGTGAAAACGATCAGCGGACCGCTCATGACGATATCCCCTCCTTTGCCTGAAGATCCTGTTCCGGCAGGACCGGCGCGAAGGCGTCGAAGGCGATGACGAGCTTCGCGGTGCCGTCCTTGCAGGCGGCATCCAGCATCAGCCACTGCTCTTCCGTCAGGTTCAGGTTGATCGCGTCGATGGCCCCGTTGGCGTCGCGGCGGGAAGCGTACATCTTTTCCTTGTCCCCCTCGGCCAGGGACAGCAAATTCGGATTTTTCGGGTTGTCCAGCTCCACGTTCGCCGCCGTCTTCACCGCCGCCACCCGCACGGGCTCGGGAAACAGCCGCCGCGAAGGCCCCTTCTCGTCCGACAGATAGACGGCCACCAGATCCCCGGCCCGGATGCCGTTGGACACCGCCTTGATGTACTCGTTCGGAATCCGGAAGGTCGCCTCCCCCGGGCGCGGCAAAAGACCGAACCGGTCCAGCTTCCACCGGAGCAGCGGTTCCCGGCTGCCCAGGGGCACGGTCGTCTCCCAGCCGACCGCTTCGGCGGGGTCAAAAATCATCTCCTCCGTGACGGCCCCGCGCGGCAGGGGCAGCCGGATCAGCATCTCCGCCCTGAGCGTCGCGCCCGCCGGCACGAACTCCCGGGGGGCGATCACGTCCACCGTCTCCTGAAGCCGGATCTGCCTCATCTGCAGGAGATAGATGCCGTACACCATCAGTCCCGCCAGCGCGGCCGCCGCCAGGCTCAACGCCGCTTGTCTTTTGCGGTTCACCCGTCCGCCTCCTTTCCTCGGGAAATCGAGTAGAAGGGGGCGGCTAGCCCCCGTCCTCTCACACCACCTGGCATGCGGGTCCGCACCAGGCGGTTCCGAAGAGTTAACGAAATGCCAAGTAACATTCAAGCATGCTGACCAGCCCTTGCGCCTGAAAATATCGG
>DATCLN010000041.1:0-11842 GCA_036563895.1 Paenibacillaceae bacterium
GTCATGTATATCGTCTGCTCCATTTTCGAAACGAAAATCTGGACCTATCTCAAAGAATCGTGGCTGCTCCTTACGGCCATCGTGCTCGTCGTGGTCGGGGTCATTTTCGTGCCGGAGCTGGCCCTGATGATTCCCGATTGGATCTTCGGAAAGGGATGAACGTCAGATGAACTTTGCGGGCAAAGTCGTGCTGGTGACGGGCGCCGGCGCCGGCATCGGGCGGACCGCCGCCGTCATGTTCGCGGAGAAGGGAGCCAAAGTGGCCGTGAACGCCCTCACCGCGGAACGCGGCCGGCAAACCGCGGAGCTGATCCGGCAAAAAGGAGGCGAAGCCGTCTTCATCCAGGGAGACGTGTCGGTGGCCGCGGAATGCGAACGGATCGTGCGCGAAACGGTGAACGCCTTCGGCCGGCTGGACATCCTGGTCAACAACGCCGGCGTCGCCATCCCCGGGCGCGTCGACAACATGTCGGAAGAAGATTTTGACCGCACCATGGCCCTGAACGTCAAAGGCGTGTTCATGATGTCCAAATACGCCGTGCTGCAGATGAAAAAACAGGGCGGCGGCGTGATCGTGAACGTCGCCTCGGTGGCCGCGCTGAAAGGCCACAAGGACCGCAGCGCCTACGCCGCCTCGAAGGGCGCCGTCGTGGCCCTGACCAAATCGATGGCGGCCGACCACGTGCCGGACAACATCCGCGTCAACTGCGTCTGCCCCGGCACCACCCATACGCCGGCGATCGAGGAAAAAATCCGCACCGCCGACGATCCGGAAGCGATGCGGGCGATGTTTCTCGCCAGGCACCCCGTCGGGCGGCTCGCCAAGCCCGAGGAGATCGCCTACGCCATACTGTTCGCCTGCTGCGACGAAGCGGCGTTCATGACGGGCAGCGTCATCACCATCGACGGCGGCATGACGATGTGAACGATGCGGCAATGGACACGCGGAACCTCCATGGAGGATGGAACAGATGGAACTTGTGCGGGTAGCTTCGGATGAGCTGCTGGATTGGTGCGTGCGCAAGCTGACAAGCGTCGGAGTGCCCGAGGACCATGCGAGAATCACCGCCGACGTGCTGGTCCATGCCAATCTCAGGGGCGTGGACTCCCATGGCGTTTTGCGGATGGAACATTATGTAAACAAAATCGCCGCCGGCGGCATCAACCCCGTGCCGAAGATCGGCGTGAGCCGCACCGGCCCGGTCACCGCCATCGTCGACGGCGACGACGGCCTCGGCCATGTGGTGGCCTACCGGGCCATGGAAACGGCGCTGGAATTGGCGGAGCAGCACGGGGTCGGCGTGGTCGGAGCGGTGAACAGCAGCCACTGCGGAGCTCTGTCCTACTTCGTCAAAATGGCCACGGAACGGAACATGATCGGCGTCGTCATGTCCAACACGGACAAGGTGGCGGTGCCCTACGGCGGAAGGGAGCCGTTTTTCGGCACCAATCCGATGGCCTTCGGCTTTCCGGCGCGGAGGCATCCGCCCGTCATCCTCGACATGGCCACCACGACGGTGGCGTTCGGCAAGATTCTTGACCACAAGCTGAAAGGCAAGCCGATTCCGCCGGAGTGGGGAGTGGACCGCGAGGGGGAAAGCGTGACGGACCCGGACAAGGTCTACGCCCTGCAGCATTTCGGCGGAGCCAAGGGGTACGGCCTGGCGCTGGTGGTGGACGTGCTGTCGTCCGTGCTGTTCGGCGCCGCCTACGGGCCCCATGTGGAGACGATGTATGCGGAGGATCTGAGCCGCAAGCGCAAGCTGGCGCAGTTCTTCATGGCCTTGAATCCGTCGTTTTTCACCGAAACGGACGCCTTCCTGGACACCATGGACCGGATGATCGACGAAATCCACGCCGCGCCGCCCGCCAGGGGGTTCGACCGGGTGCTCGTGCCCGGCGAGCCGGAAAACCTGACGGAATGGCAGCGGCTGAGGGAAGGCATACCGCTGCCTGAAGAGATCGTGCGGTATTTGCGGGGGCATTGAGCCGTCCCGCATTTCGCCATGCGCCATGCGCCGCAACCCTGTGCACCGCCATCCCGCGTTGCCGCCGCGCGTCGCCTCCACGCTCCCCGGCGGTCACACCCTGGCCCGCTGCAGGCGAAGCGCGTTCAGCACCACCGACACCGAGCTCAGGGCCATCGCGGCGCCGGCCAGCCACGGGGCGAGGAAGCCCGCGGCGGCCACCGGGATGCCCAGGGAGTTGTAGGCGAGGGCCCAAAACAGGTTCTGCCGGATGTTGGCCATCGTCTTGCGGCTGATGGCCATCGCGTCGGCGATGGCGTTGAGATCGCCGCGCATCAGCGTCACGTCCGCCGCTTCCATCGCCACGTCCGTGCCGGTGCCGACGGCCATCCCGATGTCGGCGGCCGCCAGCGCGGGGGCGTCGTTGATGCCGTCCCCCACCATCGCTACCTTCTTTCCCTGCGCCTGCAGTTTCCGGATTTCCTCCGCCTTCCCCTCCGGCAGCACCTCGGCAAGGACGCGGTCAATGCCCGCCTGCCGCGCGACGGCCCGGGCCGTCCGCTCGTTGTCGCCGGTGAGCATGACGACCTCGATGCCCATGGCCTTCAGCCGCGCGATCGCTTCCCGCGAGGTTTCCTTCAGGGTGTCGGCCACCGCCAACGTTCCGGCGTAGACGCGGTCGAAGGCCGCCAGCATCGCGGTTTTTCCCTCTTCCTCAAGCTTCCGCGCGGCTTCCAGCGCCCGCTCCGGCAGCTCCACGCCGTACCGGGCCATGAGCCGGCGGTTGCCCGCCAGCACTTCCCTTCCTTCAACCACGGCGCGAACTCCGTGGCCGGCCAACGCTTCGAACGCTTCCGCCGCGGGGATCCCGATGCCCCTTGCGGCGGCGCCGCGGACGATCGCCTCGGCCAAAGGATGCTCCGACGGCTTCTCGGCGGCGGCGACCAGGCGCAGGAATTCCCGTTCGTCGCCCGCCGCGGGAATCACGTCGGTGAGCTCCGGCTTGCCCTTGGTGATCGTGCCGGTCTTGTCCAGCACCACCGTGTCGATGCGGTGGGTGAGCTCCAGGTGCTCGCCGCCCCGGAACAAAATGCCCAGCTCCGCCGCGCGACCCGACCCCGCCATGACGGAGGTCGGGGTCGCCAGGCCCAGGGCGCACGGGCAGGCGATGACCAGCACGGCGATGGCGTTCCGCAGGGCTTTGGCGAAATCGCCGGGGGCCGCCCACACGAACCAGACGAGGAATGTCGCCAGCGCGATGCCGACGACGATGGGGACGAAGATGCCCGAAATGGCGTCGGCCACCCGCTGGATAGGCGCCTTGGACCCCTGCGCTTCCTCCACCACCCGGACGATTTGCGCAAGGGTGGTGTCCTTGCCGACCTTGGTCGCCCTGACCTTCAGCATTCCGTTCAGATTGACGGTGGCGCCGATGACGGGGTCTCCCGGACCCTTTTCCACGGGAAGGCTTTCCCCCGTCAGCATCGATTCGTCCACCGCCGCGGACCCTTCCATGACTTCCCCGTCGACGGGAATTTTCTCTCCCGGCCTCACCAGCACGATGTCCCCCACGATCACTTCTTCCGCGGGGATTTGGAGCTCGCGGCCGTCCCGGATGACGAGGGCCGTCTTTGCACGCAGGCCCATGAGCGTCTTGATCGCCTCGGACGTGCGCCCCTTGGCCAGCGCCTCGAGGAGTTTCCCGAGGACGATGAGGGTGATGAGCACGGCGCTCGTTTCAAAATAGAGGGCCGGGGCATGGCCGGCGTGCCCGCCGGTCGTGATTGCCCACTCCATCGTGAGAAACAGGCTGTAAAAATACGCGGCCGAAGTGCCGAGGGCGACCAGCACGTCCATGTTGGCGCTGCGGTTCCGCAGGGCTTTGTATGCTCCGATGTAAAACGGCCCGCCCACCACGAATTGCACGGGGGTGGCCAGCGCCAGCTGGACCCACGGGTTCATGAGCCAGCCGGGCACCCACAGGAACGACAGAAACGAAAAGTGGCCGGCCATCGTCCAAAGCAGCGGAAGCGAAAGGACGGCCGACAGTGCGAACCGGCGCCGCTGCCTTTCGATTTCCCGCCGCCGGTGGTCTTTTTCGCCTTCCCGTTCCTTTTTCACGGCCGCCCGGTACCCCAGCTGCTCCACCTTGCGGATCACGTCCGCGACGGACACCGCCGAGGGCGAAAACTCCACGTGGGCCGTCTCCAGCGCCAGGTTTACGTGGGCCCTGGCGACGCCGGGCATCCGGCTCAGCCCCTTTTCGATCCGGTTCGCGCACGCCGCGCAGGTCATCCCGGTGATTTGCAGTTGCACCTGCTCCAGGTCCCGGGCATCCCGGGCGGATGGATTTGCCGTTTCCATGTCCAGCGCTCCCCAACATACCCCCACAGGGTATCGAATGTGCCAAAAAAACCGGGGTCAGACGACGTCGTACCCCTGATCTTCAATGGCCTTTTTCAGCTGTTCCAGCGTCACTTTCGTCTCGTCGTACTCGATCGACACCGTCCCGCCGGCCAGGTCGACGGTCGCCTTGGCGCCGGCCTGTTTCACCGCGTTCTCCACGGCGCTCTTGCAATGCCCGCAAGACATGCCCTTCACGTTCAGCGTCACGGTTTGCATGAAAATCACCTCGTATATAAGTATGGTCATTTGAGCAGCTTGTTCACGGTGGTCAAAAGCTCGTCGACGACGTCGAGGTCGCCTTCCCGGATCCGCTCCACCACGCAGCTTTTCATGTGCCCGGCCAAAAGCAGCTTGCCCACGCCGTTCAAGGCCGACTGCACGGCGGAGATCTGGTTGAGCACATGGTCGCAGTACGTGTCTTTTTCAATCATGCCCTTGATGCCGCGGATCTGCCCCTCGATGCGGTTGAGCCGGGCGATCAGATCCGCCTTGAGCTTCTCGGAATGATGGCTTTTGCGGTGAACGTGTCCGCCTGAAGGATGGCTGTGCGCGTGCCCGTCAGGCGGCCGGACGTCCTCCACGGTCTCCTGATTGGCCTCCACCGGATTCACCCCTTTGTCTACATAGTATACCCCGGTACAGTATATGTCAAGGAACGCTTCATTATCCGTCCAATGATTGAGTTGGAATGAAAAACGCGTTAAAATGGACATGAAGCTTACAATACCCCATAGGGTATATTAGTCTGTTCGAAAAAGGGTGATCCTCCATGATGCGGTATCTCTTCTGGATCCTCCTTGCCGCACTCATCGCCTGGTGGATCTATGCCCGGTTTGCCCCGATCCGGGGCGTCCGGAACGTCGGCTCCTCCCGGTTTGCGCGGGAGCTGGCGGACACCGGGCCCGCCGGGCGGATGCTGATCGACGTGCGGGAACCCCACGAGTTTGCCCGGGGGCACATCCGCGGGGCGGTCAACATCCCGCTGTCCCAGTTCGCCAGGCGAATCGGGGAAATTCCGACGGACCGGAAAATTTTCCTGTATTGCCAAAGCGGCATGCGCAGCCGCCGGGCGGCGCGGATGCTCAGCAAGCGGGGATGCCGCGAAATCATCCATCTGAACGGCGGCCTCTCGGCCTGGCACGGCGAGACGGTCCAATGATCCGAAGACACCGCGTTCGGCAACATTCAGGAGGGAGAGAACCATGGGCAAAAAAGTGGTCATCGTCGGCGGCGTCGCCGGCGGCGCGACGGCGGCGGCCCGGCTCAGACGGCTGGATGAAGACGCGGAAATCGTGATTTTCGAGCGGGGGGACTACATCTCCTTCGCCAACTGCGGCCTGCCGTACTACATCGGGGAGGAAATCCGGGAGCGGAGCAAGCTGCTTCTGCAAACGCCGGAACGGATGAAGCGTCGGTTCAACATCGACGTGCGCGTGCGCAGCGAAGTCATCCGGGTCGATCCTGCCCGCAAAACGGTCACCGTGCGGCGCCTCGGCGAGGGGGACGCCGGTTCGGCCGCCGAAGCCGAATATGAGGAGAAGTACGACGTGCTGCTGCTGTCGCCGGGCGCCCGGCCGCTCAGGCCGCCCATCCCCGGAATTGACAGCGAACGGGTGCTCACGCTGCGCAACATGGCCGACGCGGACCGCATCAAGGAGCGCGTCGACCAGGCGGGGGTGCGCTCCGCCGTCGTCGTCGGCGGCGGCTTCATCGGCGTGGAAATGGCCGAAAACCTGCGCCGGCGCGGCCTGGACGTGACGCTGGCGGAAGCCGCGCCCCACATCCTGCCGCCCTTCGACGACGATATGGTCCCTCTGGCCGAACAGGAACTTGCGGCGAACGGCGTGCGCCTCATCCTGGGGAGCGGCGTCGCTTCCTTCGCGGACACCGCGGACGGCCTCATCGTCACGCTGCAAAACGGCGAAACCCTCGAGGCCGATCTGGCCATCCTCGCCATCGGCGTCGCGCCCGACACGGCGTTCCTGGCAGGCAGCGGCATCGCCCTCGGTCCGCGCGGGCACATCCTGGTGAACGACCGCATGCAAACGAACATCCCGGACATCTACGCCGTCGGCGACGCGGTGGAAATCACCGGCGTCGCGGGCGGCGGCAAAACCGCGGTCCCGCTCGCCGGTCCCGCCAACCAGCAGGGCCGGATCGCGGCGGACAACATTTGCGGCATCCCGTCCCGCTACAAAGGCGCCCAGGGCACGGCCATCGTGCGGGTGTTCGGCCTGACCGCCGCCTGCACCGGCTTGAATGAGCGATCCCTTATTCGCCAGAATATCCCGTATCGCGCGGTGCATTTGCATCCCGGCTCGCATGCCGGCTATTTTCCCGGCGCGCATCCCATCTCCCTCAAGCTGCTTTTCGACGACAACGGGCGCATCCTCGGCGCGCAGGCGCTGGGGCGGGACGGCGTGGACAAGCGCATCGACGTCATCGCCACGGTCATGCGCCTGGGCGGCACCGTGGATGACCTCGCCGGGCTGGAACTTGCTTACGCGCCGCCGTATTCGTCCGCGAAGGACCCGGTCAACATGGCCGGATTTCTTGCCCGGAACGTGCTGGACGGCCTGCTGCAAGTGGTGACGGTGCGGGATCTCGACGCCTTCGATCCGTCCCGCGCCGTCCTCCTCGACGTGCGCACCGCCGCGGAGCACGCCGCCGGCCATATCCCGGGCAGCCACCACATCCCGATGGACGAACTGCGGGAGCGCCTCCATGAACTGCCGCGCGACAAGGAAATCTGGGTCTACTGCCAGGTCGGCCAACGCGCGTACTACGCGGCCCGCGTGCTGGCCCAAAACGGTTTCACCGTCAGGAGCCTGTCCGGCGGCTACCGTTCCTACGCCATCGCCAAATCGAAGCCTTGACCCGTCAACCGCCGGTCAGGCGAATTTCCAATAGGCCGCCGGCTTCCGCTTTATGCCGGGAAACGGCCGTCCGGATCGGATTTCCGGCCGACGATTGTTGAAGAACAAAAATCCGGCCGCCAAAGGCGGCCGGCGCAAGTTCAATCCGATTTTCCGTCATTATGCCGTGACCCGGTTTGCTGGGAGTCGGACAATTCCGAATATTGGAGTTCCAGATCGCGGAGGAAAGCTTCGATTTCTTCCGGCGTCAAGATCTCCTTTTCCTTTTTTTCTTCCATTATTCAAACCCTCCCTGCGACAACACGATAGCTTCCCTGCCACGGTATGGTTACTGCCCCGCGACGACATGGCCGCTTCCCTGCGATGGCATGATCCGCTCCCCGCACACCTTCGCGACAGCCCGCAAAAATCGTTCCTCGTCCACGGGTTTGACCACGAAATCGTAAGCACCGGAGAGTACGGCCTGTTTCACCATCGCTTCCTGCCCCATCGCCGACGTCATCAGGATTTTCGCGTTGGGATCGATGGCCCGGATGACCCGGGTCGCCTCGATCCCGTCCTTGTTGGGCATGGTGATGTCCATGGTGACCAGGTCCGGCTTGAGTTCGACGTATTTTTCCACCGCTTCGTTGCCGTCCGCCGCTTCGCCCACCACCTCGTGCCCCGCCGATTCCAGAATTCTGCGAAGGACCATCCGCATGAAGGCGGCGTCGTCCACGATCATCACCCGAAGTTTCACGAAGCCCGCCCGGCTCGCATTTCCCGCCATCTGCCGATCCCTCCCACTTCCAGGATCAGGGCCACCTGGCCGTCTCCGAGGATCGTGGCCCCCGATATGCCGTTGATCTTGCCCACGTAGGATCCAAGGGACTTGACGACGATTTCCTGGTTGCCCACAAGTTCGTCGACCACCAGGGCCATGCGTTTGTCCGCGGTTCCCACCACGATGATCGGAAGCTGCCTTTTGGTTTCCCGCATGCGGGGAATCCGGAACACATCATGCAGCCAGACGACCGGCACCACCTGTTCCCGGATCACCACCACGGCGTCTCCCTTGATCGTCTGGATCGCCTCCGGAGGGACCCGGACGATTTCCATCACGCTGCTCATCGGCACGACAAACATCCTGTCGCTCAGCCGGATCAAAAGCCCGGTGATGATCGCCAGGGTCAGCGGCAGCTTGATCGTAAAGCGGGTGCCCTCTCCCGGTCTGGAATCAATGTCGATGACACCGCTGAGTTTCTCGATATGGGCCCGCACGATGTCCATGCCGACGCCCCGGCCGGAAATGTCGGTGACCGACGAGGCGGTGGAGAACCCCGGAAGGAAAATCAGCCGCAGGGCCTCCGGATCCGAGAGTTTCTTCAGCTCTTCTTCCGAAATCAGCCCCTTGCGGAGGGCGGAATGTTTGATTTTGTCCACGTCGATGCCGGCGCCGTCGTCTTCCACGGTGATGACCACCTGGTTTTCTTCGTGGGCGGCGGCAATCCGGAGCCGGCCTTTGGCCGGCTTTCCCTTTCGCTTCCGCTCTTCGGCCGGCTCGATGCCGTGGTCGATGGCGTTGCGGATCAAATGGATGAGCGGATCGCCGATTTCTTCGATCACCGTCCGGTCCAGTTCGGTTTCGCGCCCTTCGATGACCAGGTCGATTTCTTTGTTCAGCGATTGCGCCAGGTCGCGGACCATGCGGGGAAAACGGCTGAACAGCTGATCGATGGGGAGCATGCGGACCTTCATGACGCTTTCCTGCAGTTCCCCGATGACCCGTGCCAGGTGATCGGAAACCTGTACCAGTTCATCCACCGTTTCATCGGCCGCATAGAGGTGATGCAGCACGCTCCCGACCTGATGGATGCGGGTTTGGTCGATCACCAGCTCTCCCACCAGATTCATCAGATGTTCCAGCCGCTCCACGTCCACCCGGATCGTCCGGGCTTTCCGTTTTTCCGCGGCGGGCACCGCACCGGCCCCTCCGCCGTTCGCCGCTCCGGTCCCCTCATGGGCCGATGCGCCGGAAGCCCCGCCTGCCGCCGATCCGTCCGCCGGCGCCGCTCCGGCCGGTGCCCCGACGGCCGGTGCCGCGGCGGCGGAAACGGGAGCGCCCTCCCGTTGCCATACAGGAAAGGGCGTCACCCGGACCCCGGCCACATCCGAGATCGTCAGCAGCGTCTCCTCCACATGGAGAGCCGTGGTTTGGCAGGCCAGCAGGTAGCGCAGCTCCGACGGCCAGGATTCCTCATCAAAAACCGTCCCGTTTTCTTCCGCGTCCTCAAGTTCTTCAAGGCCGGGAGGATGCGTGAGCAGCATCTCGCCGAGGGAACGGAGCCGATGGCCGATCATCCAGGCGCGGACCGATTTCATCGGGCAATCCGGAACCAGCCGGACCTGGATATCGTACACGCTGAAACCCTGATCTTGCGCGTTCCGGACTTTGGCCCACGTTTCCGGGTCCTCCATGCAAAGAACCGCTTCCCCGATGGCCGCCTCCTTCGGCCGCTCCGGCTGATCTTCCGAACCGAAGGCATAGTTCCGCAGCTCGTGCACAATGGCACCGATTTCGACGAATATGCCGCTTCCCGCCATGAACTGTTCTTTCAGCGTGCGCAAGTGGTCCAGGCATTGAAACAACAGGTCGACCAGCTTTGTGGACACCCCCAGCCGCCGGTTGCGCACCTGATCCAGCACGTGTTCCATTTCGTGCGTGAGTCGCTTCATCTCGTCAAAACCCATCACGGCCGAGGAGCCTTTCAGCGTATGCGCCGCACGGAACAGGTTCTGAACCGTTTCGTCCGACGCCCCGTCCCGCTCCAGCCGCAGGATTTCCTGTTCCATGATGTGCAGCTGGTCTTCGACTTCTTCCAGAAAAAGTCCGGCCATCTCCGATGCAAACGAAGAATCCAAGCCGCTCCCCACCTCTATTCGCTCAGAATCTGATCCAGCTTGAGGATGCTGACCAGGCCGTCATCGGTGGTTCCGATGCCGGAAAAATAGGATCCGTGCACGCTGCCGACCCGTTCCGGCGGGGGCTGGATGTCGGAAAACGTGACCACCCGGTTCACCCGGTCGACCACGATCCCCACCATTTCATCCGCGTGGTTGACCACCACGATGCGGGTGGATTTCGTATACGGTTCTTCCGGCAACCCGAACCGGTGCCTGAGGCTGACGATCGGCACGATTTTCCCCCGCAGGTTGATGACGCCCTTCACATGGGGCTTGCTGTTTGGAATCTCGGTTACGGGCTGCATCTTGATGATTTCATGGATGTCGTAAATTTTCAGCGCGTATCTTTCTTTTCCGATGACAACCTCGACGTACTGTTCCCGCCCCAGCGATGCCATGCAATCACCTTCTTTTCCGAGCTGCGGGCCGCCCCGGATCCGGCCCGATCCGTGAACCACCGCCTTCTTTTTCGGGCCGGGGGCTGCCTTCAAGACAGCCCCCGATTCCCGAACGGGGCCAAGCGGTCAAATTTTGAAGACGGCAAGCCCGTTGTTCATTTCCTCGGCCAACTTGGCCAGCGAATGGACCGTGGCCGCGGTTTCCTCGGTGCTGGCCGCCGCTTCCTGCGTTGCGGCGGAGATGCTTTCGACCGAAAGCATGACCTCGGAAGACTGGGCGGCCTGCTCTTCGCTCGCGGCGGCGATTTCCGCCACCCTTTGCGCCGATTCGTTGACCATCGCGATAATTTTTTCAAACGCTTCTCCGGTTTTTTGCGACAACGCGACGCCTTCGCTCACCGCTTTCACGCTTTGCCGGGTGTTCTCCTGCATTCCTTTGATGATGGACGTGATCTGCTTGGTCGCTTCGCTGCTGCGTTCGGCCAGCTTGCGCACTTCGTCCGCCACCACCGCGAACCCGCGGCCCTGGTCCCCGGCCCGCGCCGCTTCGATCGCCGCGTTCAGGGCAAGCAGATTGGTCTGCTCGGCGATGTCGTCGATGACTTCGATAATCTCGCCGATTTTGTTCGAATCTTCCTCCAGGTGGGCCATCTTTTCGTTGATTTGGTTCATGCCCTCGATGGAAGAGCGGACCACTTCTCCCCCTTCCTGCGCGATGGCCATCGTCCGGTTGGCCAGTTCCGAAGCCTGTTCCGCGCTGCGCGCCACCGAATGGATGGCGGCGGACAGTTCCTTGAACAGCTCGTTGATGGTTTGGGCGGCGTTCGCCTGGCTGGTGCTGCTTTTGGCGATTTCCTCGGTGCTGGCCGAGATTTGCTGCGAGGCCGCCGCAACTTGTTCCGACGCGGTCGCCACCTGGTTGATGAAGGACCGCAAATTGGCGGTCATGCTGCGGAAATGTTTCGCAAGCTCTCCGATTTCGTCCCGGCTTTTGATGCTAAAGTCGTAATCCCTCAAATCGCCGCCGGCCACCCGCTTGATGTGCTCCACGATCTGCAGGATCGGTTTGGCGATCGAGCGGCTGATGAGCAGGGAGAACGCCGCCACGATCAAGGCCGTGACCGCTATGACGAAGATCATGTTTCGTTGCATCGCTTCGGCTCCCGCCACGATGTGATCCATGGGAATCAGCTGATAGAACCCGAGTCCCGCGATCTTGATCGGAGCGTAGGCGATCAGCGTCTCTTCGCTG
>DATCLN010000042.1:0-5242 GCA_036563895.1 Paenibacillaceae bacterium
GGCCGAACCCGTCCGCGGAAGCCGGGCCGAATCCGGCTGCGGGAAACGGTCCGGTTCCGGGCACGGGGACTGTTCCGAATCCGGCTCCGGGGGCCGGGAAGACGGCGGAAGAGAAGTACGCGGATCTGATCCGCATTTTGCGGGAGATGGAGTCGGTTCTTGTGGCGTTCTCCGGCGGCGTGGACAGCACCTTCCTCCTGGCGACCGCGCTGGAGGCGCTGGGTCCCGCCCGTGTGCTGGCGGTGACGGCGGATTCGGAAACCTATCCGTCGGAGGAACTGGAAGAGGCGAAAAAGCTCGCGGCGCTCCTGGGCGCGAAACACGAAGTGATCCGCACGAGCGAGCTGGACATTCCGGGGTACAGGGAAAACACGAGCAACCGCTGCTATTTCTGCAAGCGAAATCTGTTCGAACATTTGCGCCCACTGGCGGAAAGCGGAGGGTACCGGCACATTGTGTTCGGACTCATCGCCGACGACATGGGCGATTACCGTCCCGGGATCAGGGCGGCGAAGGAGCAGGGCGTGCGCGGACCGCTGCAGGAAGCGGGGCTGACCAAGGAGGAAATCCGCGCGCTGTCGAAGGCGCGGGGGCTGCCGACCTGGAACAAGCCTTCCTTCGCCTGCCTGTCGTCGCGCATCGCCTACGGGGAACCGATCACCCTGGAAAAACTGGGCCGGATCGGCGAAGCGGAGCGGTATATCCGTTCCCTCGGCATCCGCCAGGTGCGGGTGCGCACCCACGGGGACATCGCCCGGATCGAGGTGGAGCCGCCGGACATGGAACGGATCGTCGCGAAGGCGGCCGAAATATCGGAACGGCTCAAAAGCCTCGGCTATCTGTACGTGTCGCTGGATCTTTCCGGGTACCGGAGCGGCAGCATGAACCGTGCGCTGAAGGCGGGGAGCGGGGCGGATGGACCGGTTTGAGGATCTGAGTTTCGTCAAGCTGGATGTGGACCGCGAAGAAAGGACCGGGCATCCGGAAGTGGTGTTCGGCATCGGCAAGACGGCGGAACAGGTGGAGACGATTTTCCTGCGCCTGGCGCAGGTGCACGGCCGCGCCCTGGCCACGCGGGCGACGCCGGAGATGGCGGAACGGGTGCGGGCGCGCCTGCCGGAGGCGGTGTACGATCCGGTCTCCCGGCTCATCCGCTACGGGCGCGGCAAGCCGCTGCCGGGCCGCGTCGCGGTGGTCACCGGCGGCACGGCGGACATTCCGGTGGCGGAAGAGGCGGCCGGCACCGCCGAATGGATGGGGTGCGAGACGGAACGCATCTACGACGTGGGCGTGGCCGGCATCGACCGGCTGCTGGCGCACCGCGACCGCATCCGGGAAGCCTCGGTGGTGATCGCCGTGGCGGGGATGGAAGGCGCGCTGGCCAGCGTCGTGGGCGGGCTGGTTCGCCGGCCCGTCATCGCGGTGCCGACGTCGGCCGGGTACGGCGCGCATTTCCAGGGCGTGACCACCCTGCTCGCGATGATGAGTTCCTGCGCTCCCGGCGTTACCGTGGTCAACATTGACAACGGGTTCGGAGCGGGCTATCACGCGGCCATGATTTTGCAGCTGGCGGCGGAAATGGGGACGGCCAATTAAAATTTAAAAGGGAAGGTGATCCTTTTGCGTTATCAACCGGTGCATGCGTTTCTTGCCGGAGGGCGCGCGCCCGAAGGGGGAGAGGTTCGGGTCTACCCGCGTTCCCTGCATACGCACGGCGACACGCGGGTGCTGATGATCCGGGACGGCGGGGAGAAGAAGCTGGCCGCCGCCGGCTCCGGACCGCTGTACGATGATCTGGCGGGAGAAGTGAAGGACGGGCTCAAGCTGTGCGGACTTACCCGGGAGAACCGTCTGGTGCTGAACCAATATTTCCCGTTTACGGCGCCGCGGGCGTTCGGCAAGCGGACGGCGACCATCGGCCTGGGCGACCGCCTCGGCCGCGCGGGTCCCGGCCAGATCCGGGCGGTGCGGGGGCGTGACGTGAAACCGGTGCTGGCCCAGCAGAGCGTCCGCGAGCTGACGCTTACCGGCCGCACCTTTGCCGATATCCTGGATGCCGCGGCCTTTGCCGTATTCCAGGAAGGCTACACGGAAGGCTACGGGGCGGATGGCGACCATCTGAAAAAGGAAGAAGACATCCGCGCGGCGTTCAGCCTCGGCTTCACCATGCTGACCCTCGATTGCTCGGACATGATCGACAACGAAGCGGCCGTTGCGGACGAAGCGGAAGTGCGGCGCCGTTACGAAGCGCTTCCCGAATCGGTCAGGCGCCGTTACGAGTCGGCCTATCTTGACCGGACCTTCCGGGTCGGGGAATACGAATTGCGCTTCGGCGAAAGCCGGCTCATGCGCGACGTGCTGGTGTATCACCGCGCGATCGAGTTCATGGTCTACATCTATGAACATTACATCCGCAATGCCGGCAGGAAGATCGACTTCGAGATTTCCATCGACGAGACGATGACGCCCACCACGCCGGAGTCGCATTTTCTCGTCGCCTCGGAACTGGCGGCCGCCGGAGCGGATCTGTTCAGCATGGCGCCCCGCTTCATCGGGGAGTTCCAAAAAGGCATCGATTACATCGGCGACCGGGATGAATTCGAACGGCAGCTGGCCGTGCACGCCGCCATCGCGGACCATTTCGGCTACAAGCTGAGCATCCATTCGGGCAGCGACAAGTTCAGCGTGTTTCCGGCCATCGGGCGGCACACCCGGGGAAGGTTCCACGTCAAAACCGCGGGGACGAACTGGCTGGAAGCGGTCCGCATCATCGCGCGCGTGAATCCCGCTTTGTACCGGAAGATGCACCGGTACGCCCTGGAACGGTTCGAAGATGCGAAAGCCTACTATCACATCAGCGCGGATCCCGCGAAAATCGCTCCGCTGGATGCGGTGCCGGACGACAGGCTTCCCGGCTACCTGGAGGACGACAACGCCCGGCAGGTGCTCCACATCGCCTACTGGCTGATCCTGCAGGGCAAGGACGACAAGGGAGCATATCTGCTCAGGGATGATTTCTTCCGCACACTGGACGCCCATGAAGAGGAGTACGCCCGGGCGCTGGAGGCGCACATCGGGCGGCATCTGGATCTTCTCGGCGTGCCGAAGGCGGGCGGGGGGACCGGAGGCTGACGGCGCAAAGAAACCGCAAGTGCGCATGGGCGAAGATGGCCGAAATTTCGCAAGGCGGTGTTGACGGGAAATGGACGCAAGCGAGGGGAATGCCGCTTCAACGGGAACACCGGCCGCTTCTCCCGCCGGGCTTGCCCGGCTTTCCGCGGAGAAACGGGGCGTCAGCGCGGCGCGCATCCTGAAATTTTTCCTGCCGCTGGGACTGTCTGCCAGTCTGGTCACGCTGTCCCATGTCATCATCAACGGGACGCTGGCGCGCGCCCCGCAGCCGGAACTGGTTATCGCCGGTTACGCCATCGCCCAGAGTATTTTTATGTTCACGGAACGCCCGGCGGTGCTGATCCGGCAGACGAGTTCGGCCCTGGTGCGGGACCGGACGTCGTTCCGCGCCCTGGGCCGATTGACTTTCGGACTGATCGCGCTGATCGTCCTCATCGGTTCGATCATCGCTTTTACACCCCTGGGGCCCGCACTCATCCGATGGGTGTTCGGCGCGGATGACCGGCTGGCCGCATCCGCGCTGAACGCCTATGGCGTCGTCGTGTTTGTCAGCGTGTTTTCGGCTCTCCGCTGCCTCTATCACGGTGTGCTCATCCGGGAACGCAACACGAAATGGCTGACGCTGGGCATGCTGATCCGGCTCGCCGTCATGTACGCCGCGTCCGTGATCATCCTGGAGACCGGTGTGCCCGTGAACGGCGCCGCGGGCGCGTTCATCTTCCTGATCGGGATGGCAACGGAAGCGGCCTTCGGTTATTTCGAGGGGAGGCTCTCGGTCCGCAAGCTTCCGGAACGCGATCCCGCTTCGACGGTGGCGAGGGTGCGGGACATTTTTCCGTTTTACCGGCCCCTTGTCCTGTCCTCGTTCATCGCGGTGTTGGTTGCCCCGGCGATCAACGTCGTGCTGGGCAAAACGGCGAACATGAACCTGGCGATCGCTTCCTACGCGGTGGCCTCCAGCGTCACGAATCTCATGCTCAGCTTTTTCAGCTATTCCCACCAGATGGCCCTGCAGTTTTTCCATCAGGATTCCCGGACCACCCTGCGGGTCATCGGGGCGATCAGCATCGTGCCGCCCGTCCTCGTGATAATCCTGGCTTTCACCCCGGCCGGCTACTGGGTGCTGCGGCTTGTGGTCGGCGCCGAGGGACAGCTGCTGGCGGAAAGCCTGGCGGTGCTCAAATTTTTCCTGCCGCATGCCGCGCTGTTTGCCTGGGTCGACTTTTGCCAGGGGCTCATGATGCTGCGCAACCAGACGAACATCCTCGTCAAATCCCAGACGGCCAACGTGTTGACGGTGATGGCGGCGCTGGCCGTCGCCATTGCCGCGGTGCCGGAATGGAATGGCCGCATCGGCGCCATGGCCATGTCTGCGGGTTACGCTGCGGAACTGATCGTACTGCTTGCCGTGCTGCGGATCTTCCACAGGCGGCGGCAACTGACAACTCCATGAGCAGGGGGTTTTGGACATGAAATCCTATGCCATTTGCGGCGTCAGCAACCGGGCCATCGGCATGTTCCTGAAGCCGATGACCGGTGCGTTCCGGCAGCACGCCAAAGTGGTCGCGCTGCTGGACAGCGATCCGCTCCGCCACCGGATCTGCAAATCGCTGTTGCCGGACCTTGCGGATGTGCCCGAATACGGGCCCGAAGATTTCGGGCGGATGGTGCGGGAAACGAAACCGGACGTCGTCGTCGTGGCCGGACGCGACGACACCCACGCGGATTACATCGTCCAGGCGCTGCAGCATGATCTGGATGTGATCACCGAGAAACCGATGGCCACCACCGCGGAGGATTGCCGCCGGATCCTGGAAGCCGAAGCGGCCAGCCGGGGAAAGGTCATCGTCACTTTCAACTACCGCTACAATCCGATCCACGCCAGGATCAAAGAGATGATCCTCGAGGGCAAACTGGGCCGGATCGTGTCCGTCGATCTGAACTGGTACATTGACACCTACCACGGCGCCAGCTATTTCAAGCGCTGGAACCGGGTCCGCGCGCATTCCGGCGGCCTCTCCATCCACAAAAGCTCCCACCACTTCGATCTCGTCAACTGGTGGATCGGCCAGAAGCCGGTGGAGGCGTTCGCGTACGGCAAGCTCAATTT
>DATCLN010000043.1:0-27173 GCA_036563895.1 Paenibacillaceae bacterium
ACGGCAGCCGCGACAACCGTCCGCGAATCCGCCGTGCGGAGCGGTACCTTCCGCGAAAAATCCGCCGGCCTCGCCGCTCTGCGCAAAACCCTGCGCGCCTTTGCGGCGATTCCGGTCGTCTTGTCGACGGCGGCCTTCGCCGTGCCGCAGGAAGCCATCCCGCCGGGCGGCATCGCCTTGACGGTTCCCGCCGTGCTTTCCGGAGCGGATCCATTCCCGGACGCGGCTCCGGTCCCCGCGGTGCCCGCCGCCGTCGCCGCTTCCGCCGCATCCCCTTCCTCCGGCAAGACCGGGGACGCTCCCGCGGAACTTTCCGCGGGCCGCCATGCCGCCGTCCCGTCGGAACAGCACCGGGAGCTGCAAAAGCAGCTGATGGTCTGGATCGACGCGTTGGCGAAGCAGGAAGCGTTCCGGCACTGGGCCGGAGCCGAGATCCGTCTGGACCCGCTGGGTCCCGGAACCCACGGTTGGCTGGCCACGCTGACGGACCCGGACGCCGGAGAGCCGGTGGGGTATCTCGTCGTCTACGCGGAAGACGGCCCGGAGGGCGGATACCGGCTCGGCGAATACGGCCTGGGAGCGTCCCCCCTGTTCGCCGAACCCGTCGCGCTCCGTTCGCTCCGCGAAAACGGTCTTCTGCCCCCTTCCGGCGAATACGCGATGACCAGGGTGTACCGCCACCCGCTGGCCGCGGCGTGGAAAGTCCGCGTGGACGGCAGCCTGCACTGGCTGGACGCCAAGACCGGCGAAGAGTTGCCGCTGGACGAACGCGCGTGGGCGCGGGCGGCCCCGCCTGCGCAAATCCCGTCGCCGGCGCCCGGAGAAACGGTGGCCGCCGTCCTGCTGGGCGAGCCGTTCGATCCCTATGAGCGCCTGCCCTGGCTCACGGGGGAAGCGCCGCTGTCGGCGGAACCCCCGCAAACGATCCTTGAACGGTTGCGCAAAGGCCTTCCCGTCCGTTTCGTGGCCGAACCGTTCGGCGATCCGGTGTTGTACGCCCTGCCGGTTGTCGGGTATGTCGCCTGGTCGGGCGGGCGGATCGACCTGGCCTTCGACCAGTTCGGCTTCCGCTTCGTGCCCCTCGCCCTGCTGCGGGAACTCGGCAAATTTTACCAATGAGCGGTCACGTCCCCGGCGCGCGCGTCTTCCGCCGTTTTCGGCCGCGCCACCAGAGCTTGAGGCCGATCGGGATGATGCCAAACCATTTCTGCGGCCAGGGTTCGCCGGATGCCCGGCGGACCCGGCCGCCCCGCCCGTTCCCCCAGACGGACAGGGTCCGTTCCACCACGTAACGCAGCCATTCATCGCCGCTCATGTAAGCCAATCGGTTCACCCCTTCCAACTTTCCAGCATATCCCATCCCCGTTCCCGCCAAACGGCCGCCCCACGCGATCCGCCCCGCCTGTCGCGCAGCGTCAGGCGCCGCGTTTCCGTCCCTCGCCCGTATGTAATCCCGCCCACCATGCCACGCTAAGTGACCGGAGGGATCAAGGAAACGATGAAAATGCGGACTGTCATCCCGTTGTTATTGATTTTCCCGTTTTTTTGCGCCGTCCGGCCGGGGGCCGCACCCGTCATGCCTGTCACACCCGACGGACCCGCCGCGCCCGCCGCCCGGCCGCCCGAACACGCCCGCCACACCCTGCCCGCGGCAGGCGTGCTGATCGACGCGGGACACGGCGGCATCGACGGCGGCGCGCACTGGAACGAAATCAAGGAAAAAGACATCAACCTCGCCATCGCCCGCCAGCTTTATCTCGTCCTGAGGGGGCGCGGCATCGTGGCGACGCTCAACCGGACCGGCGACTACGCCCTGAGCGACGAAAACCGCTGGCATCGGGCCTCGCGGCACCGGCGCGACCTGTCGCAGCGCGGCGCCCTGCCCCATGAGGTCGAAACGCTCCTTCTGGTCAGCATCCATGCCAACTGGTCGCCGGGGGGCGGCGGCCACGGACCCATCGTGCTGCACCAGCCGGAAGGACGAAGCGTGCTCCTGGCCGAATGCGTACAGGAAAGCCTGAATCGTTTGTACGGGACCCGAAAAAGGATCCGGCCCGGAGACGAATACTATCTGCTGCGCAAGGCGGACGTTCCCGGCGTGATCGTGGAAGCCGGGTTCCTGAACGACGCGGGCGACCGCCGTCTCCTCACCTCGCCGGCCGGACAGACGCGCATCGCCTCGGCCATCGCCGAAGGCATCCAGCTGTATCTCTGCATCGCGGGATGAACCGCGCCTGTCGCTCGGCTATAATAGACAGATGGAAGGAAATAACGCATCGCTGCTTGGGTGATGGCCTTGAACCAGTTTCCGAAGCTGCTGATCATCGCGGGAATCGTTCTGATTGTTGTCGGCCTGCTGTGGATGGCGGGCGGACGCTTTCTCAATCTGGGCCGGCTTCCCGGCGACATCGTGGTGGAAAAGGAAAACTTCAAGTTCTACTTCCCCATCGTCACCTGCATTCTCATCAGCGTCGTGCTGTCCCTGGCTTTTTCCCTGTTCCGCTGGCTGGGCAAGTAGGGCCTTTTTGCCGAATCGAAATCCCTCGCGGGCAACCGGCCTGTCGGACCACAAAATTTTTGCGGGTGATGGACCACCAGCCTTGCAGGTTGGTGGTTTACATTTTTTCTCAAATGTGATATCATTTAAATATCAAAAGAATATCCAACACGGAGGATGAAAACCATATGCAAGAAACAAGGGCCTTTGCGTTAAACGGATTTGTCGGTCTGCTGCTCGCCCTCGCGGCGCTGGGCGGAGGCATCTGGCTGCTCGCGGCGATGGGGGAAGAAGAAAACGCGGCCGCCATCATCGGAGGCATCCTGCTGATCCTTGTCGGCCTTATTTTCCTGATGTCCCTGACCACCGTGCAGCCGAACCAGGGCGTCAACGTCATTTTCTTCGGCAAATACAGCGGCACGATCCGCGACAGCGGCTTCTTCATGACGGTGCCCCTGGCCAACCGGAAAAAGATTTCCCTGCGCGTGCGCAACTTCAATTCCTCCACGCTGAAGGTGAACGACGTGCGGGGCAATCCCGTGGAAATCGCGGCGGTGGTCGTCTTCCGGGTGGTCAACATGGCCAAAGCCCAGTTTGACGTCGACAACTACGAAAAGTTCGTGGAAATCCAGAGCGAAGCGGCGCTCCGCCATGTGGCCAGCCGTCACCCGTATGACAATTTCAACGGGGAGGGCGTATCCCTGCGGGGGAATCCGGTGGAGGTGGCGGAGGAACTGACGCGGGAACTGCAGGAAAGACTGGCCGTCGCCGGCGTGGAAGTGATCGAATCGCGGCTCACCCACCTCGCCTATGCGCCGGAAATCGCCTCCGCCATGCTCCAGCGCCAGCAGGCCGAGGCGATCGTCGCCGCCCGCCAGAAGATCGTGGACGGCGCCGTGGGCATGGTGCAGACCGCCATCGCCCAGCTGCAGGCCGAGGGCTTCGTATTGGACGAGGAACGCAAGGCAGCGATGATCAACAACCTGATGGTGGCCATTGTCTCCGACCGCTCCGCCCAGCCGGTCATCAACGCCGGAACCCTGTACTGATCGCGGGACATGAGCCATGCCTGCCAAAAAAAGCTTCCTGCTGCGCATCGATCCGAAACTCTACGAAGCGCTCGAACGCTGGGCGGCGGACGAACTGCGCAGCGTAAACGCCCACATCGAATATCTTCTGCGGGAAGCGCTCCGCAGAAGCGGCAGAACCAAGGATCCGCGGTCATCCGAAGCGGGCGGCGCGGACGGGCAAGACGGGTGAGGCCCGTCCCGCCGGGGAGCGCGCGCATCCATGGGAGGCTCCCGCAACCCGGAACGGGCCTTCCTTCATCCGTACGGTTCGGTAGCCAGGCGAACGCCGGTGACCTTGCTGGTCCACTCGTCCAGGGCCACGAGGTCGTCGGCGTTCAGTTCCTTGAGGGACGTTTTGCCGAGGCACCGGATGGCCATTTTCATTTCTTCGGCGTACGACGTAAAGAAGTTGGCCAGGCGTTTCGCCGCCTCGTCTTCGTCGTACCGGTCGGCCAGCATGCCGCTGCCCCAGGTGAGCTGGGTCGGCGGTTCCCAGGGGATCGCCTTGAGGATCTGGTCGTGGGTCATCGCCCAAAGCAGGGAAGTTCCCATGTACACGCCGTCCGCTCCAAGGGCAAGGGCCTTGAGGCACCGCCCGGGCGTGGAATAGCCGCCGCCGCTCAGCAGGGTGATCCTGTCCTTCACCCCGCGCTCCCGCAGGAATCGCACCGCGCGCACCAGCGCAAAAATGGTCGGCAGCGCGAAATCGTCCTCCAGGATCGGCGCGCCCCCCTTGGTGCCCGCCTCTCCCCCGTCAAGGCTGATGAAGTCCACCTCCGCCCGCACGGCAAATTCCAGATCCTCTTCCAGCCTGCCGCTCGGGGCCAGTTTCACCCCGATGGGCACGCCGCCGGTGAGGTTCCGCAATTTGTCCACCAGTTTCGCCAGATCGTCCGGCCGCTTGATCTCGGCGTGTCGCGAAGGGATGACCAGATTCTGGTTGTCCGGAAGCTGCAGCATGTGGCGGGCCTTCTCTTCAATGGAAACCGGGCGGATCTGCCCCACCGCGCCGACGACGGCGCCCTGCCCCAGGCGGATCTCGATGGCATCGGCCTGCCGCAGCGTCTCCGTCTCCTTCGCCCAGTGGCCGGAATGGTATTGCAAAATGAAATGGCGTGCGTACGCCCTTTCCTCCGGCAGAAACGGCCCTTCCCCGGAATTGGTGGCCGTTCCGACCGCGGCCGTTCCCTTGGCGATGGCGAGTTTCACTTTCTCGCTGAGGCCCAGGCCGTAGGCCATCCCCGCCGCCAGAAGCGGGATTTCCAGCTTCAGCGGCTTGTCGGCCGCAGGCCCGATGGTCAGGCGCATATCCACATGGGCGGATTCCGGCGTGGGAAGGACGGCGAGCTGCGCCGGAGAAAAAACAAGCCCGGAGAAATCCATCCGTTTCACCGGGCTGCCGAACGGACGCTCGAGAACGCCGGGGGAGGTGGCCCTGAGCGCGTTTTCCACCACGATCCGGGGCGGATGATGTTCGAGCGCGGTCATCATTTCCCACAGGTTTTCGTTGTAGGGTTCGGTCATGACGAGCTTGGCAAAACGCCGTACCATCCACGCGAAGATCCTTTTGAAGAGCAGAAGCGGAAGCGGCGCAACAAGCAAAATCGCCAGCAGCGCGCCGGCAAAGGCGGCAAAAAAAGCGGTCAGCCCAGCCATGGTCGCAAGACGCACCTCCACTCCCAGTATGGGCGTGGACGGGCGCGTCCGATACATGGCGGGCCGGCCGCATTCCGTTTTTCATTTCAAAAGAAATCCCTGTTCCTCCAGATATTCGCGCAGGTGGGCGCGCCGCGGGCGGACGAATTTGGCCGCCATTTCCTTCGACCACGTGGTGTCCCGGCGGCCTCCGGTCCGCTCCAGGTAGTAGCGGTGCATGACTTCGTCGTAGGCTTCGATGCCTTTTTCCGCCTTGCCGGGATCGTATTCGTTCCGGTGCAGGATTGCCTCCAGAGGGAGCCGCGGACGCAGACCGGGATCCTGGTCGGGGTAGCCGACGCACATGCCGAACACAGGATAGACCAGCGGAGGCAGCTTTAACAGCCTGGTGGCTTCCCGCACACCGCTGCGCAAACCGCCGATGAACACGATGCCGAGGCCGAGGGATTCCGCGGCGAGGGCGGCGTTTTGCGCGGCGAGGGCGGTGTCGACGGAGGCCATGAGGAAGTTTTCCGTCGTCCAGGCCACGATTTCCACGCCGTGTTTCTCGCAGGCGACGCGGTTCCGGTACAGATCGGCACACCACACGAGAAACAGGGGGCACTGCGCGATGAAGTCCTGCCGGTCGGCCACATCGGCCAAACGCCGCTTCAGTTCCGCATCCGTCACCGCAATGACGCTGTAGGACTGCGTGTTGCTGGACGTGGACGCCATCTGCGCCGCCCGCACGATGGTCTCCAGCACCTCTTCCGGCACCGGATCCGGCTTGAACCTGCGGATGGAACGATGCCGCATCATGACCCCGATGGTTTCGCTGGTGATCTTTTGCTGCCCGTCCATGATGTCCACCTCCGATTCTCAGTCGGCAGCTGTCGGGGATGCGGCGGCACGGGAACCGGAAAGGCGCAGGATGGGCGCCAGCACCGCCGTTCCGGCGAGAAACAGCGCGCCCGCGGCGGAATAGATGAGACCCAGGGACAACGCGCTTTTCAACAGTCCCGCGCACGACATGCCGATCACCATCATGCCCATGAACATCGGATTGAGCGTGCCGATCACGCGGCCGACAAACGCCTCCTCCGATTGTTGCAGGATGAGCGTGTTGATGCCGATGTGAATGCAGGGGAAAAACAGCCCGTTCACCGCCTGCAGCGCCAGCGTCAGCGGAATGAGGGTCGACCAGCCGATGCCGACGGTGCAGACGGCGCTTACGGTCATGCCGAGGATAAGGAGCAGGGCCGGCTTGATTCTCCGGGCGAGCCCCATGGCCAGGGAGCCCCCCGCCAGCATGGCCGCGCCGTTGACCGCGAGAAGCCATTGCAAGAACGCCTTGTCCCGCCCCAGATTTTCCACCGCCACATAAATCCCCAGGGGCTGGAGCAGCCCCACGGCCAGCCCCGCCGCCGCAAACGAGCCGCCCAGGGAAAGCAGTACTCGGCTCGTCCCCACATAGCGGAAACCGGCGGCCAGTTCCCGCAGGAACCCGTCGCGCCTTTCCACGGTCTCCCGCTCGTCCCGGGGAAGCGACGCGAGCACGGCGGCCGACGCCAGGAACATGAAGCCCATGACCGCGATGGAAACCCCGATGCCCCATTGCTCGTAGACAAACGTTCCCAGGATCGGGCCGAGGATCATGAAAATGGCCATCAGCGTCTGGAACATCGCCATGACGCCCTGGAGCTTCTCCGGCTCCACATGGCGTTTGAACAGCTTCATCCCGGCCGGCTGGGAAAACTGCGACAGGACCGCCGACACGAACGTGGCCAGAAACACCGCCTGCCACGACCCGAACAGGATCGCCGCCAGCACGACGAATACGGAAACGGCGGACATCAGGTCGCACCATACCATCGTCCGCTTCGGCCGCCAGCGGTCCGCGAAGGTGCCGCCGATCATGGAGAACACGAAAATGGGCGCAAATTCGACGATGGAAATGAGCGAAATAGAATACGGATCATTGTTCGTGACGTCGGCCACATACAGCAGAATCGCAAAATTCCTCACCCAGATGCCCAGCTGCAAAAGCACGTTGGACAGGAGGATCGTCCGCACGTACCGGTTGGCGAGCAACCCGGGCTTGGACGCGGAAAATGTCAATGATTTCAAAAGGGTGACCTCTTTTCGCGAAAAATCCGGTTATCCGGTCTGCCGTCCGACGAGGGATTCCGCCGCCCGCGCGAACCGCTCCAGCGCTTCCCTCAGCGTGGCCCGCGGACAGGCGAGATTGATGCGCACGAAACCTTCCCCTTCGCTGCCGAAAACGGATCCTTCGCTGAACGCCACCTTCGCTCCCCGGTACATCAGGTCCTTGATCCCCTGTGCATCCAGTCCGAGGGCGCGGCAATCCACCCACAGCAGATACGTCCCTTCGGGCCGCATCGGCTTCAGTTCGGGCAACCGCTCCGCAAAAAAGGCCAAGGCGTACTCCACGTTGCCCCATACGTAATCCAGCATCGCATCCAGCCATTCGGCCCCGTGCCCGTACGCGGCTTTCACCGCCGTCGGCGCGAAGAACGACGCCATGTGCAGGGACAACGCCTTCATCCGCGCGACGAACCGGCGCCTGCGCTCCGGATCGGGAATGACGGCGAAGGAAGCCGGAATCCCGGGAAGATTGAACGTCTTCGTCGGCGCAAGACACGTGATCGAGTTGCGGGCGAACGCTTCGGACAGGGAAGCGAACGGCACATGGCGATGGCCGCGGAACACCAGGTCGCAGTGGATTTCGTCGGAGGCGACGAACACCCCGTATTTCAGGGCAAGCTCGCCAAGCCGGACCAGTTCCTCCCGCGACCACACCCGGCCGCCCGGATTGTGCGGGCTGCAAAGCAGCAGCATGCGGGCGCCGTCCCGCATCAGCCCTTCGAGCTGATCCCAGTCGGTCTCGTACCGCCCGTCCCGGATGACGAGGGGATTTTTCGCCACTTCGCGGCTGTTCATCCGGATCACGTCGTAAAACGGATAATACACCGGCGACTGCAGGATGACCCGGTCCCCCGGCTCGGTGAACAGCTCCACCGCCAGGCTGAGCGCCGTCACCACCCCCGGGGTGTCCACCAGCCACTCCCTGGGAATGTCCCAGCCGTGCCGCCTCCGGAACCAGTCGAGGACGGCATCGGTGTAAGCCTCATCCCGGATGGTGTACCCGTAGATGCCTTCTTCCGCGCGGCGCCGGATCGCCTCCACGACTGCGGGCGGACTCGGAAAGTCCATGTCGGCCACCCAGAGGGGCAGCACGTCGCTTGCTCCGAACAGCTTTTCCGACTGGTCCCACTTGTAGGACAGCGTGCCGCGCCGGTCCACCGGGCGGTCGAAATCGAACGCCATTCGCCTCACATCCATCCGTTTCGTTCGATGCACTATTTTAGCATAGATTGCCGCGCGCAAACAAAAAAAGAAAAGCCGCTCCGGAATGCGGCGGTCCGCTTCCGGAAACGGCTTGGCGGCCTTGGCGGCCCGGTCCGTCCCGGCGAAGGTCTCCTCTACCTCGCCCAGGCCTTGCGGATGTAAAAGTTGCGGCGAAGCAGCGTCCAGTTTTGCGGGAACGGTTCCCCGAGCACCCAATAGGCGACGCCGCGCAGGCGGTATTCGTTGACCAGGTCGTATTTGGCCTGCATGCTCGCTTCATTTTCGAACCACACGACATGCTTCTTGCCGGCGTCGTCGGTGTAATGGAAATACGGGGCCTGGGCGGTGTCGTCGTATGCCACCTGCACCCCCCTGGCGGCGGCCAGCTCGGCGGCTTTCTGGGGAGCGAGCCGTTTCGCCCAGGGACCTCCCTTCCGGTACGGGAGCGTCCAGTCGTACCCGTACAGGGGCGCTCCCATGACGATCTTCTCGCGCGGGATGGCGGTGACGGCGTAATCGAGCACCTCGCGGATCTGCGGGATGGGCGACACCGCCATGGGCGGTCCGCCGGACCATCCCCATTCGTAGGTCATCAGGATGACGAAATCGGCGAGCTCCCCGTGCCTTTTGTAATCGTGGGCGCCGTGCCACGCGCCGGCGCGGGTGTCTTCGTTCTTCGGCGCAAGCGCCGTCGTGACCGGATAACCCGCTTTCCGCACCGCCGGGATGATCGTCTCCAGGAATCCGTTGTACAGCTCCCGGTCCTCCGGACGGATGTGCTCGAAATCGATGTTCAGGGCCTGGTAGCCCTTCGCCTTCATCGTGTCCAGGACGTTGCGGATGAGCCTGCGGGAGGCGTCCCTGTCGGTGAAAACGGAATGGGCGACGTCGGGCGAGAAGTTGCCTTCCGCAAAATTGGTCAGCACCATCATGGGGACCGACCCCGAGCGTTCGATCGCCCGGATCGCCGCCCCGTCGTCGACCCCTTCAAGGCTGCCGTCCGCACGGGCCCGGTAGCTGAACACCGCCACATAGGACAAATGGTCGCCGACCCGGTTCACTTCTTCCGCCGCTTTTTCGGACACGACGGGTTCGAGGAAGCCGACGGTGGTGATCGACCGCTTGCGCTGCGGAACCTGCAGGGCCTTCGGCCGCGAAAGGTTTTGCGCCTGCGGGCCGCCTTCGTCCCCGCCCTGGTTCGCACCTCCGCCGCCGCACCCGGAAAGGACGAGGAAAACCGCCATCAGGCAAAGCACCGTTTTTTTCATGGCGCAACCACCAGCTCCTTCATGTCGCAACCGTGAGCTCCTTCCCTCGGGTTGGGTTGAAGGTTATTTTTCGACAGAGGCGCCGGATTATGCGCGCCCGTTTCCGGCTGCGGACGGGTCGTGCGTCAGCTTGTCCGTTTTCAGGCCAGCTTGTCCACCCTGCCGGTGCGCAGCAACCAGCGATGGACGTAAAATTCGGCGGCCGCAATCAGCAGGGACGCCAGCAGGGCCCCGGTGAAGGTCATTTCCGCCCCGGCGAACATGTTGGAGAAGAAATACACGACGGGCAGGGCGACGACGAAATCCGCGAACGTGGCAAACCAGAGATTTCCTTCCCGAAGCAAAAGGTACTCCATCAGCATGCCCGCGACGGCGAGGATGAGACCGACGGTGACGGGCATGAACCACGCGTCGTACCGCACGCCGGGCAGCACCCAGGCGGTGAGCGCCAGGATGGCGGGAAGGACAAACGCCTTGACCCAGAAGCTGGACATCGCATTCCTCCCGGTTGGATTACTTTTCCATCCTTAGCGTTTCCCGCACGGGGGTTTTTATGCGGCCGGGGCGGTCTTCGGCGCGGGAAAGGCCTCCGGGCGGCTGGCGCAGCCCTGTTCGAAGAAGGGTGACGCGCACCGGACGACCCGCGGGACGACCCGCGCCGATCGCCCCGCGGCCGCCGGAAACATGCGGGCGCCCCCATCGTGGACATCCAGGGGCTTTGTGTGGTAATATGGGCCAGGCTTTTCATATAATTGGAGTAATGCGGAGAGGCTCGTCCGCTCACGATTCCGCCCGTCCCGGACGGGTGCGGGGACGCGTTCAAAGGGGAAACGTTCATGGATCTGCCCGCAATCATCAAGGCGATTTTGCTCGGACTGGTGGAAGGCCTGACCGAATACCTGCCCGTTTCGTCCACGGGGCACCTGATCCTGGTGGACGACATGTGGCTCAAGTCCGACGAGTTTCTGGGCAAATATCCCGCCAACACGTTCAAGGTGGTCATCCAGCTCGGTTCGGTGCTGGCGGGAATTTTCGTGTTCCGCGACCGTTTTCTGGAGCTGCTCGGTCTTAGGGCGGGGCGGCGCGGAAGTTCCGGCGGCGCATCGTCCGGCGCGGCCGGCCCGTCCGGCATCCCGGGCCCGTCGGTCACGTCCGGCCCGTCTGGCACGTCCGGCCCGTCCGGTTCCTCCGTCACGACCGGCGCGGCCGGCGCGGAACCTGCCCCCCGGGAAGGCGGGCGGCTCCGGCTGTCCGTCGTCCTCGCGGGGCTGGCTCCCGCGGGGGTGCTTGGCATTTTGTTCGACGACTACATCGACGAGCATCTGTTTTCGTCCGCCACGGTGGTGTTCGGCCTGGTGACCGGGGCGGCACTCATGATTCTGGCCGACTGGTTCCGCCCCCGCCAGCCGACGGTCACGTCCGTCGACCAGATCACCCTTCGCCAGGCGCTCATCGTGGGCGCTTTCCAGTGCCTGTCGCTGTGGCCCGGCTTTTCCCGGTCGGGCTCCACCATCTCCGGCGGCGTCCTGCTCGGCATGTCGCACCGCGCCGCCGCCGATTTCACCTTCATCATGGCCGTGCCGATCATGGCCGGGGCGAGCGCGGTTTCCCTGGTGAAAAATCTGCCCTATTTCACGCCGGACGCCCTTCCCTTTTTCATCGCCGGATTCATCAGCGCCTTCGTGTTCGCCCTGCTCACCATCCGCGCGTTCCTCAGGCTGGTGAACCGGGTGAAGCTCGTTCCGTTCGCCGTGTACCGGATCGCGCTGGCCCTCGTCATCTATTTCGTATACCTATAAACGCTTATTCGTACAGCTTGTACAAGGCATGGTTGCCGCTGTTTTCCTCGCCCCGCTCCACCAGCCGGCCGTAAAGCGACCTGGCCAGCTTCAGACCGTGGGCGTCCAGCCCCATCGCTTCCGCTTCCCGCAGCGCGATGTCCATGTCCTTGACAAAATGCTTGATGTAAAAGCCCGGCCGGAAATCGCCGCGGAGGATCCGCGGGCCGTAATTGCTCAGGGACCAGCTGCCGGCCGCGCCGGTTTCGATGCTTTGGAGGACTTTTTCGGGATCGAGCCCGGCCTTCCGGGCGTAGGCGATCGCCTCGCACACGCCGATGATGTTGGACGCGATGGCGATCTGATTGCACATTTTCGCATGCTGTCCCGCACCGGCACCTCCCTGGTGGACGATATTGGTCCCCATGACGCGCAAAAGGGGCAGGACCGCCTCGAAATCTTCCCGTTCTCCGCCGACCATGATGGAAAGCTTCGCTTCCCTCGCCCCCACGTCTCCTCCCGTCACGGGCGCGTCCAGCGCGCGCAGGTTCCGCCGCTTCGCTTCTTCATGGATGCGCATCGCCAGGCCGGGGCTGGACGTCGTCATGTCGATCAGAAAAGTTCCGGGGCGCGCGTTTTCGAGAAGGCCGCCGGGGCCGAAATATACCTCTTCCACGTCGCGGGGATAACCCACCATGGTGATGACCGCATCCGCGCGCCGCGCGACCTCGGCCGCGGAATCGCACCATTCGGCACCCTGCTGGAGAAGCTTGTCCGCCTTGGCTTTCGTCCGGTTGTAAACGCACAGCCGGTAACCGGCCCTGAGCAGGTGTCCCGCCATGGACCCGCCCATGACCCCCAGTCCAATGAAACCGACCGTCGTGCCGTTTGGTGACAAATCCTTCCGCATGGGTTTCTCTCTCCTTTGTTTTTTGATGTTCACCCCCTCCATTATAATCCGCGGACGGATTCGCTTCACATGTACAGATTGGCCAGCAGGATGCCCAGGGTTTCCTGGTAGATTTCCTCGAACTGCGAAAGGGGCAGCGGGTTGACGCCGCGGCCGGCTTCCACCGTAAATCCGGGACGACGCCAGTCCTGGATGAACCAGTCCTTGTAGCCGGCGTAGCTTTCCACGTACCGCACCGGCGTGTAGCCGCTCACCCGGGCGAATTCGGCGACAATGCGCTCCGATTCCGGCGGTTCCAGTCCCTGGAAGCCCCAGTAGATGACCTCCCCCTGCGTGTGGAACGCAATGACCCTCGCGAAGTCGCTCCCGCGGGTGAGATTGGCCATGGCAATGGCTTCCGGTTCGGTGAGCGGCGCGGTGCCCGGGTAATCCCGGGGGGCGGGCGCCTTCTGCGGCGAGCGCGCCACCTCCCGGTCCCACATCGCCGGGAATTGGTCGTTCAGGTCGACGCCCCGGATGTTGGCCTTCCATCCCGAAAAATCAAGGCTGCCCCCGTTGATCTCCCGCACCCGGTCGCGGTAAGGCTGCTGTGCGGGCGGCCCGTTGATCACCAGGTCGACGCCGTCCGGGTTCACCATCGGCACCGCCGACAGCGTCGCGATCTGGTAGAACGGCGCCATGACAAGGCCGCGGATGCTGCCGCCGAGGGTGAGGGCGAGGGCGTATTCGTTCAAAAAGCGCACCAGCACCGGCGTGGTGATCCACTCGTTGGCGTGAAAGGCGCCGTTGACGTGCACCCGCTTGTTCCCCGTGCCGATGCGCAGTTCCGTGATTTCTTTTCCAAGGACGGAATTGCCGATGGAGCGCCGGCGGATGAACGGATACAGGGCGGTCAGGCGGTTCAGGTCGGCCGCCAGCGCGTTGGAATCGTAAAGGCGCTGCGGCTGCACGACCAGCCAGGTGACGAGCACCGGAACGCGGACGATTTGCCCGATCTGCAGGTTGTACGGGTTGACGCCCGGATTGACCAGCAGCAGCGCCTCCAGCGGAACGCCCCGCGCCGCGGCGATTCGCCACAGGCTGTCCCCCGGCGCCACCCGGTGTTCCGCGATTTCATAGCCGGGAATGTCCACGGAAGCGCCGGGCACGAGCCGGGCCGGGTCCACTCCGGGGTTGGAATCGAGAATGAGGTTGAGCGGCACCCGAAACAGCTGGCTGTACCGCCAGAAAGTGTCGCCGGCGCGGACGGTGATCTTCATGCGGCTGCCTCCCCCATGGCGTCCAAAGCGGTTGCTGGGCGGGAGGCTTCCGCGGCGGCAATTTTTCCTCCATGGAAACCGCCCTCTGCCGGGCGCGTCGCCGGACCTTTCTTCTTCCGTACGCGGAACCGGACGCGGCCGCTTCCGGATGCGGCGCCGGAAGCCTCCGCTTCCGCAGGCTGCGCCGGCCATTTCCCGTTGCCGGGGCGCCGTTCGTCCCATGCCGCCGGAAGCGGTGCCGCCTTTTTCCCGTGGCCGGAAGCCTCCCGTATGCTATTCTATGGGCGTGCGCATGCGGTCATGACGCGAACCCTTTCGCGCGGGGCTGGGCGGAGCTTGCGAATAGGAACTCGCCCCCACGCGGAGCTCAAAATCGAATGTCATTTCGCAGCGAAGTATGCGGACATATAGTCCATAAGAGGCGACCGAAAGCGTTTCGCAAAAATTTGGCGGACATGTAGTCCATAAGCAGGTGCTTTGCCTAGCTGAAATCGCTTTCCCAAAAGGTCGAACGGGTTGAACGTACCGGATGTCCGCCATGAATTGCAAACGTGCCTTTTTTTTGACGGACTGGATGTCCGTTGCAAACTGCAAGGGTTTGGGGCGCGGCATGGAGATGATCGAGCGTCCGGCTGCCGGCTAACTGACCAGATGAAGAACGAGAACCCCTGCCAGTGAGATTGCAAGGCCCGCGGTTTCCTGCGGTTTGAATGGTTCTTTGACGACGAATCTCGCGTAAAGGAGTAAAATCACGACGTTAAGCGAAATGATGGCCGACACCAAGCCGGTAATCCCGCTTTCGAACGCCCAAAACAAGAAAATCATGCCGGCCGCGTTGAAAAGACCGGCAAGCACGCCCCACAGGAACGTCTTCCATTCGCTCCATGGAGCGCGGATCAGCGCACCGTCCGCTTCCGCTCGTTCTTGCGGCGCGGTTTCGGTTCCACCGGAGAACGCCCGCTGTCGGAGGAATTTTTCGCGCAGCCACCATCCGCCGAATAGCGCCGTTCCGCACGCGAACATGAGCGCAAGCATCGGAAACGGCGCGGCCCCGGCAACCGCTGCTTGTTTGTTGGTTACATCGCTGAACGCAAAAAAGAGCATTGCAGCTAGACCCCACTTCATTCCTTCGCGCTGCTGCCAAGAGAAATCGCCGGTAAAGCGCACGAGGGCGACTCCGGTCACGATGATCAGAAAAGCCGCCCATTGTCCGGCGGTCAGCGTCTCTCCCCACAGCAGATATGCCAGAAGTACGACCGGAACGGCGGGCAGCGCAATGAGCAGCGCAACGGAAGAAGCTTTGCCTGTTGCAAATCCTTTATACATGGCTGCGTTGGCCGCAAAGGAGAACAGCCCCATCAGCAGCCCATACAATACGCGATCATTCCACGGCTGGCTCAGCGTGGCGTTTAGCGCCAGGCAAACAAAAAGCCCCGCCGCAAAAACCCCCGACAGCATCAAATTGCGGTTCATCCCCTGCTGCGACGACCAATGGTAAAAAATGCCGCGAATGCCGAAACAAACGGCTGCGGCAATTGCCAACGCGAACCACATGCGGTTTAACTCCTCCACAAGCATAAAAGGTACAGAATCTCGAAAACGGCTCGGCACAAATCCCACGCACATTTCCGAGCCAAAGGCGCCGTCATCCTCCTGCATGAAACAGCGCATTCCGGTTGAGTCTTTCCCGGTCGTCCGTAACGGCCTGGTCGGTGGAATATTGCTCGGACATAAGCTGCTGGCGGAAGGTGAGTGCAAGCTTCAATTTCAGCAAGTCCCCCGTTTTGCGGAAGTCAAGACCAAGCAGTTCGCTGATTTTTTCCATACGGTACAGTACGGTGTTGCGATGCACGAACAACTTTTTGGCGATGGCGTTGATCTGACCGTCGTGTTCAAAATAGGCTTCCAGCGTATCCAGCATTTCGCGGATATAGGCGTTGTCCTTGGACAGAAGCGGTTTTAGCAGATTGATACAATATTTGGCCATCACTTCCCGGGGAATGAAACTGAACAGATGGTTCAGCTCAAGATCGGCATACAACAATACGCGCGGCGAACCGCCGGATCCCGTTCCGACCTCGCTCGCGCTTTCGCATTCCAAATACGCGTCCAGAATGTCTTCCGGCTCGTTCTTGGCTTTGCTGACGTAACAGCACCAATTCGGTTCGCATGCATAGGCCAGTACTTCGGAAAAGATCTGCCCGATCTTGGCGGGAAGAGCGGCGTGTCTCGCCTCTGTCTCCGGAACCCCGATGACGCTGATCAGCGCATCGTTGATGACGAGATGATGGACGCTGTATTTTGCCAGCTTTGGATGAATGTTCAATTCTCTTCGGGCTGCGCGCCAACGGTGCACAGCCGGCACGGATTCGGCCGCAGAACTCCTCTCTCGTCCGGCAGGATTCACGCAAGTTTTCACGCAAACGTAAACCATCCTGTCGTTCAGGTTCAGAATCGACCGGGCTTGTTTCAGAAACAATTCAGGCGTAATGCGCCGCGTTAGGTATCGCTCCAAAAGTTGCGCCGCCCGGTGTCCCGCCGCCGATTCGATGTCGTCTTGCCAAAGGTTGAGTTGCGCCGCAACGAGTTCCGCCGCTTGACGGAAAAGGCTTTCTTCCTCGCGAATCGCCTTTTCCTTGCCTGTGACAACCAGAAGAAAACCGCAACATTCCCCTTCATGTATTAGCGGAATGCGATACTGCCATCCGATTTTCCCGCGTTGTTTCACAACCTTGATTTCCCAAGGCCAGTCGGAGACGAGTTCTTTTGCGGGCAATCCCGGATCGGCATAGAGCAGGTGCCCTCCGACGCCGACGAGGGCCATCGGATAGCCCAAAATCTCGCCGATCATCGGCAAATGGCTCACCGGATGTTCCGGCGGATGGATGGCAAAGCGGATCAGATGCTTCTGCTTGTCCATCGTATGAAGCAGCCGTTTCGTGCGGCGATCGATTTCGTCGCGGATGATCAGGTTCACCTGATCGGAATAGGCGAATTCAAACGGCAGTTCGATCAGCGGAAAATCCAGGTGTTCCGCCTCGGCGATTGCCTGATCCGGGATCTTCGCCATGAACTGCCCCAGCCGGATGGCGAGGGCGGCCGACCCGCGTTCGTCCAGTTTCTTAAGCAGATCCACGAGATGGTTTGGTTCGTCCTTGATCAAGAAGTCGGCCATAAACAGGAGGTCGCCGTTTTTGGCCCAGTTGAAAACGTCGGGAGAGTCGATGATGTTGACGGAACGAATGATGCGCTTCAATCCCTTGGCGCCGGCAACAAGTTTTCCACGGTTCAACGGATACCGGCGAAGTGCTTCCTCAACGGTCAAGTGCAAACCCATCATCCCCCCTCGGGTGCCGGTTGCCGTCCGCTTCCGCCGCACTCTTCACGCAAGCAACTCCAACATCATCTCCGCCATCCGGACGCAAACCCGCTCGTATATTTCCCGGCCCAGCTCGGCGGTGGACAGCGTCGGATCGCCGATGACACCGGATTCCGAGAAATCGCCGGTCAGCCAGCCGAACGTGGCCGCCCCGCCGAGCTTAAAATGCGAATGTTCGACCTGAACCGGATATTCCGCCCGGTACGCTTCGGTCCGAACCCATTCCGGTTTCAGCGCCAGCATGATCGAAGTTTCCAGGGCCCCGCCGTGGATGCCGTATTTCAGTTCCCGCTCCGGAAACGCTTCGTGGGCATACAGATCGCCCGTATTGATGACATACACCCGGAGACCGTATTCCGAGCGGGCATCGCGCGCTGCAAGCGTCAAGATTTCCGGGTTGCCCCCGTGGGAGTTCACGATCAGCAGTCTGCGCCATCCGTCGCCGTGCAGACCGGCAAAAAGGTCGCCGAGCAGCCTGAGCAACGTCCCGGTTGATAATGAAAGCGTTCCCGAAAATCCGGAATGTTCAGTGCTTTTCCCGTAATAAAGGGGCGGTAGCACCCACACTTCGGCGTCGGGAGGCAGCTTGGCGATGGCCCCTTCCACCAGAGATTCACAAAGCAAAGAATCCGTAAACACCGGCAAATGACACCCGTGTTGCTCTACCGATGCGATCGGAAGCACCAAAAGAGACCGTTCTTTGTCTAATTTACCTATTTCTTCAGTGGTGAGGCGCGGCAAGAAGCGATCATGCCAGGTTCGTCCTTCGTATCTGCCCATTTCTTCCCCCATCCTTGTCCTTGGCCGCTGGTTGCCGTCTCATAGTTGTACAACGATATTAACAGCAATCGCATGCGGCGAACAGGAAAGAGGCTTCCATCGCTCGATCTTTTGGTCAATTGCACAAATGGAATGTTTTCAAGTACAATCCTCGGCGCGCAGCCTTACGAAAACCGCGTCGGCCGGCTTATATTGTGAATACCGGCGCGGGCAAACCAATCCCCGTTTCGCCCGCTCATTCGCAGGGTGCGGGTCGAAGGGGGAAAAGGAGCTTCGGCGTCGGTACAAATTTGCACTTGAAAATTATGGGAGGCTTGGAAATGAGACAGAAAGCGGTTCGGAATGTGCTGTTGGCGTTGGTCACGGCGGCATCCATGGTGCTGTTCGCCGCTTGCGGCGGCGGGGGAAGCAACACGGGGAGCGGATCCGTCGGCGGTGCAAATGAAGCATCAAACGACAAGCCGTACCAAGGGCAGAAGCTTGTCGTCGGCGTCTGGGGCGGAGACTATGCCGCGGCGATCGAAGAATACGCCGTCAAACCGCTTGAAGAAATGGGGGCGGAAATCGAGCTGGTGCTGGGCGGGACCGGCGACCGGTTCGCCAAATTGTATGCCGAAAAAGGCAACCCGTCGATGGACGTGGCGTTCCTGAACCTGTTCGAGGCCAAGCAGGCCATCGATGACGGCGTAGCCGAACCGGTGGACGAGACGCTGCCGAACTTCCCGCAATTGTACCCGGCGGCACAAAAGAACGGTTACGGCATGACGTTCATGGCCCTGGGCATCGTGTACAACAAAGAACTCGTCAGCGAACCGATCACGAAATGGGCCGACCTGTGGCGCGATGAGTTTAAAGGAAAAGTCGCGTTCCCCAACTATCCGGGTTTTGAAGGCGACGCCTTTATCGCGTTAGCCGGCCTGGCTTTCGGCAAAACCGAAAGGGACGACGATTTCAACTTCGAAAAATTGAAAGAACTGAAACCGGTACCGATGACTTACACCAATCTGGACGAGCTGTTCCTCGAATTGGAAAGCGGCAGCGTGCTCGCGGCACCCATCTTCAACAGCTATGCAAACGATTACATCGAGAAGGGTTATCCCGTCGAGTTCGTCTACCCGGACGGGCCGGGCGCGGTCATGGCAAAGGACACGATCGTCATCGCCAAAGGCACCAAATATCCGGAGTTGGCCAAAGCGTTTGTGAACCTGTGCATCAGCGTGGAAACGCAAACGCACTTCGCAACGAAACTGTTCATGGGCCCGACCAATAAGGAAGTCCGGGTGCCGGAAGAAATCGCCAACAAGATCGTGTACGGTGAAGAAACGGTGAGTAAATTGCAAGTGCTGGATTGGGACTATCTCCTCTCGAAACGGGCGGAATGGACACAGCGCTGGAACACGGAAATTTTGGGCGGCTGATCTCCTTCCGCTCCAGCGACACGGCAAGATTGACATTATCAGGAAGGGAGAGAGAGCGGCATGGCTCAATCATCGCGGACAATCAGCGGCAAGCCGTTCCGAGTTGAGTGGATGTTGCTCTCTCCCGCCCTTGCGGTGTACGGGATCATTTTTCTGCTTCCCGCGCTTCTGCTCGTGGTGATCAGCTTTCAGGTGAACGCGCCTGAACAGCAACTCTGGGAGAGAGACTTTTCGCTCGCGAACTATGAACGTTTCTTCACCGATCCTTACTTTCTGAAAGTGATCGGAAAGACGCTCGTCTACTGCATCGTTGTCGTCGCGGCGACGCTCGTAGTCGGTTACCTGCTCGCTTACTACATCTACAAAGCAAAATCGTACGCCAAAACGACGCTTATTACGCTGGTGCTCACCCCGCTGTTCAGCGGCGCGCTGCTGCAATCCCTTGGATGGTATCTGCTCTTCGCGCGGTACGGTCCGATCAATGCGGGGTTGCGCGCGCTTGGTTGGCTGGACAAGCCTTTCAATTTTCTCGGTACGGACGGAGCCGTGATGATCGCGCTTGTTCACGCTTTTCTGCCGTTCATGGTGCTCTCGATCCTGAACTCGCTGCGCACGATTCCGGCGAATTTGTCGGACGCGGCAGCCAGCCTGGGCGCAGGACCCTGGTCCACTTTCCTGCGCGTCACCCTGCCTCTTACCAAAGGCGGCATGATTGCCGGCAGCACGCTGGTCATCGGCCTTACGATCGGCTCGTTCGCGACGCCCGGAATCGTAGGCCAGGGAAAAATCCAGCTCCTCGCCCAAATCATTTACCAGCAGGCGATCCAGGTATTTGACTGGCCCTTCGCGGCGGTGATCTCGCTAATGCTTCTTGCCATTCTCGGCGTGATCTCCGCCCTGCCCGTGCTGCTGACGAGGAAATCGAGGGGTGCTTTGCAGTGAACGCGGCGGGTAAAGCCCTGTCCTTTGCGGCCAAAGCGCTCTATTACGGAGCTGTGGCGCTCTCCTTCCTGTTCGTGATGGCTCCGAGCGTGCTGATGATGATCGTGGCGTTTAACGACGCGGATTATTTCTCCTTTCCGCTGAAGGGAGTCAGCCTGAACTGGTTTGCCGAGATGCTCGAAAACGACAATTACCGCGGATCGGTCGTGAACAGCCTGAAGCTGGCCGTGTACGCCACCGCGCTGTCCGTTTTGATGACACTGCCGGCTTCGCTGTGGCTTTACCGCAGAACCAACCGGTTCGTCGAAACGGTTCTGCTTGCGCCGCTCTTTTTCCCGCTCGTCATCTGGTCGCTCGGTCTTCTGCAATTATACGGCATGCTTGGGCTGTCCGGCCGGTTCATCACGCTTGTGTTGGCACATGCGGTCATGGTCACACCCTTCATTTTGCGGGTCGTCCTGCAGAGCCTGCGCGAGATGAACAGGCGTTTGGAAGAAGCGGCATACAGTCTCGGAGCCGGCAGGTGGTCGACCTTTCGGCGCGTCATTCTGCCGATCATCATGCCGGGTGTGTTGGTAGGCGCGGTGTTCGGGTTTCTCATTTCGTTTACCGACGTGACGCTGACCACGTTCATCTCCAGTTCGGGATCGACCACTTTCCCGGTTCGCGTCTACTCCGAGCAGCGCAGCGAGGGGCTGAACATGGTGGTGCTCGCCTGGTCGGCCGTCATCACATTCGTCATCTTCCTCATTTCGCTGCTCGGCGAGAAATTTGCCAAATGGTCGCGATACTTTTGATCCTCTTGATCCTCTGATCATCACCGGACGAACCACAAATTGGATTTTTGGAGGGCAGGTTATGGAAAACAAAATCGGGCCGTTTCGCATAGGAAACAAACCCGCATTTACGCAGATTACGGCGGATCAAACGGCGCCTTATGTCATCTGCGTGGTTAAAGATCCGCTTCACGGCTGCGAAAAAGACACGGCGGAAGAAGTGGCCGAATATTTCGACGAACGTCGGCTCGTCAGCGATACCGGCATGTGCAAGGTGTACACGGGCACCTATCATAACGTCCCGGTTACGGTGGTCTCCAGCGGCAGCGGAGCGCCGGAACTGGAAATCGTCCTCATGGATTTTATGATGAACACCGACGCCCACACGTTTATCCGCGTCGGCGGTTCGGGTGCGATGCAGGAATGGCTTTCGGTGGGCGATTTGGTCATCACCACAGGCGCGGTCCGCGATGAAGGGACAAGCCTTTCCTATGTGCCCCCGCAGTTCCCTGCCATCGCGGATTGGCATCTTGTCGCGTGCATGAAGAAAGCCGCGGAGAAACGCGGTTTTCGATATCACCTCGGGCTGACCCGATCCGTCGATTCTGAATACCCAGGCGTCGCACGTCCCGCCCGTGGCGGCTTCCTTCTCGAGCGTCACAAACAGCAATTTGAGGAGTGGCATCGCGCCGGCGTGCTCAACGTGGAGCGGGAAGCGTCGATCCTGCTTACGCTCACGACGCTGTTCGGCCTGCGCGGCGGCGTGGTCAACAGCATCGGCGACAACTTCGTGACGGGCGAACCTTTCCAAGCGGGTGCCGGTTTTTCCAACGCCATCATCACCGCACTCGACGCGATCGTCCTGCTGGATGCGGAGCTCAAGGCCGGGGCATGAGCGGATCCGGGTTCACGGTGAAAGGAGAATCGCGGCATGAGCTATCTGGTGCTTGAGGGGATATCAAAAAAATTCCGCCATGTCGAAGTGTTGCGCGACATCCGGCTGAATGTGGAAGAAGGCGAGTTCATCTGCCTTCTCGGGCCGAGCGGTTCGGGGAAAAGCACCATTCTCCGCCTGATCGGCGGCTTCGAGACACCGGACACCGGAACGATCCAACTGGCCGGCAGGTTCATTCAGGACCTGCCGCCCAACCGGCGCGATATCGGGTTCGTGTTCCAGGATTACGCGTTGTTCCCGCACATGACCGTGGAGGAAAACGTCCGCTTCGGGCTGGTCTACCGGAAGATGAGCAAAGAGGAAATACGGGAACGAGTCCAATCCGTGCTGCAATTGGTCGGCCTGGTCGGAATGGAAAAGCGCTATCCGCGTCAACTGTCCGGCGGCCAGCAGCAGCGCGTGGCTATTGCGCGGGCAATCGCCCTCCGTCCGACGTTGCTTCTGCTCGATGAACCGCTGTCGAACCTGGACGCCAAACTTCGGCGGCAAATCCGGCTGGAAATGCGGCAGCTTCAGCGGGAATTGGGCATCACGACGGTCATGGTGACGCACGACCAGGAAGAAGCGATGACTATGAGCGACCGCATCGCCATCCTGCAAAACGGCATGATCCAGCAGTTCGGCACGCCGCTTGAACTGTATCGCGAACCGGTGAACTTGTTTGTCGCCGGTTTTGTCGGCGATCCGCCGATCAACTTGCAGCCCTGCAAGGTGGAAGTCGTCGACGGTCGAGCGGAATTGCCGGTCTGGGGAACCCGTTTCCGGCTGGAATCGACGGACGGCTCGTCCCTTGCGGACGGCCGCGAACTGGTGATCGGCATCCGGCCAGAAAATCTGACGATCACCGACGTGGACAAGGCCGGCGGTTCCGTCATCGCCGTCACGGTGGACGCAGTGGAACACCTGGGAGGTTCGGCGCTTGTTCACGTGCGCACGGTGGACGACAACCGATTGTGCGCCGTCGTGCACGCGCAGGCCGTGCCACCGGCGGGCAAGCGAATCGGGCTGAACATACATGCGGATGAAGCCCTTCTGTTCGACGGGAAGACGACGGACCGGCTCCCGGGACTTACCTTGAAGGAAAGCCGCCCGCCTGTCTTGGCATAATCGCGGCTTTATCGGTGGGAGGGAAGTCATGAAACGACCAATCATCCTTACATTCGGGAACATCGTCATGGACGGTCTGTACAGGGTCAAGTTCTTGCCGGGCCGCGACGAAAAAGTGTTCGCGACGGCTGCCGTTTGGTCGCCGGGCGGACCGGCGGTTCATTTTGCGCTAGAGGCCGCGTCACTGGGCCTGTCCTCCAGCGTGCTTGGATGGGTCGGCACGGACGCGTTTGGCCGGCAAATCGAAGAGACACTGCGGCGGCGGGGCGTATCGCCGCTATTCGAACGCGTACCCGACGTCTTGACGCCGACGGCGGTTGTCATCGTAGACCAGTCGGGCGAAAAATCCGTTATACTCTCGCCACCAATCGACAAAGACCGACTTCCGGTGGCACAGTTTCTGCTCGGCGTGGACATTTCCATGGCTAACCATCTGCACACGCATCTTTTCCGCGAGGAACTGGTGATCCGCGTGTTGGACGCTGCAAAGCGGCAAGGCGTCTCCACGTCCCTCGACATCGAGCCGTCTTCCGTGGAACGCTGGGGCACCGAAGCGGTGCGCCGGGCGCTGGCGCTCACCGACATCGCGTTCCTCAACGAGCGGGCCTTGCACATGCTCGCGCCCGACGCCGGAGGATTGGAATCCAAGTTGCTTGACATCGCCGCCTCAGGACCGGCGACCGTCGTCTGCACGCGCTCTTCCCGCGGATCCCTTGTGTACGCGTCCGGCAAGCTGATTTCCTGTCCGGCCATTCCGGTCAAAACCAGCAATTCTCTCGGCGCGGGCGATATTTTCTCCAGCGCATTCGTCTACGCCCTCCTTTCCGGCAAACCCCCGGAACAAGCGGCCGTGACGGCGACGGCGGCTTCGGCGGTGTCAGTCAGTCGTTCGTTGAATTCCGTCTATTACCCTACGGAAGATGACATCGCCCAAATGTTGAAACAGTCACCCGTGCTCCCCTCGATCAACGAGGTGAAATTCAATGGAAGTCTATACCAACGCTAATGTTTTGGTCGGCGAAGAGATGGAAATGGTCCAGAATGCGACGATTGTCGTTGATCACGGACGCATCGTCGCCATCGAGCGGAACGTCCGCAGGGATGGCATCGATTTGCGCGGCGGACTGGTCATCCCGGCATTTGTTGACGCGCATACCCACATTGGTGACACGGCGGCCAAGGAGCTCGGCATCGGGATGCCGGTGGAACAGGCCGTACAGCCGCCGCACGGTTTGAAGCACCGTTTTCTGCAACAACTCAGCGAAGAACAGCTCATCGCTTCAATCCGTCAAGGGTTGAAAGAAATGCTGATGTCCGGCATTGCCGCGTTCGGCGATTTCCGCGAAGGCGGCCTCGACGGCGTTCGGGCGCTGAGGAAAGCAAGCGAAGGGCTGCCGATCCGCCCGGTCATTCTTGGCCGGCCGCTGGCCGACTACCGCGCAAACGAGAAACTGACGGAACGGGAACTCGAGATGGTGGCCGAAGAAGCGGACGGATTCGGCATTTCCGGCATCAACGCGTTTGACATGGATGTGTTTCGCCTGATGCGGAAGATCGCGCGGGACAAGCTCGTCGCCATCCACGTGAGCGAATCGCCGCGCGACGCGGCGATGTCAATGGAACGATACGGCAGAACGGAAATACAACGCGCGTTCGAATTTGAGCCGGATTTGATGGTCCATCTGACCCACGCGACGGAAGAAGACATGGCCGAGCTGAAAGCGCGGGGGCAGGCGATCGCGGTCTGCCCGCGTACGAATCTGCTGCTGGGCGACGGCATTCCGCCCCTGCACGAATTCTATCGGCGCGACATCCCAATCTCGATCGGAACGGACAACATGATGTTTTCCAGTCCCGACATGTTCCGCGAAATGGACACGGCCAGCCGCATGACGCGAGGCGCGACCCAGGACCCGGCCAGCATCGACGCGCGGTACCTGCTGCGGTCGGCGACACTCTCAGGCGCCCGGGCGCTGAAACTTGACAGCGACCTCGGCACGGTGGAAGCCGGCAAAGCGGCATCGTTCCTTGTGCTGAACGCATCGTGCCAATCGTTCGTGTACAGCCACGATATCATATCGTCGGTCGTGCACCGGTGCTCTCCTGCGGATATCTCCTGGTTCATTTGCTCCGGCGTGACGGTGATTCGCGAAGGCCGATTTATGCTGGACTTGTAATCAAGGCAGTTCTCGACACGACATCCGATATCCGACATTGCAGGTGATGATCTTGCGATACTCGGCGGAAGTGCGAAACGCGATGGACGCCGGCAAGGCGATTGTCGCCGTGGAATCGACGATCTTGACACACGGACTTTCCCATCCGCACGCCCTTGAACTTGCATACAGCGTCGACGAGGCGATTCGCGCGCGCGGCGCGGTGCCTGCGTTTCTAGCCATGGTGGAAGGCGAGCTGCGCATCGGTCTCGACCGCAGCGAAATGGAATGGCTGGCCGCTGCCGAAGGACGCGTGAAATTGTCGATGGCCGATCTCGGCGTGTGCAGCGCTCGGCGCCAGTCGGGGGGAACAACGGCCGCCGCAGCGGTCTGGATGGCCGCGCGCGCGGGCATCCGCGTGGCACTGGCCGGAGGCCTCGGCGGCGTGCACCGCGATGTGCTTGAAACGTGGGACATTTCCGGAGATTTGAACGCGCTCGCTTCATCGGGCGTCCTGTTGGTTTGCGGTGGCATCAAGACGTTCCTCGATATCGGCAAAAGCCTCGAAGCGCTGGAGACACTCGGGGTTCCGGTGATGACGTACAGGCAGGATCACTTCCCCGGCTATTATGTGCGGGAATCGGAGTTTTCGGCCATTCGGGTCGAATCGGGCGAGGAAGCAGCGAAAATCGCGCTCAGCCACTGGGAAATCGGCATGACTGGCGGTCTGCTTCTTGGTGTTCCGATTCCGGAGGAAGCGGCACTGCCCGCCGAACAGATCGAAGCGGTCATCCGCCGGGTACTGGCAGATACGTCCGGAAAAGTAGAAGGCAAAAACGTCACGCCGCGTATCATTCGCGCGATCGAGCGGGAGACGAACGGCGCGACTGCGGCGGCAAACCGGGCGCTCATCATCGCAGCCGCAGAAGTGGCCGCCGAAGCGGCCGTCGCGTTGGCTGCTGCCGGACGCTGACGTTTGTCCGCTCATCCCGCATTCATTCACAATCAATCATTCATAAGTTTGATCAAAAACCTTCAAGAGACTGTCTGCAGATCCCCTTGTTGGCTTGTCTTCAATACTAAACCGCCGGTCCTTCGCGGACCGGCGGTTCTGGTGAAGGGGAGCGAATCAGCGCAGCATCGTCTGCTCTTCGGGGACTTCCCCTTTGGCGAAGCCGTGGGGGACCTTCCGCGCCACCCCGGTGGCGATGGCGGCTTCGATCACCTTTCTGCGCACCGCTTCCACCACTTTGGTGTTGAACACGCTGGGGATGATGTACTGCTCGTTCAGCTCGCTTTCGTCCACGACGGAAGCGATGGCCTGCGCGGCCGCCATTTTCATTTCCTCGTTGATTTCGGTGGCCTGGCAATCCAGCGCGCCCCGGAAGATGCCCGGGAAGCACAGGACGTTGTTGAGCTGGTTCGGGTAATCGGAACGTCCGGTCGCCATCACCCGTACATAGGGCTGCGCGATCTCCGGCGCGATCTCGGGATTCGGGTTGGCCATCGCAAACACGATGGGGTCCTTGGCCATCTTCTTGAGATCGTCCACGGTGATCACGTTCGGGCCGGACACCCCGATGAACACGTCGGCGCCCTCCATGGCGTCCGACAGCGTGCCAGAAATGTTGTCGGGATTGGTATGCTCGGCGTACCAGCGGTGCATCGGGTTTTCGTACGGCACGCCGCGCCGCAGAATGCCCACCGACCGCGTGGCGCCGACGATGTTGGTGACGCCGGCGTTGAGCAGCATTTTCGTGCAGGCGACGCCCGCGGCGCCCACGCCGCTGAACACCACCTTGATGTCCTGGAGCCGCTTGCCGACGATCTTGAGGGCGTTGATCAGGCCCGCCATCATGACCACGGCCGTGCCG
>DATCLN010000044.1:0-10996 GCA_036563895.1 Paenibacillaceae bacterium
TGCGAAAGCTTTTGCTGGAGCGGGACGGCGTCGATCCCGACACGGTCATCTATCCGCCGGACAAGGCCCGGGCCGCCGGGCTCGCCTCGACGGTCTGTTTTCCCGTCGGCAACATCGCCCCGGAAGGTTCGGTGGTCAAGACGGCGGCCATCGACCCGGCCAGCGTGGACGAAGACGGGGTGTACCGGCACGTCGGCCGGGCGAAGGTGTTCACGACGGAACGGGACGCGATCCGGGCCATCAAGGAGGGGCGAATCCAGGGCGGCGACATCCTGGTGCTGATCGGCCGCGGGCCTTCCGGCACCGGCATGGAAGAGACGTACCAGCTCACGTCGGCGCTCAAGCACCTGCCGTTTGCGGGCAAGGTGTCCCTCATCACCGACGCCCGCTTCTCTGGCGTCTCCTCCGGCGCTTGCATCGGCCACGTCGGCCCCGAGGCGCTGGCGGGCGGTCCGCTGGGCCGGCTGCGGGACGGCGATTGGATCGACATCCATATCGACCTGAAGCGGCTCGAGGGTCGCATCGACATGGTGGGCGACGGGGAGCAGCCGTCCACGCCCGAAGAAGGAGCGCGGATCCTGGCGCGGCGCGGTCCCCATCCGGAGCTGGCGGAGGATCCGCAGCTGCCGGACGACACGCGCCTGTGGGCGGCGCTCCAGGCGGCCAGCGGCGGCACCTGGCGGGGCTGCGTCTACGACGTGGACCGGATCATCGAGCTGCTGGAAGCGGGGAAAAAAGCCCTGGAATCCCGGGAGCGAAAGCCGCACGCCGGAGAGGGTAACGGTATTTGACGCTGAGGCCAAGCCGGCGTCCCGAGCTCGGGCCGCGATCCGGCAACCTGATCCGGACCATGCGGCGCCGGCTGTGTCGACCGGCATGCAAAATAATTCGGACATACAGTCCGATTCATTCGCCGGGAAACGGCTTCACGGAAATTTTTTCGGACATCTGGTCCGAATTCGCGCGGGCTGAACCTCATGAAACCGCATTCACAAGGATTCGGGCGCGTTTTTTCGGACTGGATGTCCGAATTGTTTTCGGGCCGGGCCGTTTTCCGGCGTTTATCGGACCATATGTCCAAAAAATCCCTCATCCGTGCCGTGAGCCCGTCGTCTGGACGCGAAAGACCGGTCCGCCCGGAATCCGGAAAAACCGGTGCGCCGCCGCGAAGCCGGCCGGGCCGGCCGTTTTTCTTTGAATAAAAACTGGTAAAGAGGAGGAGATTAGTACCGTAACCTGCCAAGGAGGATCAACGAGAATGAAGAAGCTGATTTCCGGTGTGCTTTCGCTCTTCCTGCTGGGACTGGCGCTTGCGGTTCCGGCGTACGCGGAAAACAACGCGGCCAACGACCGGACGCCGCCCCGTTCGACGACCATGCAGGATCGGACCGGGGTGAACGACGTGACGGACCTCGTCCCCGGGATGGACAATACGCGCAACGACACGGACATGTTCCGGTTCGACGACCGGACCGACCGCACGGACAACAACGGACGCCTGCGGGCCGCCGCCACCGGCGACAACGCCATGGATTGGGGCTGGCTGGGCCTGCTCGGGCTGATCGGCCTTGTCGGCTTGCGCGGCGGAAACCGGCAACGGACCTGACGGGACGATACGGAAAAAACCTGGAACGAGGCGTCTGCCAACCGGCCGGACTGGTCCCCCCGGGATCGGTCCGGCCCGTTTTTTTCGCACGCATCGCCTTCGTCAGGCGCGCAGCCGGTTAAAATCGACGGGCGGCACCAGATTTTCCCGCGCGGCCCGGTCCAGCAGGGTGAACACGGCGTTGTATCCTTCGTCGCCCAGATTGGCGGAAAATTCGTTTACATAAAGGTTGATGTGCGCCTTCGCCACGTCCGGGTCCATTTCCTGGGCGTGGGCCAGCACGTAATCCCGCGACGCGTCCGGGTGGGCCCAGGCGTATTCGAGGGAAGCCCGGATCCAGCCGGCGATGGCCTCCGTGTCCAGGCCGCGCCGGGCGATGATCGCGCCGAGCGGGATCGGCAGCCCCGTTTCCTCTTCCCACCAGTCGCCCAGATCGGCGACCAGCGACAGCCCGTAGGACGAGTAGGTAAAGCGCGCCTCGTGGATGACCAGTCCGGCGTCGATCCGGCCGTCGCGGACCGCCGGCATGATGGCATGGAACGGCATGACGACGATTTCCCCCACGTCGCCGGGGACGTTCTTGGCCACCCACAGGCGGAAAAGCAGATAGGCGGTGGATTTTTCGCTCGGCACCGCCACCCGGCGTCCGGTCAGCTGCCCGGGCTGCAGGGGGTCGCGCGTCAGCACCAGCGGGCCGCAGCCGCGGCCCAGCGCACCGCCGCAGGGCAACAGGGCGTACTCTTTCAGCACCCACGGCAGCGCGGCGTAGGAAATTTTCAGCACATCCGGGCCGCCCGGTTCGACGGCCAGCCGGTTGGTGACGTCGATGTCGGCGTAAAGGACGTCCAGTTCCGGAGCGCCGGGCACCAGGCCGTGCACCCAGGCGTGGAAGATGAACGTGTCGTTCGGACAGGGGGAAAAGGCGATTTTCATCGCCACAACGGCCACGCTCCTTTGATCTTTGTTGCTGTATCAGTCTGTTTCCGTCAGCGACGCGAGCACGGCGCAGGCGGCGGCGAGTCTGTCCAGCGCCTCTTCGATCCGCCAGGCGGAGCGGTCCCGCGGGCCGACCCGGTTGGAGACGGCGCGGATCTCGACCGCGAGCACCCCGAGTCGCCGTGCCGCCGCCGCCACGCCGAAGCCTTCCATCCCTTCGGCGGCGGCGTCGGGATGCCGCGCGGCCAGCCGCTCGGCCGTTTCCGTCGTTCCCGTCGCCGTGGAGACGGTGAGCACGCTTCCCCGCCGCACCGGCAGACCGGCGGCCCGCAAGGCTTCCGCAATGCGATCCGACCAGAGCTCGTCGGCCGGAATCCGCACCGGGCCAAATCCCAGCTCGTCCACGCCGCGGAAACCTTCCGGCGTCTCCGCCCCCAGATCGGCGGCGATCATTGCCGTGGCGACCACCAGGTCGCCGACGTCGGCTCTTCCTGCGAACCCTCCGCCGATGCCGGCGCTGACGGCCAATGCGTACGGCGCGTCCGACTGCGCCACGGCCGCCAGGGCCAAGGCCGTTTCCGCCGCCGCGGCCGCCGGGCCGACGCCGGACACCGCCACGTCAAACCGCTCGCCGCCCCGCTGCCTCAATCCTCTGAGCACCGCCTCTTTCTCCGCTTCGACGGCGGTGACGATGAGCACGCGCAACGCGCATTCCTTCTTCCGTCTTGAACTTCGCACGTGTTTTTTCCGCAATTTTCTCCTTCATTATAGGAAACCCCGTTGCAAATGAAAACAACGCCGCGGTTCCCCGGGCGCCGAAGGACATTGCGACAAAAATGCCATTATTTTTTCGTTTTCAAAGCCGTTCGGGCGAAACAGCGACATTTGTGCCATTATTTTCGGGTCGCTCGCCGGAAATCGCACAAATGCAATTGTTTTTCCGAGAAACCTGGTTTTCATGCGAAAACAACGGCACTTTTGTCGCTGTTCCGTTCTGCCCCGCAAGAATGCCAACGAGCCTGTTGCGGACCAATTCTTGACAAATACATGCGATTTTTTCGGATCTTGCCCCTGAAATTTTCGGAAGTTTATCAACCCGCCGACACGTACGCCGGCGAAAGGGTGCGCAATGCCGGCCCGTGCGGTATGATCAAAATGGCGTGGTTGACACAAGCTGTCGGAGAGGTGCGCAACACCATGCTCTACTCCCTTCGCAGCCGGCTGATCGCGCTGCTCAGCCTGCTGCTCTTTTGTTCCTTCGGACTGGTCTATTTCGTCCTGTTCAACGAATCCCGGGCGATCATCCGCGGCTACATCGAATCGTCCGCCCTGGAGAAGATGGACGAATACGGCTCCGTCGTCCGCATGGCGCTGACGCAGATCTACGACCTGTCGTCCATCATCTTCAACAGCGACATGACGCGGAAGTGGGACGACGTCATGTCCAATCCCGCGGTGCCCGACAACGAAAAAACGCTGGCCAGCATCTCTTTCAGCCAGTTCCTGACCCGGACGCTGTACAACTATTCCGGCGTTTCGTCGGTCACGCTGTACCGCAAGGAAGGCTTCTGGGTCGGCGTGGAAAACCGGATGGCCCGCGACGGTTCTTTCCTGGACGAGGCGTGGTACAAAGATTTCATCAACGGACGGCACCGCTGGGTGCCGGCGCACACGGATCCGGTGGAGGCTCCCGGCGCCGCCCCGTATCCGGTGGTAAGCCTGCTTCTTCCCATCGGCACCTTCAAGCCGGAGCTGGCCCACACCGTGATGAAGGTGAACGTGCGCGCGGAATATTTCCAGGAACCGCTCAGCCGCATTCACCTGGGTGAAACCGGTTCCATCTTTTTGCTGGACGCGGAAGGCCGGCCAATGCTTTTCCCGGAACGGTTCGGCGAGCTGTCGGAACAGGCGCGCGGCGTCGTCGCCAGCGGCATTCCGGGTTCGTCGCAGGGCGTGCTCTATTTGACGGAGGAACCCGGCAACCGGGAAATCCTCGTCTACAAACGTTTGCGCCCTTACGACTGGCTGCTGGTCGGCGTCGTCTCCGAGCGCGAGCTGTTTGCCAAGCTGACCGGCCTCCGCAACACGATGGTCGCCTCGGCCGCACTGCTGTTCGTCTTGTCCGTCGCGGCGGCCATGTGGATTTCCCACGGCGTGTCCAAGCCGCTGTCCCGTCTGGCCATCGCCATGCGGCATGTGCAAAAGGGCGATTTCGAAAAGGCGGAAAGCCGCCTGCCCCCGACCCGGCGGATGGGGAGCGAGGTAGCGTTCGTGATGGAGTCGTTCCGCAACATGGTCGGGCTGCTCCGGCAGCACATCCGCACCGAGTTCGAGCTGAAACTGCTTCGGCAGCAGGCGGAATACAAGGCCCTGCTGATGCAAATCAACCCGCATTTTCTGTTCAACACGCTGGAACTCATGAGCAGCCTGGCGATCCAGCGCCGCTCGAAGGACACCGTGCGGGTGATCGAGGCCCTGGGCAAAATGCTGCGCTTCTCCCTCCAAATCGGAGAACGCGTGCCGCTGGAAGAGGAGCTGCGCTATGTGCGCCATTACCTGGACATTCTCGGCATCCGGTTCCGGGACCGCCTGAGCGTGACCATCCGGGAGGAAGGGTCTCCCGGCCGCGTGCCGGTGATGAAGTTCGTGCTGCAGCCGCTGGTGGAAAACGCGGTGAAATTTTCCGCTTCGCAGGAAGGCACCGCCGTCGTCGAGATCGCCGCGCGCCTCGACGGCGACCGGCTCGTGCTGTGCGTGGCCGACAACGGGCCGGGCATGCCGCCGGAGCTGGTCGAGCGGCTGCAGACGGAATCGCCGTCCGTCCAGCTGGATGAGGTGCTCAACCGTCCCAAGGGACGCATCGGCCTCCGCAATACGCTTGCCCGGCTCAGGCTGCATTACGGTCCGCAGTTTGCGTTCCGCATCGAATCCGGCGAGGGGAAAGGCACCCGCATCGAACTCATGCTGCCCGCAGAACCCGTGGAAGGAGGGGACGAAGCCGATGCTGCGGGTGATGATTGTGGATGACGAACCGGAGATCCGCATGGGCATCCGGCTGAAAGTGGGCTGGCGCCAGCTCGGGCTGGAAGTTGCGGCGGAAGCGTCCAACGGCGAAGAAGCGCTGAGGGTGCTGGAAAACGGCGGCATCGACATCGTCATCACCGACATGAACATGCCCGTGGCGGACGGCGTCGCCTTTCTCGCCGAATGCCGCCGGCGTTTCCCGCACGTCCGCCTGATCGTGCTGACCGGCTACGAAGATTTCGCCTACGCCCATGCCGCGATTCGCAGCCAGGCGAAGGATTATCTGCTCAAGCCCGTCTCCGGGGAGGAGCTGGAAGCGTCGCTGCGCACGGTGGCCGCCGAGCTGCGGGAGGAACGCCGCGCCAGGGATGAGCGGGCACGCATGGAGTGGCGGCTGTCCGCCTACTACCGGCAAATGAGGGAGGATTTCCTGATCCGGCTCGTGCTCGAACCCGTCTGGGACGAGCAGGCGATCCGGGAAAGGCTGGAGACGTTCGAGCTGGACCGTTGGGACGCGCGGCGGGTCCGCTTCGTGGCGGCGGGGCTGAAGGAAACGGGTACGTCGGCGGAACGGGATCCCGCCCCGTCGGGCCCGGCCTCCCATCCTGTTCGCCGGGCGGAGCAGTTCCGCCTGCCCTTCGAGCTGATCTGCCGGGAAATCGCCGAAACGTTGCCCGAGCGTCCGCCGTCGTTTCCCGACGGGCGCGACCTGGGCCTGTTTCTGTTCATGATGCCCGACGACTCCTCCGCCATCGACGGCCTGACGAAGGCGCTCGGCGAAGCCGCGCGGCGCTACCTGCGGATGGAAGCGGCCTTCGGCGTCGGCGAGCCGGTGTCCGGTTTCGCCGCCTGGAAGGAAGGGTACCTGTCCGCCCTGCTTGTCTGGCATGGGCTGGCCGGAAGCGAAACATCGCGGGCCGAACCTTACCGGACGGACATGGAAACCCGTCCCGCTCCAAAGGAAACCGGCGGCGTTTCCGACGCCGCCGGGCTTGAGCAGACGGTGCTGCGCCTGCTGGACCAGGGCTATCTCGACGCCCTCGAACGGACGCTGCTGGCGGAGCTGGAGGCGGCCCGGTCCGTGTCCCGCGGGCGTTTCGTCCGGACGCTGTTCCAGCTGCGGCTGCTGGCCGACGCGGTGGCGCGCACCTTCCGGATTCCCCCCGAACCGGAGGATCCCCTGTGGCTGCGGCCGGAACTCGCGCTCCGCTTCAACACCGCGGAAGAAGCGGCGCGGGATCTCATGCGCACGTTCTGCCGCATCCGGCAGGCCGTCCGGGAGCGCGACGAGGACTCCGACCGGTTCCGCATCGAGGCGGTGCAGCGGTTCATCCGGGAAAATTACATGTACGACCTGGACCTGAAAACGCTGGCCCGGCGGTTCCACTACCATCCGACCTATTTTTCCGAACTGTTCAAGGCCAAGGTCGGCAAATCGTTCATCCGCTATCTGACCGAAGTGCGCATGGAACAGGCCGTCCGGCTCCTGAAGGAGACTTCCCTCAGCCTGTGGGACATCGCGGAGCTGTGCGGGTTTTCCGGGCCCGGCTACTTCAGCTCCCGCTTCAAGCGCATGTACGGCGTAAGTCCCAGCGAATTCCGGCAGGGAAGGTCCGAAAAATTCGACGGGGAATAACCGAAAAAATCACATTCCTTCCTTTTTCTTGACCCGGTACGCTGGGAGGGGGACCCGAATCGGAAGGAAAGGGGACGTCCATGCGCAGGCAGAACAACCGCGTCGCCTATCTGTTCATGGCGCCCTGGCTGATCGGCTTTTTCGGGCTGACGCTGGGGCCGATGCTGGCTTCGCTTTATTTGGCCACGACCCGTTATACCCTGCTGACCCCTCCGGTGTGGACCGGGCTGGACAATTTCCGGGAAATGTTCCGGGAGGACGAGCTGTTTGCCCACTCCCTCGGACTGACCTTCACCTATGTGTTCCTGTCCGTGCCCCTGCGCCTCGCCTTTGCGCTGGCGGTAGCCATGGCGCTCAACAGGGGCCTTCGCGGGCTTGGCTTCTACCGGACGGTGTATTACATCCCCTCGCTGCTGGGCGGAAGCGTGGCGATCGCCGTCGTCTGGCGGAAGGTGTTCGACGGGGAAGGCCTGTTCAACCAATTTTTGGCGCTTCTCGGCATCGAGGGGAAGGCGTGGGTGTCCCACCCCGACTACATTCTCTATGCCATCGTCGCGCTGGCCGTCTGGCAGTTCGGTTCGGCCATGATCATTTTCCTCGCCGGGCTCAAGCAGATCCCGCAGGAGCTGTACGAGGCCGCGGAGGTGGACGGAGCCGGGCCGGTGCGCCGCTTCTTCCGCATCACGCTGCCGCTGCTTTCGCCGGTCATTTTTTTCAACCTGGTGATGGGCATCATCAACTCGTTCCAGGTGTTCACGCCGGCGTACGTGCTCGGCGACACCCGCGGCGGGCCGATCAACTCCACGCTGTTTTACACGCTGTATCTGTATCTCAAGGGCTTCTCGTTCTTCGACATGGGCTACGCTTCCGCGATGGCGTGGATCATGCTGCTGATCATCGCGGCGTTCACCGCCGCGGTGTTCGCCACGCAGAAGTACTGGGTGTTCTACTACGGGGATGAATCCGGCGGAAGGGGGAGAGCGTGATGGCGAGGCGGGAATCGTGGACGCGGCTGGTCCGGCATGCGATCATCATGGGATTCGGCTTCTTCATGCTCTATCCCGTGCTGTGGCTGGTAAGCAGCTCCTTCAAGCCGGACAGCCTCATTTTCACCGATCCCGGCCTGTGGCCGAAGGAAGTGACTTTCGACCACTACATCAAGGGCTGGAAAGGGCTGCTCGGCGTGTCCTTCGGGCGGTTTTTCCTCAATTCCGGCATCATTTCGGTGCTTTCCGTGATCGGCAACCTGATCACCTGCTCGCTGACCGCCTACGCCTTTGCCCGGCTCGAGTTCCGGTTCAAGAAGCTGTGGTTCGCGCTCATGCTCGTCATGATCATGCTGCCGTATCACGTGACGCTCATCCCGCAGTACATCCTGTATCACCGGCTCGACTGGGTCAACACGTTCCTGCCCCTCATCATTCCGAAATGGCTGGCGCACGATTCGTTTTTCATCCTGCTCATGGTCCAGTTCATCCGCGGCATTCCCCGGGAGCTGGACGAAAGCGCGATGATCGACGGCGGCGGGCCGGCGGGCATCTACCTGCGGGTCATCCTGCCGCTGCTCACCCCGGCGATGATCACGACGGCGATCTTTACCTTCATCTGGTCGTGGGACGACTTTTTCAGCCAGATGATCTATCTGAACGACGTCCGGCTGTTCACCGTCCAGCTCGGCGTGCGCTCCATGCTCGACCCCTCCGGGGACGCGTCCTGGGGTCCGCTGCTGGCGATGTCGGCCCTGTCCCTTGTGCCGGTCACGGTGGTGTTCTTCATGTTCCAGCGCTTCTTCCTCGAAGGCATTGTCACCAGCGGGCTGAAGGGCTGATCGGGGCCATGTCTTTGAAACCGTACCCGAAAAAATCGACAGAAGGTTTCCGAATAAATTGCATTCAGATGCCATGAAAGCACTTTTATGATGAAAATGAAAAAACATTCCCGAAAAGGGGGAAAATGCATGCGAAAATTATGGTTGGCCATTCTCTCCGCCGCATTGGTCGTGGCGCTGGCCGCCTGCGGCGGAGGATCCTCCGGCGGTTCGTCGACGGACAGCCCGTCACCGTCGCCGTCCGCCCAGATGCCGCCGTCGGGCTCTTCGCCGTCGCCGTCCGCCTCTCAGGAACCGGTGGAGCTTCGCATCATGTGGTGGGGCGACCAGACCCGCGCGGATCTTACGAACCAGGCTTTGCGGAAGTTTGAGGAGAAGTATCCGCACATCAAGGTGATCGGCGAGTTCGCCCCGAGCTCCAGCTATTTCGACAAGCTGAACACGCTGCTGGCCTCCGGCACGGCGCCCGACGTGTTCTTCCTCGGCGGCAATTACATCGACTACGCCGACAAGGGCGTGCTTCTCGATCTGAACCAGTTCGTCGGCAAGGAACTGGACCTGTCCGACATGGACCAGGGGCTGATCGATTACGGCACCTACAAGGGAGCGCTGTACAACCTCTCGGCGGGCGCCAACTCGCGGGGCATGCTCGTGAACGCCACCATGTTCAAGAAAGCCGGCATGCCGGTGCCCACCGACGATTGGACCTGGGATGACTTCGCGCGGATCAGCGTCGAGCTCTCCCAAAAGCTGGGCAAAGGGTACTACGGCACCTACCAGTTCGGCGTTGAGGGGATGAAGGGCGTATTTCTGGCGACGCGGGGGAAAGTGTTCTACGACACGGAAAAGAGCGCCATCGGCTTTGAACTGCAAGATGTGATCGACTGGTTCACGTTCTGGGAAAACCTGTACAAGCAGGGCGGCGCCGTCGCGCCCGAGCTGCAGGTGGCCAATCCGCCGGACGATCCGAACAAGTCGCTGGTCAGCGCCGGCAAGGTGGCGATGAACCTGATCCCGTCCAACCAGCTGGCCGCGCACCAGAACCTGACGCAGGACGAGCTGACCCTCGTATTGCCGCCGAAGGGTCCGAACGGCCACGGCGTCATTCTCGAATCGAGCCAGGGCCTGTCCGTGTACGCCAACACGAAACATCCGAAGGAAGCCGCGATGCTCCTCAACTTCTGGATCAACGATCCCGACGCGGCGCTCATCCTCGGCAACAACCGCGGCGTTCCCGGCACCTCCAAGCAACGCGCCCTGCTCAAGCAGAACGCCTCGCCCGTCGACCAGATCGTCTATGACTATCTGGACCGCGTGTCCGAGTCGAGCAAGGACAACCCGGTCAAGCTCAGCTTCAACCCGCCCGGCTACACCGAGTGGAACAAGGAGCTGGAAACGAAGCTGCAGGAAATCGCCTTCGGACGCAAGAGCGGCAAACAGGCTGCGGAAGAATTCTACGACGCGCTGCTCAAGATCGTGGAAAAGAATCAGTAAGACATGCCGCCCGTCCCTTTCGGACGTCAACCCATCAAAGGATTGCCGACACTCCTTGTCGGCAATCTTTTTTACGGCGGTCTGCGTAGTATCGCTCACGAGATGCCCCTCGCGGGCCAACGGAGTCAAAAAATCGACTACAATCACCCGCAAGGCGTCCCTCGCGATCAAATCAAATGGAGTCGAAAAATTGACTATAATCGCTCGCGAGACGATCCTCGCGGGTCAACGGAGTCGAAAAATCGACTACAATCGCTCGCGAGGCGTCTCGCGCGCAACTGACCGTTCTTCGAGCCGGCGCCCAAACAAGCAAAAACCGCCGGTCAATGCAATGTGACCTTCATGAAAAATCATCAGAACCCCCGACATGAAACGACATGTGACCGACATGGAATCATAAAGATAGCAGTGAGAACTTTTGTTGACAAGTGTCTAAATTCCTGATATTATTTCAATATAGTTAGTTCTACAT
>DATCLN010000045.1:0-11714 GCA_036563895.1 Paenibacillaceae bacterium
GTCGAAGAGCTGAACCGTTTCCTGGCCGCCTGCGTGCCGGCGAAAGGAGCGAAATACAAGCACTCCCGACACTATCAGGCACTTTTCACGCTTCTTGCCCGGACCGGCCTCCGGATCGGCGAGGCGCTCGCGCTGACCTGGGATGACATTGACCTGAAGCTCGGAACACTTTCGGTCACAAAAACGCTCATCTATCCCCGCAACACCGATCCGCGCGTCACAACGCCAAAAACCAAATCAAGCATCCGCACCATCAAGTTGGACCCGGAAACTGTGCGGGTAATGAAGGAGTATTTTCTGAATCAGAAAGAGACTATCCTCCGATACGGCTTCCAGCGGTCTGATCTCAATCTGGTTTTCCATGGTCCCGACGGTCGGTGGCTCCGGATCAACGTGGTGCGTGAGTACATGAAAGAGGTTTGCAAACGAGCCGGCCTCCCGCAGCTCTCGCCTCACGCCCTTCGGCACAGCCATGCCGTCCACCTGCTCGAGGCCGGGGCGACGATTCGGTATGTGGCTGAGCGGCTCGGGCATGCCACGATCAAGACCACCGAAAAGTACCTGCACGTCACGAAGAAAATAGAAAAAGACGCGCTCGACCTCTATGCCCGGTACCTCTCCTGAAAATTGTGGGCAAATTGTGGGCAAGCGCGCCTTTCCCCGCTGAAAATCCCCGTAAAATCAAGGGTTAACCAATCGAACCTTCCATCTCGAATTTGATCAGCCGATTGAGCTCCACGGCGTACTCCATCGGCAGTTCCTTGGTGAACGGCTCGATGAAGCCCATGACGATCATCTGCGTCGCCTCGTTTTCCGGGATGCCGCGGCTCATCAGGTAGAAGAGCTGGTCCTCGGACACCTTGGAGACGGTCGCCTCGTGCTCCAGCGTGATGTCGTCGTTGTAGATCTCGTTGTACGGGATCGTGTCGGACGACGACTGGTTGTCGAGGATGAGCGTGTCGCACTTGACGTTCGCCTTGGCCCCTGTCGCCTGGCGGCTGAACGAGGCGAGACCGCGGTAGGTCACCTTGCCGCCGAGCCGGGAGATCGACTTCGACACGATGGTGGACGTCGTATCCGGCGCCAGATGGATCATCTTGGCCCCGGCGTCCTGATGCTGGCCTTTGCTGGCCACCGCGATGGACAGCACCATGCCCTTGGCGCCGCGGCCCTTCAGGATGACCGACGGATATTTCATCGTCAGCTTGGAGCCGATGTTGCCGTCCACCCATTCCATGGTGGCGTTCTCTTCCGCCACGGCACGCTTGGTGACCAGGTTGTACACGTTGGGCGCCCAGTTCTGGATCGTCGTGTAGCGGACGCGGGCGTTCTTCTTGACGATGATCTCGACCACCGCGCTGTGCAGGGAGTAGGTGGTGTAAATCGGCGCGGTGCAGCCTTCGACGTAGTGCACGAAGCTGTCCTCGTCGGCGATGATCAGCGTCCGTTCAAACTGGCCCATGTTTTCCGCGTTGATGCGGAAGTACGCCTGCAGCGGAATTTCCACGCGGACGCCCTTCGGCACGTAGATGAAGCTGCCGCCGGACCAGACCGCGCTGTTGAGCGCCGCGAACTTGTTGTCCGAGGGCGGCACGACGGTGCCGAAATACTCCTCGAAAAACTCGGGATGTTCGCGCAGGGCCGTGTCCGTGTCCATGAAGATGACGCCCTGCTTCTGCAGGTCTTCCTTGATGTTGTGATACACGACTTCCGATTCGTATTGGGCGGACACGCCGGCGAGGAATTTCTGCTCCGCTTCCGGAATGCCCAGCTTCTCGAAGGTCGCCTTGATTTCCGGCGGCACTTCGTCCCAGCTGCGGCCCTTCTTCTCGGAAGGCTTGACGTAGTATTTGATCTCGTCGAAGTTCAGCTCATCCAGATTGCCGCCCCAGCGCGGGACCGGCATCTTGTTGAACTGTTCCAGCGCCTTCAGGCGGAAATTCAGCATCCATTCCGGCTCGCCCTTCATCTGCGAGATGGTCCGCACCACCTCGGGCGTAAGACCCTTGCCGGACTCGAATACCGCGCGGTGTTCGTCGCGGAATCCGTATTTGTATTCTTCCAGTTCGATCGCCTTTTTCGCCACCGCCATCAGCCTCCTTTGGTTTGGGTTTGGGTGGTTCAGGTCGTTCCGTCAATGTTCCAGACCGCTGTGCTCGCCCCGTCCGTGTTCGATGCCTTTGCGAAGGGCGTTCCAGGCCAACGTGGCGCACTTGATGCGCGCGGGAAACTTGCTCACGCCGGCCAGCGCCTCGAGATCTTCGTACTCTTCGAATTCGACGGCCTGGCCTCTCATCATCCGGGAAAACCGTTCCGCCAGGTCCAGCGCTTCGGCCGTGGTGCGGCCCTTCACCGCTTCGGTCATCATCGAGGCGGACGACATGCTGATGGAGCAGCCGTCGCCCGTGAACCTGGCGTCCGTCACCACGCCGTCGTCGATGCGAAGCTGCAGCGAAATGCGGTCGCCGCAGGTGGGATTGTGGAGGAATACGGAAACCGTTCCTTCCTCCAGGGTGCCGCGGTTGCGGGGTTTTTTGTAGTGGTCCATGATCACGCGGCGGTAAAGTTCATCCAACTGCATGCCCGAAAAACTCCTTTGTTTTCACCAGCGCCTCGGCCAGCCGGTCGATGTCGCTTTCCGTATTGTACAGGTAAAAACTGGCGCGGGCCGTCGCGGTGACGTTCAGCCATCGCATGAGCGGCTGGCAGCAATGGTGCCCGGCACGGATGGCGATGCCTTCGGAGTCGAGCACGGTCGCCACGTCGTGGGGGTGGATGTCCCCCAGGTTGAACGTGACGAGGCCGACGCGGTCGTGCCGGGGGCCGTACACGGTGATCCCCTCGATGGCGGTCAGGCGCTCCAGGGCATAGGACGCGAGCTTCCGCTCATGGGCGGCGATGTTGTCCAGCCCGACCTGTTCCAGGAACTCGATGGCCGCGGCCAGCCCCACCGCGCCGGCGATGTTGGGCGTGCCGCCTTCGAACTTCCAGGGGATCTCCTTCCAGGTGGCCTCGTACAGTTCCACGACTTCGATCATTTCGCCGCCGAAATCCAGCGGTTCCATGGCGTCCAGCAGCGCCGCCTTGCCGTACAGCGCGCCGATGCCCGTCGGGCCGCACATCTTGTGCCCGGAGAAGGCGTAGAAGTCCACGTCCCACGCCTTTACGTCCACCTTCATGTGCGGCGTGCTTTGCGCGCCGTCCACCAGGATGACCGCGCCCTTGCGGTGCGCGATCTCGGCGATGCGGTCCACCGGATTGACCGTCCCCAGCACGTTGGAGGCGGCGGTGACGGCGACGATGCGGGTGCGCTCGGTCACCGTCTGTTCCGCGTCCTCCAGCCGGATCGTGCCGTCCGGCTGCAGCGGGATGTATTTCAACACCGCGCCCGTCTTCCGGGCCGCTTCCTGCCACGGAATCAGGTTGCTGTGGTGCTCCATCGGGGTGATGACGATTTCGTCGCCTTCCCGCAGGTGCTTGCGCGCATACCCGTGGGCCACGAGATTGATGGCCGAGGTCGTGCCGCGGGTAAAGATGATTTCCCGAGGCTCCGCGTTCAGGAAGCGGGCGACCCGTTCCCGCGCCCCTTCATAGGCTTCCGTCGCGCGGGCGCCGAGGGTGTGCACGCCGCGGTGCACGTTGGCGTTGTCGTGCTCGTAATAGCGGCGCATCGCCTCCAGCACGGCGCGGGGTTTCTGCGATGTGGCGGCGTTGTCCAGATAAACGAGCGGATGGCCGTTTACCTGTTGATGAAGAATCGGAAACTCTTCCTTGAGCGCGAGCGGATCGAGCGCCATCCCTTATCCCAGCTTTCTTTCCAGAATGCGGCGAAGCGTTTCGCGCAGGCCCTCCAGCGGGATCTCGGCGACGGTCGGCTCCAGGAAACCGTGGATGATGAGCCGCTCCGCTTCCCTGCGCGAAATCCCGCGGGACATCAGGTAGTACACCTGCTCTTCGTTCACGCGGCCGACGCTGGCGGCGTGTCCCGCCTTGACGTCGTCCTCGTCGATGAGCAGGATCGGGTTGGCGTCGCCGCGGGCCTTCGGGCTCAGCATGAGGACCCGTTCCGTCTGCTCGCCGTTGGCTTTGGTGGCGCCTTTCTCGATCTTGGTGATGCCGGTGAGGATCGACGTCGCTTCGTCCAGCATGACCGCGCGGGTGATCATGTTGCTTTCGGACGCCTTGCCGACATGGCGGACCCGCGTGGTCAGGCTGATGCGCTGGCTGCCCGTTCCGACGGTGATCACCTTGATGTCGGTGACGGACCCTTGGCCCTCCAGTTCCGAATGGAGGTCGGACAGGAGGTTGCCGCCGTGCAGATCGCCGACGATCCACTCGACGCGGGCGTCCGCGCCCAGCACGGCCCGGCGGTACGCGATGTCCACGGCCGCGCTTTCCATATGATGCACCGACGCGTAGCGCACATGCGACCCGGCTTTGGCGAAGATTTCAACAGCGCCGTTCACGAGGAGCGCGTCCGCGCCCTCCGGCAGCGCCGAGTACATGTGCTCCACCACGGTGACGCGGCTGTTCGCCTCGGCGATGACCAGGATGTGCGGCGCCACCGTTGCCGCGGGGTCGTCCGCGAAGACGACGATCTGCACCGGATTTTCGATTTCCACGCCCTTCGGCACATGCAGGAACGCGCCGCCGTTCCAGAGCGCGGCGTGCAGCGCGGCGAGCTTGTGTTCGTCCCGCCGGTAGGCGACCATGAAATGGTCGCGGAACAGCCGCGCATGGCTGCGGGCCGCTTCCTCCAGGCTCGTCAGGGTGACGCCCTTCGCCTTGAGCTCTTCGGGAAGCCGCGCCAGCACCACGCCGGAGTTGTGCTGGACGAGCAGCGCTTCCGCGTTCGCGTCGGACAACAGTTCGGTGAGCGCCGCCGGCAGCTCGGACGGATCGGCGACCGGCCGCCCCGGACGATAGTCTCCGTACACGTCCAGCTTCCAGCGGGCAAGCGGCATTTTCTCCGGCTTCGGCAGCTCGAGCCGCCCGGCCAGATCCCCTGCTTCGGCCCGCCATTCCACCAGCCAGTCCGGCTCGTTCTTGCGGCGGCCGAGGGCGGCGGCGGTTTCACGGTCCAGAGATGTCACCGGTGTGCTCATCGCATTTCAGCCTCCTCCGCCTCAGACCTGGCCGACCGTTTCGTCGACGATGCCCAGCTCTTCCTTGATCCAGTCGTATCCTTCCGCCTCGAGGCGTTCCGCCAGCTCGGGACCGCCCGATTTGACGATGCGGCCCTGCATCATCACGTGCACGAAATCCGGCCGGATGTAGTTGAGGATGCGCTGATAGTGGGTGATGATCAGAAACGCCCGGTCCGGCGAGCGCATGGCGTTGACGCCGGCGGAGACGATCTTCACCGCGTCGATGTCGAGACCGGAGTCGATTTCGTCCAGAATGACGACCCTCGGTTCGAGCATCATCATCTGGAGGATTTCGTTGCGCTTTTTCTCCCCGCCGGAGAACCCTTCATTGAGATAGCGGTGCATCATCTCGGGGTTCATGTCCAGTTCTTTCATCTTGCTTTCCATGAGGCGCACGAACTTGATGAGGGAAATCTCGTTGCCTTCCCCGCGGCGGGCGTTGATGGCGGTGCGCAGGAAATCGGCGTTGGTCACGCCGGTGATCTCGGCCGGGTATTGCATGGCCAGGAACAGCCCGGCGCGGGCGCGCTCGTCCACGGACATTTCCAGCACGTTCTCGCCGTCCAGGAACACTTCCCCGTCCGTCACTTCGTATTTGGGATGGCCCATCACGGCGGCGGCGAGGGTGCTTTTGCCGGTGCCGTTGGGTCCCATGACCGCATGCACTTCACCGCCCTTCAGGGCGAGGTCGACGCCAGTCAGGATCTCCTTGCCTTCCACGGACACCTTCAGCCCGCGGATTTCAAACAATGCCGACATGTTCTTCCCTCCATTGGTGGGTGCGTTGGTGCAGATGCCGTATAAAAACCGGCTTCGCTCCTGCCGGGGCAACCCCCGGTGACAGGAGGAATCCGGCGTCGCACCTTGTTTAGAATTATTTTAAATTGATTCTCAGTGAGATTCAAGCCTCATTTTAAAAAATGGGAAGGCAAAAAGCAAACCGGGCGGTCCGGCGCGGCTGGGGATGTTCATACTCCGTTTTGCCCGATGCGGGCACGGATGGGGCTGGCGCGGCAAACGGATGCGCTCAGCGCGCGCCTTCCCCGCCGCGCAGCAGGGCGAGAAACCGTTCGGCCTGCACGGGCCTGGAGAAGTAGAACCCCTGCGCCTGATGGCACTGCAATCTCCGCAAAAATTCGGCCTGTTCTTCGCTCTCCACGCCTTCCGCGGTGACGACTACGTTCAGGTTTCGCGCCATCGCCGAGATGCCGGACACGATGGCCGCGTCGTTGCGGTCCTTCGCCACGTCGCTCACGAAGGAGCGGTCGATTTTCAGCTTGTCGATGGGCAGGCGCCGCAGGTAATGCAGGGAACTGTATCCGGTCCCGAAATCGTCGATGCAGATGCGCACGCCGATCCGCCTGAGCCCGTCCAGCGTCCGCGCCGTGTTGGCCGCGTCGAGCATGACGCTTTCCGTGATCTCAAGTTCCAGGCAATCCGGCGGAAGGCCCGTCTCTTCCAGCACCGCGCGCACCCGTTCGCACAGGTCTTCCTGGCGAAACTGCCGCATGGACAGGTTGACGGAAACGACCAGCCGTCCCGCCCCTTCGTCCTGCCACCTTTTCGCCTCGCGGCAGGCCGTGCGCAGCACCCATTCCCCCAGCGGCACGATCAAATCGTTCTCTTCGCAGATCGGAATGAATTCGCCGGGCGGGATGAGACCGTGCTGGGGATGCATCCAGCGGACCAGCGCCTCGGCGCCGACCAGGCGCCCGGTTTCCAGGTCGACCATCGGCTGGTAGTGGACGACGAACTGGTTCTGTTCCAGCGCGATGCGCAGATCGTTTTCCAGCTGCAGGCGCTTGATCGCCTTCGCGTTCATCTCGGGGGCGTAGCGCCTCCAGCCGTTGCGCGTCTCCTTGGCGGCGTACATGGCGGTGTCCGCGTTGCGAAGGAGCGTCATCGGGGAGTCCCCGTCGTCGGGAAACACCGCGACGCCCGCGCTCGCCGTGACATGCAGGGAAGAAACGCCGACGTCCAGCGGCTCGCGGAACAGCCCGACCAGCTGCTCGGCGGTCCGTTCCGCTTCCCGCGGATCGGTGAGGCCGGAGAGCAGGACGCTGAACTCGTCTCCTCCCATCCGGAAGACCTTTTCCCCGTTTTCCGACCAGGCATGCAGACGCTCCGCGGCTCGCTTGAGCAGCCGGTCGCCGAAGGCGTGTCCCATTGAATCGTTGATCGTCTTGAACCGGTCCAGATCCAGCAGCACCAGGGCCGCCCGCTGGCGCGCGTTGCGGGCGCGGCTGATTTCCGCCTCCAGCCGCTCGCCGAAATGCCGCCGGTTGGGCAGTCCCGTGAGCTCGTCCCAGTAGACCAGGTAGTTGCTGCGGGCTTCCGCCTTTTTCTGCCGCCGGAGAGGCTCTTCGATCGTGATCAGGTAAATGCCGTGAAGCAGCGTGTAGTAGCCGATCAGCCGACACGCGTGTTCCAGCAGCATATCGGGGCCCATATAATCCCCGGAAAACAGGTTCACCACTTGCGCGGAAACCAGCCAGACGATGGAGCGGATGACGGACAGCAGGACCTGCGGACGCTCTTTCCGGTTCCGGTACAGGATCGTCGCGGCGGCTGCCGCCAAGAGGACAAGCACCAGAGCATTTTCCAAAGGCAGCAAAGATTCCAGGAAACTTTCCGGCAGGGGATGTATGTATATGAGCGCGCTGATCACCAACGCCGCGGCGATGCCCGATCCGATCGCGATGCGCCGCATCCGGGGCGACACCCCGGTCTGCCGCAGGGAAAAGACGATCAGCAGCCCGGCCGAGGCAAACAACTCCGCCAGCCAATCCGCGAGCAGCCCGGGGCCGCTGCCGGCGGCCGCCCGATGCAGCGGCATGCCCGGCGCCACAAGCCCGCTGAGCAGATCCATCAGGCCGACGACCGCGAACAGGACGGCGAGGATCAGCCGCTGCCGGTCCAGCGTGGAGACGAACACCATCCATCCGAGGGTAACGATGACCAGGCTCAAGGAGAATTCAAGCGTTTTCAAAATGAGATGCGCCACCGGACCGGACCAAGGCTCCAGCGCCGGCTGCAGCCACGCCCGGTTTCCGTAATAGACGCCAAGCGCGGCCAGGGCCGCCAGGACCGTCCAGATCGTTCGCATCTCGGCTCTGCTGATGATCATGCGCGGCATCCCCCAAAGTACCGAGCCAAGGTCGTTGCGGCATTCAGGGCTGCAGACCGATCGGATGGGATTAGAAAAAACAATTCAACAGGGGATTTTGGGATTCCTGCCATCTTGCGCAAATTCCACCAATTATGCGTTGCTCCGAGATTTCGGTTCATTCGGGATCTCAAATGGCTGAGATTGAAATTTTTGGGAATTGCAAGTTGGATTGCGAACCACCGGGATCGCGATTTGCCCGGATCGCGGATTGCCTTGGTTGCAAACTGGCGTGATCGCGAATTACCGGGATTGCGTCTTTGCCGATGCGGGAGCAACGATGCGGAACCCCGCGGCCTCGAGGCCGCTTCGCAGCGACGCCGCCAGCTTCGCCGCCTGCGGCCGGTCGCCGTGGACGCAGATCGTTTCCGCGCGGAGGGCGATTTCCCCGCCATCCACGGTGCGGATGGTCCCGCGTCCCGCCAGGGCCAGCGCCTGACGCAGCGCTTCTTCTTCCTCCCCGATTTCCGCTCCGGGCGTCCCGCGCGGCGCCAATTCGCCGCCGGCCGTGTAGCCCCTGTCGGCAAAGCCCTCGACGACCACGCGCAATCCGATGGCGCGCCCGGCCCGTTCCAGCTCGGAGCGCGGCGGCGCGAACAGCAGGAGGCCGGGGTCCAGGCGGTAAACCGCCCGCGCCACGGCCGCCGCGATGTCCGGTCTTCTCGCGGCCATGTGGTAAAGGGCACCGTGCGGCTTGACATGGGCCAGACGTCCGCCGGACGCGGCGGTGAACGCCAGAAGGGCTCCGGCCTGATACAGCACGAAATCTTCCACTTCCTGCGGCGACACCGCCATTTCCCGGCGGCCGAATCCCAGCCGGTCCGGCAGGCCGGGGTGGACGCCGATCGCCACGCCGCGCTTCAGGCACGCTTCCACCGTCCGCCGCATGACGTGCGGGTCGCCGGCATGAAATCCGCAGGCGATGTTGGCGGAGCTGACGACCGCGAGCAGCGCCTCGTCGTCGCCCGCGCTCCAATGTCCGTAGCCTTCGCCCAAATCGCCGTTCAAATCGATGGTTTCCCCGATGTCCCTATCCGCTTCCACGTTGTGTTTTTCCTCCGCCCTCCCCGCCTTGGCTTGCGCTTTCTCCATTTTGTTTTCGGCACGAAACGACAATTCCCTTTTTCTTGGGCCATATTTTTGAGGATTTCTCATTTCTTTATGATCCATTGTGATCTTATCATGTTTCCTTATGAGCTTTTTCCGCGGTCACGGGCGGTACCAGCGCAGCCGGATGCCCGCTTCCGCCAGGCGCAGCTCGCGTTCCCGCATGGCCAGCAGGCGCAGCGCTTCGGTTTCGGCCGTCTGGCGGAACACGACGCGGTCGCCGGGACGAAGCTGGGCCAGTTTCCACCAATCCGCGCGGATGACATGGGCGATGATCGGGTATCCGCCCGTCGGCTGGCAGTCCCTTCCCAGCACGATGGGCCGCCCTCCCGCCGGCACCTGGACCGCGCCGGGCACGACGCCGTGGGACACCGTCTCGGCCGTGTCGGCCCGCCTGAGCTCCGGTCCTTCTTCAAGACGGACGCCCATGCGATCGGATTGCGGCGACACCGCGTATTCGGCTTCCGCAAACGCGCGCCGCGCCCCCTCGGAAAACCGCTCCCAGGAACGTCCGGGCAGAAAGCGCAGTTCCACCGGCCGACCGTCCCAGAACCACGCGTCGTGCGCCACGAAGGCAACTTCCCGGGGGATTTCCGGCCGGCCGGCCTCCGCGGCGCTCTTCTCCTCTTCCAGCTTCCGAAGCAGCCGGAGGGCGTCCGGCGACGGATTCCCCGCCGGAAGCCGGTCCCCTTTCCGCAAAGCGCGGCCGTCCAGTCCGCCGATGCCGGCGCGCAAGTCGGTGCTGCGGCTGCCCAGCACGGGCGGGACGTCGAAACCGCCGGCCACCGCCAGGTAGGCGCGGCAGCCCCGTTTCGGCCGGCCGAACGACAGCACCGTGCCGGCAGGCAGCCGCACCGGGCAGCCGCAAGGGATCGGCCGGCCGTCCGCGAACATTTCAAAATCGGCGCCGAACAGAGCGACAAGAACTTCGCGTTCCGCCCGGTATGCGCCGCCGCGCAGCGTCAGTTCCAGCACGGCGGCGTCCGGCGGATTGCCGACCAGGGCGTTGGCGATGCGCATCGCTTCCCGGTCGGCGGCGCCTCCCGCGGACACGCCAAACGCCTGCCAGCCCGGGCGGCCGAGATCCTGGACGGTGGAAAGCAGCCCCGGGTCCAGGACGGTCAGCGCCGCCTCGCGCTCCCGCGCCGAATCCCGCGCGGAATCCGGTCCCGCGGCCGCCGGAACGCCTCCGCCCCCGGCAAAAAGTTTCCGGGCCTCTTCGCGGTCCACGGGTTCAAACACCACTTTGTCGCCGGGACGCAGCGGGAACGGGTCGTCCGCATGCGGACGAAAAAGCGGAAACGGCGTGCGTCCGATCAGCGTCCAGCCGCCCGGCGAATCCACCGGGTAAATGCCGGTCTGCCGGCCGGCGATGCCCACCGAGCCCGCGGGAACCCGAAGGCGGGGGACGTCGCGGCGCGGCTGGGCCAGCTCTTCCGGCAGCCCGGCCAGATAAGGAAAGCCCGGCGCGAATCCGATCGCCGCCACTTCGTAGACGGCGGACGCGTGCCGCGCCGCAAACTCCCCGGGCGAAAGACCGCTTCTTGCGGCCGCCTCTTCCAGGTCCGGCCCTTCCGGCCCGCCGTACACGACGGGAATGCGCACCGTCCGCGCCTCCCGCCGCCCGGGCCGCCAGTCCCTCAACAGCTCCAGAGCGCTTGCGGCCATGACCGAAGGAGGCACCGTCGCCGCGGGGTCCGCCTGCAAGGCAATGCTGTCGTATGCGGGAACCGCCTCCGCGAGCCAAGGGAGGCCGCCAAGGCGCAGCCGTTCGGCGGCTTCCGCCATATCGCCCGGCCGCACGGGGCCCAGGCGGCGCAGCAGCACCGCCCCGTCGCCCAGCGGCTCCGCGGCCCATTGCGGCCGTCCGTCCGCGCCGCCTTTTCCGGGTCCCGCCCCGGGTCCGACGCCGTCACGTTTCATTCTCACATTTCCTCATTCCGCAACCTTGCAAATTTTTTCTTTTCCACAAAATAGCGCAAACGGGCGTTCTTGTCGATATACAGGAGTTCATCGCACTGCAGGGCGGGGAAGGAAGACGGCGGAAAAAAGGCGGCGGAATCGAGTAGAAGGGGGCGGCTAGCCCCCGTCCTCTCACACCACCTGGCATGCGGGTCCGCACCAGGCGGTTCCGAAGAGTTAACGAAACGCCAAGCAACATTCAAGCATGCTGACCAGCCCTTGCGCCTGAAAATATCGGGTGTCAAGGGCGTTGTTCAGGTTGCGGGACATCTCCCATGGCCCCCGGCGTGAGTTCGCCATCATATGGACGAAGTGTTCCGGTACCCCCAGCG
>DATCLN010000046.1:0-3150 GCA_036563895.1 Paenibacillaceae bacterium
GCTGGGGAGAATCGTTCTGCCGAAATCGCTGCGCAAACGGTATCAGATGAACGAGGGGGATCCGGTGGAAATTCTCGTGCAGGGCGACCAGATCATCCTTGAACGCTATCGCCCGCGTTGCGTCTTCTGCTCTTCGATGGAAGGCATCACGGAGTACAAAAACCGCTATCTGTGCGCCAAGTGCATTTCGGAAATGAAGGCACTGTAAGAAGGACGAACAAATCCGATCAAGCAAAAAAAAGCCGGACATTCCCGACACGAAGGGAAGATCCGGCTTTCTTGCGTTTTTCCGCCTGTAAAGATACAGAAAAGCAACGGTGCCGTCCCGTCTCCCGCTCCGGGACGTTCGGATCAGAGACCTTTCGTCTGGTCTTCGTTGTAGGCCGCGGTCAGAATGGCGGTCAGGAACAGCAGCATGACGATGATGACGATCCAGAACCGATGCGAAAGCCCCAAAAAGTAAAACGTGATATTTTCTTCCATTACCCGCACCTCCACTGAGTCCCCTTTATTATAACCAATCCCCCCGGAAAAAGAAAACGAAAATGTTGTGAACCCGCCATACAATGGGAAGGAGAGGCTTTTGCCCGGCGGGGGAACGCCGTGCAGCGGTTGACAGGGACGGGGGGAGCGCCGTGGAACGGTTGATCAACTGGATGGGCGGCAGTCCGGGAAACAGCCTGCTGTCGGGAACGGAGTGGGAGGAAGACCTGTACCGCGCCATCACCGCGGCCAGGGAAGGGAGGCTGCCGCCGGAACCCGCCGGCAAGGCGGATGAGACGCAGACGTCCGACCGTCTGGGGCAACGGCTGTACGAGCGGGCGCTGGGATCCCCGGAAGGCGTGGCCGTGGTGGCCCTGACGTCCGGAGCCGACGAGGCGCTGCTCAGGCTGCTCACGGCCTTCACGGAACCGGGGGACGCGGTGCTCACCGAACGCCTCGCGCCCCGTCCCGCGCTGCAGCTTTTCCGGCGGATGGCGGTCCGCACCGTCACCGTGCCGGGGGACGAAAGCGGCATGGACCCAGAAGCCCTGCTCGCGGCCCTCGCCCGCGAAAAACCCGCCTTCGTCTACGCATCGCCGGTATGCCCGGACCCGTCCGGCCGCCGCTGGGACGACGAGCGCCGCCGGGCGCTGGCGCTGCTTTGCGCCTGGGCCGGCGTCCCCCTCGTGCGCGACGACCGGCAGCTGGCCCTGGCGGAGTCGCCCGGATCGTTCGAAGCGGAGCGGGAGGCGGGCGTCCGGCTTTATTCGGTGGGGCAGGTGCCGCCGGGACTGTTTCCCGGACTTCGCCTCGGATGGATCGCCGCCCTTGGCTCCGGAGAGCCCGGCGGGACGCATCGCCGTTTCGACGGTCCGGACACGGGCCGCGCGGCCAGGCGCCTGAGGGCGGCCGTTCACGGGGCGGCCCTGCGCTGGCTGGACGATCCCCGTTCGCACGGCCATTGGGAAGCGTTCCGCAGGCGCTGCCGGGACCGGCTCCGGCTGTTTTTGCGGACCCTGGCGGCGGCGGACCTGGCGGGCTGCGGCTGGATCGAGCCGGACGGCGGGATGCACGTGTGGATCCGCCTGCCGGAAGGGCTGGAAGGGGAGGCGATGCTGAGGACCGCCTGGCGGAAGGGCCTATTGTTCCAGCCGGGATCGGGATTTTTCGCGGCGCAGCCGGAGCGCAACGCCATCCGGGTGACACCGGTGCACACGCCCGAGCCGCAAATCACGGAAGGCGTGCGGCGGCTGCGGGAGTCGGCGGCGGAGCTGCTGGGACGCTGGTCCGCCTGGTGAGGCGGACGCCGCCCGCACCGGCAATATCGCTTGTCATCGGGCATAGGATGGTAATGTGTCCGGCGAAAGGAGGAGAGGCCCCATGGACATTTTCCGTCGGATTGCGGAATACCGGGCCGAAAGCGCGAAACTGGCCTGGTCGGGCACGTTCCGGGACTACATCGAGCTTCTCCGCCAGGACCCGTCACCGGCGATGTCGGCGCACGCCCGCGTCTACGAGATGATCGTGTCCCACGGCGTGGAGGAAGTGGACGGGCGCAAGCGCTACAAATTTTTTGAACAGGAAATTTTCGGGCTGGACCGGACCATCGAAAAGCTGGTCGAGGAATATTTCCATTCCGCGGCGAAACGGCTGGACGTCCGCAAGCGCATCCTGCTGCTCATGGGACCGGTGAGCGGCGGCAAGTCGACCATCGTCACCATGCTCAAGCGGGGGCTGGAGAAGTTCTCCCGCACGCCGAAGGGCGCGGTGTACGCCATCAAGGGATGCCCGATGCACGAGGAGCCGCTCCATCTCATTCCCCACGAACTCCGGCCGGAAGTGGAGCGGGAGCTGGGCGTGCGCATCGAGGGCAACCTCTGTCCTTCCTGCCAGCTGATGGTGAATACGGAATATGGCGGCGACATCGAGAACGTGCCCGTGGAGCGCGTGCTCATTTCGGAGGAAAACCGCGTGGGCATCGGCACCTTCAGCCCGTCCGACCCGAAGTCGCAGGACATCGCGGACCTGACGGGCAGCATCGACTTTTCCACCATCGCCGAGTACGGCTCGGAATCCGACCCCCGCGCCTACCGGTTCGACGGGGAACTCAACAAGGCCAACCGCGGCATCATGGAGTTCCAGGAGATGCTCAAGTGCGACGAGAAATTCCTGTGGAACCTCCTGTCGCTGACGCAGGAAGGCAATTTCAAGGCGGGGCGGTTCGCCCTCATCAGCGCGGACGAACTCATCATCGCCCACACCAACGAGGCCGAATACCGGGCGTTCGTCTCCAACAAGCGCAACGAGGCCCTGCTTTCGCGCATGATCGTCATGCCGATCCCCTACAACCTCAAGGTGTCGGAGGAGGAGAAGATCTACCGGAAGCTCATCGCCCAGTCCGACATGTCCCACGTGCACATCGCCCCCCACGCCCTCCGGGCCGCGGCGATCTTCTCCATCCTGACGCGGCTGAAGGAGTCGAAGAAGCAGGGGATGGACCTCATCAAAAAAATGCGGCTGTACGACGGCGAGGAAGTGGAGGGGTTCAAGCCGTCGGACCTGCAGGAGATGCAAAACGAGTTCGAAGAGGAGGGCATGTCCGGCATCGACCCGCGCTACGTCATCAACCGCATCTCCAGCGCGCTCATCAAGCACGACCAGCCGTGC
>DATCLN010000047.1:0-5300 GCA_036563895.1 Paenibacillaceae bacterium
CGCGCCGCTTCTTCCCCCACCGAATACCATTCGGCGTGCATGCGGTGGTCTTCCACGCGTTCCGCGGTCACCGGGCGAAACGTGCCGAGACCTACGTGCAGCGTCACGCGGCACAGGCGGATTCCCTTGTCCTGCAGCGCATTCAAATGCTCGTCCGTAAAATGGAGCCCGGCGGTCGGCGCCGCAGCGGATCCCGCGTGGCGGGCGTAGACGGTCTGGTAGCGTTCCGGATCGGACAGCTTCTCGCGGATGTATGGCGGCAGGGGAACCTGTCCCGCGCGGGCGAGCAGTTCCTGGAAAACGCCCTCGTATTCGAACCGCACCACGCGCAGGCCCGCTTCCCGCTCCTCTTCCACCACGGCGGTGAGCAAAGGCCTGCCGGCCGGCGCCGCATCGTCAGCGGCGCCAAAAAGCAGACGCGCGCCGCGGCGGATCTTCCGCGCCGGCTTCGCCAGGACTTCCCACCGGTCGCCTTCCAGCCGGACGAGCAGCAACAGTTCCACCTTCGCGCCGGTGTCCGCTTTTCTTCCCAGCAGTCGGGCGGGAATCACCCGGGTGTCGTTCAGCACGAGGGTATCGCCGGGGCTCAGGTATTCCGCCAGGTCGCGGAACATGCGATGCTCCACGACACCGGTATTGCGGTGCAGCACGAGAAGCCGCGAAGCTCCGCGGTCCGCCGGCGGCGTCTGGGCGATCAGCCTTTCCGGCAGTTCGAAATCAAAATCGCTGGTCCGCATCGGTCTGGTCCATTCTCCGCCTTGTTACAGGACGGTCAGCTGCGTCCCCGGATAATAGTATTGCAAAATCGTCCGGTAATCGTCCCCCCGGAGCGCCATGCCCTGCGCCCCCCACTGCGACATGCCGAGGCCGTGGCCGGCCCCCCTGCCGACAAAGACAAACGACGGATACGTCGTGACGTCTCGCAGCCGCCCGTCCTTGTCCATCAGGATGAACCGGTCTCCCGTCAGGGCGCGGGCCTTTCCGTCGGCGCCCACCGCGTAAAGCGCCCCCGCCTGCCCGGGGAATTCCCTTGTCGCGCGTCCTCCGCCGAGCAGGGTGAACCGTCCCGTCTCCTCGATTTCAAACAGCGTGCTGCGGATGCCGCCCAGGGCGCCGCGCAGCTGGTCCGCGGTGGAGAGCTCGACTTTCTGGCCATTCGCCACCACGTACAGCACCCGGCCGGAGGGACCGCGGGCGCCCACCTCCAGGGTGAGGAGCGGGCCGGCGATTTTCGTTGAAGTCCTCGCGTTGATGGATGCCAATAGCGCCTCGCCGGAATGCGGGCCGTCGATCCACCGGTAGCTGGTGGCCTCCGGCGTGCTCCCCAGCACGGCGACCAGCGTCCCGGCGTTCACCCGGGTGAGCGGATCCCGCCGCGTGCTGGGTTCCGGGCGTACGGCCACGCCTTCTCCGGTAACCTGGTACACGGGGATTCCCGCCGCGTTGACGCGCCCGGTGTCGGCGAGCAGATCCTCGCGGATGTATCCGACAAGGCCCGTTTCCAGGACGACCTTGTACCAGGTGTACGCGTTCCGCTCGGCCGCCTCGTCCGGGCTGGACGCCGCCGCTCGCAGCCAGGGAACATCGGACCCCCACACTTCGGACGGGTGCGCGGTGACGCCGCCGTGGTTGGCGGCGTAAAAGGCGCTGATGGGCTGCCCTTGGTACGTGAGCACCTCGCCGGCGGTGGCGCGGACGGCGGCCGTCGTCTGCGGCGTTTCCCGGTCCACGCCGAAATAGGACTGGGTATTGGTGGTATCGTCCACGTCGGCGATGCGCCAGGCGCCCTTCATCGACAGGACGTAGGACCGCGACGCCACCGCCTGGGCCTTGAGCGCTTCTTCGTGGAAGGGGCCGCCCATTTCCGCGCCGACCACCGAATACAGGTATTCTTCCAGCCCCACCTCGTTGACCAGCGCCAACTGACCGTTGTAGGCGCTGACTTCGAAGAAGCCGCGGTAGCGGCGTCCGAAGCGTTCTTCCACGCGGATGAAGCCTTCGCCGGCGGGCCGGATGGCGAGGACGGCGGTGCCGTCTGCCGGGATGGCGTACAGCACGGCGGCTTGCTCGCCGTTTCCGGAAACGTCGTCGCGCAACAGGGCGTAGTTTTCCCCGGCGGCGGGAATCCGCACCGCGGCGCCGCCGGAGGCGGCCTGCGCCGCCTTCTGCACATCGTCAAGCCGCGCGGGGTCGGCCAGCTGGCCGACGCGCACCACCCAGACGAGTTTTCCTCCCTCCGGCCTGAGCGCCGGGAAAGCGTCCAGCCCGGCGGCGCCAAACTTCTTCGCCGCCGCCTTCGCATCCGCTTCTCCCTTGTACGGGCCTGCTTCCACCGCCAGGGGGCCGGCCACGCCTGCTGGAACAAGGGACTGCACGCCGTCCAGCACCCCCGCCTGCCGCCAGCGGTTCAGGGCGGCCGACGCCTGCTCCGCCGTGGCATACGCGCCTTCCGTCACCTGGTAGACGGTCTGGCCGGATTTCTCGAGCCGGGTCACGAACGCAGCGCCGGATGCGGCCCGCACCTTCTGCGCAAGGGCGGCCGCCGCGGAGGCGCTGGCGGTTTCCGCCAGAAACACGCGATAGGCGTCGACGGCGAAGCGAACCGGCCGGTTCGCTTCCGCGGTCCCCGCCTGAACTCCCGCATAAGAAAGCGCAAGTCCCGCTTCCGACGACAGGGTGACGACGGCGGCGGGATTGCGCCGCGTTCCGTTGTCATAGAACAGGGCGACGCGGACGGTCTGTGACGAGCCGTTCGCCGCGCAGGCCTTCCCCATGCCCGTCCAGCCCGTGTTGCCCATGGCCGGGAAAGCTCCGCCCAGGGCGAGGACGGCGCACAACGCAGCCGTGAACGCTTTCCACCGCGGCAGCCTCACGCTTCATCCCCTCCCTGCTTGTCAGTCTCGCCCGGCAACGGCAGATTCAGATGCCGGTACGCCGCCTCCGTGACTACCCTGCCCCGGGGTGTCCGCTGAAGAAAACCGATCTGCAGCAAATACGGTTCGTACACGTCCTCCACCGTCTGGCTTTCCTCGCCGATGGAGGCGGCGATGGTGTCGAGGCCGACGGGACCGCCGCGGTAATGCACGATCATCGCCCGCAGCAGCTTGTGGTCGACGCTGTCCAGGCCGAGGGAATCCACCTGGATCTGGTCCAGGGCTTCCCGCGCCGCTTCGGGGGTGATGACGCCGTCCCCGCGCACCTGCACGACGTCGCGCACCCGCCGGAGCAGCCGGTTGGCCACCCTCGGCGTCCCCCTCGACCGGCGGGCGATCTCGCGGGCCGCCTCGCCGACGACGGCGACGCCCAGGATGTCCGCGGAGCGGGTGACGATGTGGGTGAGGTCTTCCTCCCCGTAATAATCCAGGCGGCACACCACGCCGAAGCGGTCCCGCAGCGGCGCGGACAACAGGCCCGCGCGGGTGGTCGCGCCGATCAGCGTGAAGCGGGGCAGGTCGAGCCGCACGGAACGGGCGCCAGGCCCCTTGCCGATGACGAAATCCAGGACGAAGTCCTCCATCGCCGGGTACAACACTTCCTCCACCGTTCGGTGCAGCCGGTGGATCTCGTCGATGAACAGCACGTCGTTTTCCTGCAGGTTGGTCAGGATCGCCGCCAGGTCGCCGGGCCGTTCGATGGCGGGCCCGCTGGTGGCGCGGATATGTACGCCGAGTTCGTTGGCGATGATATGGGCCAGGGTCGTCTTGCCAAGTCCGGGGGGCCCGTACAGCAGCACGTGATCCAGCGGTTCGCGCCGCATTTTCGCCGCTTCGATGTAGATTTTCAGATTTTCCTTGACTTGCGGCTGACCGATGTATTCCGCCAGATACCGCGGACGAAGGCTGTATTCCGCCGCCTGATCCTCCATCATCAGGTGCGCGGTGATGATCCGCTCCTCCACTGGCACCCCTCCCGTCCGGCTTTATCCTTTGTCCAGCTGTTGCAGCGCGCGCCGGATCAGCTGTTCCGGCGTTTCCCGGCCGCTGAGGCCGGGGCGGATCTCGTGCCAGACCCTGTCCAGTTCATACTCCCGGTAGCCGAGGCCGAGCAGCGCCTCCCGCGCCACGGGCCAGGCATCGCCAAAGGCCGCTTCCGAAGGCGCTGCCGCAGCCGCGGCGGCTTCCGCATCGCCCTTCGGGACGGCCGGGGTCCATTGCGCCAGCTTATCCTTAAGGTCGAGGATGAGCCGCTGCGCCGTTTTCTTGCCGACGCCCGGAAGCCGGGTCAGATATGCGGTGTCGCCCGCGCGGACCGCCGCGGCGATCGCCTCCGGCCGTCCGCTGGCCAGGATGCCGAGGGCCATCTTCGGCCCGATGCCGGGCACCTCGATGAGCCTGCGGAAAAACGCCTGTTCCTCCCGCGTGGGGAAGCCGTACAGCACCATCGCGTCTTCCCTGACGTGGTGATGCACGTAGAGGACAACGGGTTCTCCGCCGGTTCCCAGGGCATACGGATTGGGCACGAACACCCGGTATCCGACGTCATGCACGTCGAGCACGACGTAATCGGATTCCCGGTGGACGATCCTGCCCCGCAAAAAATCGATCACTGCGCCGTCCCCCCGTTGAGGCGGAACATCACCGAAGCGGTATGGGCGTGGCAGACGGCCACCGCCAGCGCGTCGGCAACGTCGTCCGGCTCCGGCACGGCGGGCAGCTTGAGCAGCATGCGGACCATTTCCTGCATCTGCCTTTTCTCCGCCCCGCCGTAACCGGCCACGGCCTGTTTCACCTGCATCGGCGTATATTCCCCCACGGGAACGCCCCTCTGTGCGGCGGCCAGCAGCATGACGCCGCGGGCTTGTCCGACGGTGAAGGCGTTGGTGACGTTTTTCTTGAAATACAGGATTTCCACCGCGACCGCGTCCGGACGGTACTTGTCCATCAGGGAACAGACGGAATCGTAGATCATGCGGAGGCGCTCTCCGGCGGGCGCGTCCGCCCGGGTCCGGATGCAGCCGTACTGGACGGGAACGAGGCGGTGGCCGATCTGGTCGATGAACCCGAATCCCACCGTGGCGATTCCCGGATCGATGCCGAGCACCCGCATGCGGTTTCCTCGCTCTCATCTGGCTTCCCGTCGATTATACCAGATGTGGACGGGGAAGAGAACAGAACCGGGTCCCGCGTGCGGGCACGAAAAACGGACCAAAATGAAACGGCACCCGGTGCCGGCGACGGCCCGTGGTGCCATGGGCATGCGGGAACGATACCGCGCGTTCAGGGAGAAGGGACGGGAGCGCAGCTTGCCGGCAGGTACCGGGAGCCGGCTTGCAGGCTGCTTTCCAGCGCTTCGACGGGGAA
>DATCLN010000048.1:0-22466 GCA_036563895.1 Paenibacillaceae bacterium
GGCGAACACCGACGGCGTATAGCCCCTCGTCGCCGGCGGTTCGCCGATGGCCAGTCCCACTTCGCGCAAGGCCATGGCGTAGCGCGTGAGGGAATCCATGAGCAGCATGACGTGCAAGCCGCGATCGCGGAAATATTCGGCGATGGTCGTCGCGATGAGGGCGCCCTTGATCCGGATGAGCGCCGGCTGGTCGGACGTCGCCACCACCACCACCGACCGGGCCAGCCCGTCGGGGCCGAGGTCCCGTTTGATGAACTCGAGTACCTCGCGGCCGCGTTCGCCGATCAGACCGATGACGTTCACGTCGGCGGCGGTGTACCGGGCGATCATGCCCAGCAAGGTGCTCTTGCCGACGCCGGAGCCGGAAAAGATGCCGACCCGCTGCCCTCTTCCCACCGTCAGCAGCCCGTCGATGCAGCGGACCCCCACGCCAATGGGCTCCCGGATGAGCGGCCGGTCAAGCGGATTGCCCGGCGCGTTGTGCGTCGAGTACCGCGGCAGCCCCGCCGGAAGTTTGCTCCCGTCCAGCGGCCGGCCCAGGCCGTCCAGCACCTTGCCGAGCAGCTCCATGCCGACGGGAACGGTCAGCGGCCGTCCGGTCGCCACCACGTCGCTGCCGGGTCCGATGGCCTGCAGGTCGCCGAGCGGCATGAGCAACACCCGGTTGTTACGGAAGCCCACCACTTCCGCGGGAACGGGTGCGCCGCCCTTGACCGGGTGAATCATGCAGACGTCGCCGATGCTGGCGTCGGGACCTTCGGATTCCACCGTCAGTCCAATCACCTGGACGACTTTGCCGTTGATCCGGATGGGATCGAAATGCTTGAGTGCCTCCAGGTACCGGCCCGCATCAAGCGTCCTGACCGCCATCGCATTCCCCCGCTTCTTCGCCGGCGGCGGCCACCTGAAGGAGCGCTTCGCGGATCGCCGCCAGCTGCGTGTCCACCCGCGCGTCTATGCTGCCAAAGGAAGAGCGGACGATGCAGCCGCCGTTTTTCACCGCCGGATCGGGCAAAATGTGCAGTTCGGCCTGGGAGTCCATCACCGAAGCCAGTTCGTCCCTGGCGGCGTGGACGAAGGCGAACTGGTCCGGCGACACACACAGGGTGATGACGCCCTGTTCCTTCCGGCGGGAAAGCGCTTCGGCGATCAGCCTGAGCGCCAATTCCGGAGCGTCGGCAAGCTGCTTGCCGACGATTTTGCCCGCGATGCCGCAAGCCAGATCCACCAAAAACCGCTCCGATTCGGCGATGATGTTTTCCTTTGCCCGGTACGCCTGCTCCACCAGTTCCCTGGCCTGGGCAAGCCGTTCTTCCCACTGCCGCCGGACTTCCTCCTCCGCAAGACGCAGGCCTTCCCGGTATCCTTCCTCGTGGCCGGCGCGTCTGGCTTCCTCCGTCCGGACGGCATCCTCCTCGCGGCGCGCCTGCCACCAGGCTTCGATTTCGGCCTGCGCGGCCGCCTTCAACCGATCCGCTTCTTCCCTGGCTTCCTGGAGAATCTTCCCGGCGAGCCGCTCCGCGTCCCGGAGCACCTGATTTCTTTCTGCTTCGACATCCGGGGGCAAAATTCCTCCGCCTTCCGGCCCGGTCCCGCGGTCGGATACGCTGCGGCGGAGGGAAGCCTGCATGCGCCGCTCGACCTCCAGCCGCTTGAGTTCCTCAAGGGTGATGACCTGGGAAGACTTGTAGAGGTTAGACAATGATGTCGTCGCCTCCTCCGCGGGCGATGATGATTTCGCCTGCCTCCTCCAGCCTGCGGATCGTCGCGACGATGCGCGTCTGCGCTTCTTCCACATCGCGCAGGCGCACCGGTCCCATGTATTCCATCTCTTCCTTGAACGTCTCCGCCATCCGCTTGGACATGTTGCGGAAGATGGCCTCGCGCACTTCTTCGCTGGCCACCTTGAGGGCCAGCTGCAGGTCCTGGTTGTCGACTTCGCGAATGATCCGCTGGATGGAGCGGTTGTCCAGCGTGACGATATCTTCGAAGACGAACATCCGCTTTTTGATTTCTTCCGCCAGCTCGGGGTCCTGGATCTCGAGGGAGTCGAGGATGGTCCGCTCCGTGCTGCGGTCGACTCCGTTGAGAATCTGGACGATCGCCTCGATGCCTCCGGCGCTCGTATAGTCTTGCGTGACGGTGGTCGACAGCTTCTGTTCCAGCACGCGTTCGATCTGGGAAATCACTTCGGGCGACGTGCTGTCCATCAACGCGATGCGCCGGGCCACGTCCGCCTGCTTCTCCGGCGGAAGGGAAGACAGCACCGCCGAAGCCTGGTCGGGGCGGAGGTAGGACAGCACCAGCGCAATTGTCTGGGAGTTTTCGTTTTGGATGAAGTTGAGGATTTGCATCGGCTCCGCCTTGCGGGCAAAGTCGAACGGCCTCACCTGCAGGGTGGCGGTCAGCCGGTTCAGGATTTCCACGGCCTTGGCGGGACCAAGGGCTTTTTCCAGAATTTCCTTCGCGTAGGCAATGCCGCCCTGGGTGATGTATTCCTGTGCGACGCAGATCTGGTGGAATTCCGTCAGAATCGCGTTCTTTTCCTCGCTGTCGACCTTGCGGACATTGGCGATTTCGAGCGTCAGTTGTTCGATTTCGTCCTCCCGCAGGTGCTTGAACACCTGGGCGGATACTTCAGGCCCAAGGGTAATGAGAAGGATGGCGGCCTTTTGTCTTCCGGACAACTGCTGAACGGCTCTCGCCAACACACCCACCTCTATTCATCTACAAGCCAAGTCCTAAGCAGATTGACGAAATCCTCCGGTTTGGTCTTGGCCAGATGTTCCAGTTGCCTGCGCACCTGGTTTTCGTTGCGGACAAGCTCCAGATCGAGGGATTGCGGTTCCTGTGTTGCCGCCAGAGCTTCCGTTTCCGCAGCCAGCCTTCTTTGCCGGCGCCGGCGGTAAACGATCGCCCCCGCCACGGCGGCCACCGCCGCAAGTCCGGCGAGCATCGCCGGCCACCAGACGGCGAACATGTTGACCGGCTCCTGAGGCGGTTGGGTAAACTCTTGCGCAAATACGGACACGCGTTCGGCGAGGGCCTGGTTCGACAGATCCAGGCCGGACTCGGCCAGTTGCGTGCGCACGTATTGAATGAGCATCTGTTCGATATTGGCGAGCGACTCCGGCGTCACGGCGCCGGAATCGATGGCCACGCTGACCGCCAGATCCACGACCCGGTAGGGCCCGTATTCAATGTTGTTGATGATGCGGTTGTAATCGTAGTTGATCGTGCTGCTCGTTTCCTCGGACGTAGACGTGCCCGAGCTCCCGGACGCCGGATAGCCCGGGATGTCCGTCTGCCCCGTTCCCACGACGCCGCCGGGCTGTCCATCCGTCCCCTGGGACATGCTTGTCGTATTCTGTTCGCTGACCACGATGCCGCGGTTGTCGTTGTCGGCCAGCGGCTGAACCAGCTGCTCCTGGGTCACTTTCTTGTCAAAATTGAGCGCCGCCGCGACGCTGACCACCAGGTTGTCGATGCCGACAATCCGGCCGAGGAACGTCTGGATGTTGCGCTTCATGTCGTTTTCGAAGTTCCGCCGGATCTCCATCTGGATATCCGCAGCGCTGCCCGAACCGCTCGCGCCCAAAAGCCTTGAAGAAGGCTGCAGTTCCTCGTACTGGCTGGTGATGGTGATGTCTTCGATATGTAAGTTGGGCACCGACGTCTTGACCAGGTTGAAATAGCTGTCGATCTGGTCCTGGGTCGGCCGGAAGCCCGGTTTCAGGGTGAGCTGAACGGACGCCAGCGCCCGTTCCCTTTCTGCCTGGTTCAAAAACACGCTTTCTTCGGGAAGGGTGACCAGCACCTTCGCCCGCTGGACTCCGGTCATGCCTTCCAGGAGCTGCTGGATCTCGCCGTTGAGCATGTTGCGGTACCGGACCCGGAACTCCTGGTCGGTCATGCCCAAAGCCGAAGAAGTGCGGCTGAGTTCGGCGAAACCGATGGAACCGCTTCGCAGCAATCCCTGGGCGCCCACCTCCACCCGGACGCGGTCGGCAACGGCGCTCGGCACGGCAATGGCGGTCCCGCCATTTTCGAGACGGTAAGAAATGCCGGCTCCTTCCAAATATTCGATAATGGCTGCGGCATCATTGTTATCCAGGTTTTGGAACGCGATTTCATATTCGGTTCGCGTAAGCAGGTAGGTGAGAACGATGATGACGACGAGCAGCAGGACTGCGGTCGTCGCCAGCACCGTTTTTTGCTTCCGATTGTACTGGTTCCAGAAGGCAAGAAGTCTGTCGCGAACCTGCAGCCATCTCTCGTTCAATTACGCCACCTCGCCAACAGGACTTGCCACGACGGGAGTTCAACCGGCGTGATCAGGACTACAGTTGCATCCGCATGATTTCCTGATAGGCTTCGATGACCTTGTTGCGAATCTCCGCAGTCAGCCTCAGGCTGAGTTCCGCTTTGGCTGCGGCAAGCATGACGTCGTTGACGTCGGCTTCTCCGATGATGAACAAGTCGTTGACGCGATGGACCTGCTGTTCCGCGGCGGCCACCTGGTCCAGCGCTTTTTTCAGATAATCGGCAAAGCTTTCCGTCACCTCGGCCGGCGTCGCTTCCTTGCGCACGCGATCCTGCAGGCCGGCAGGCAGGCTGACGGACACGAGGGAAGCGGGATCAATCATGGTTCGCCTCTCCTCCCAGAAGGGTTAGTGAAATTCCGGTCACTGGCGACCGATTTCCAGGGACTTCATGAACATGGCCTTGCTCGCGTTCAGGGCCGTCACGTTCGCTTCGTAGGACCGGGTGGCCGAAATCAGATCGACCATTTCCTTGACGAGATCGACGTTGGGCATGTGGACCATGCCGTTTTCGTCGGCGTCGGGATGGGTGGGAAGGTAGACCTGCTTGAACGGCGAAGGATCTTCCCTGATCTGCGTGACCCGCACGCCTTTTGTCGCCAGTTTGCCTTTCAGGACGTCGCGGAAATCGGCCCGGATCGGTTCCATCACCGTCATCTTGCGCCGGTACGGAACGGGCCTGCCGTTCTCGAAGGACGCGCGCGTCGTCTCCGCGTTGGCGATGTTGGAGGCGATGACGTCCATGCGCAGGCGCTGCGCCGTAAGCCCCGACGCGCTGATGTCAAATCCGCCGAGCTTCAAGCCTCATCTACCTCCCCGTAATCCCGATCCGCAACATGCGGATCTCGTGATCGATCTGTTGGACGAACAGGTTGTAGCGAAGCTGGTTCTCCGCCAGCAGCACCATTTCCCGGTCGATGTCGACGTTGTTGCCGTTATGGTTGAACGTCGTGGACCGGTCCTTCACCACCCGGGGCTCGGGCACGGGAGAGCCGCCCGGCATGTGGCCCGGCAGAAACGTTTTCAAAGGCAGTTTCTTATCCGGTCTGGCGCTCAGCTTTTCCGCCAGAAGTTCCTCAAATACGACATCCGACCGCTTGAAATGGGGTACGTCCACATTTGCAATATTGTTCGCCAGGACCTGCTGGCGCAGGGAAGCCGCGTGAAGGGCTCCAACCAGCCGCTCAAACGAAGCTCCTCCGGGTAAGTCCAATTGCCTCCCCCTTTCGCTCCATTGGAAAATGAGACCATTCTCATGTTTCCGGTGACATACCCCTCATGCTTATTCCACATTCATCCACCATAATCCTTCTTCAATCGGCAAGAGTTTTTGATTTTCGCGGCAACATCCATAAAAAAAACAACAAGACATGCCGATATTTATAGTTTCACTAAAAATATCCGCGGGGTTTGTCGAAAATGAAAAAAATCTAAGAATTATCATCCAAGATATGTTCGCATAAAACAATAAGAAAAAAGCCCCGTTTTCCTGGGGTAAAGGACTATAAAAATTAGGACGGAATCGAACGTTTGCGGGGTCAGGGGAGGTCTTTCGAATCATCGCCGATTTTGAGTTCACGCAAAAGATAGGGATTGAGAATCCGGATATAGGTGCCCTTCATGCCAAGGGAACGCGATTCGATGGTACCCGCGCTTTCCAGCTTGCGCAAGGCGTTGACGATGACCGAACGGGTGATGCCGTATCGGTCCGCGATTTTGGAGGCGACAAGGAGCCCTTCCCGTCCTTCCAGGGCCTCGAACATGTGCTGGGCGGCTTCCAGTTCGCTGAACGAGAGGGAACGGACGGCGACGGCCACCACGGCGCGGTTGCGCGCTTCCTGTTCCCGTTCCTCGGCCCGTTCGCGCAGGATCTCCATGCCCACGATGGTGGCGCCGTACTCCGCCAGAATCAGGTCTTCCTCGCCGAAGCCTTCGTCCCGCCGCGCGAGCAGCAGCGTGCCGAGACGTTCGCCTCCGCCCGTGATGGGCACGATCGCCGTCATCATCCCCGCGAACGCCCCGTCGGACAGGACGGGCGTCCCGTCCGTATCCCGGCCCATGACCGTATCGGTCACGCGCAGAAACTGTTCGTTCGTCTCCCGGGAAAAGCGAAGTTCCCCCTTCTCCGTCCGTTCCAGCCAGGCCAGCTGGAACTCGGGGGAGCAGGCCGAACCGAGGACCTTCCCTTTTCGGCTGACCACAAACACGTCGCATTTTACCGTCTCCCGCAGCGCTTCCGCCATTTCGCGAAAGCTCACGGGTTTCCCGGCGGCATTCTGGAGCAGCCGGTTGAGCGTGCGGACTTTTTCCAGCAAAGTCATTTCGCAAATTCCTCCGGACCGGTCAAAGAATGTATTGGCTGAGGTCGCGGTTGCCGACCACGCCGGACAGTTTTTCCCTTACGTACTCCGCCGTGATTTCCAGTTCCTCGAGATTGAGATCGGGGGCTTCAAAGGACACGTCTTCGAGCAATTTTTCCAGCAGGGTGTGCAGCCGGCGGGCCCCGATGTCTTCGGTGTTGCGGTTCACTTCCTGGGCCATGCGGGCGATTTCCGCGATCGCCGCGTCGGTGAAACGGATCCGGATGCCTTCCGTCTCCAGCAGCGCGGCGTATTGTTTCGTCAGGGCGTTCTCGGGTTCCGTCAGGATGCGGATGAAATCTTCGTCCGTCAGGCTGGACAGCTCCACGCGGATCGGGAACCGCCCCTGCAGTTCCGGAATCAGGTCCGAAGGCTTGCTCATGTGGAAGGCGCCGGCGGCGATGAACAGGATGTGGTCGGTTTTGATCGGGCCGTACTTGGTCATCACCGTGCATCCTTCCACGATCGGCAAAATGTCGCGCTGCACCCCCTCGCGCGACACGTCGGGACCGTGGCCGCGGCCGGAACTGGCGATCTTGTCGATCTCGTCGATGAAGATGATGCCCGACTGTTCGGCGCGGCGCAGCGACTCGCTGATGACGTCGTCCATGTCGATCAGCTTGGCGGCTTCTTCCTGGATGAGCACCTTGCGCGCCTCGCTGACGGTCAGCCGGCGTTTTTTGCGCCGCTTCGGAAGCAGGTGTCCGAAGAGCTCCTGCATGTTGTGCCCGAGCTGGTCCTGGCCCGGAATCGAAAACATGTCGAACAGCGGGGTGACGGTTTCCTCCACTTCGATTTCCACCAATTCCCGCTCGAGTTCCCCGGTTTCCAGTTTCCTCCGGACTTCGCGGCGCCGTTCGAGAAGGGAGGGATCCAGCGTTTCGGGTTCCTCGGCGGCCGGCTGGTGGGCGCCGAACAGCATCTCCAGCGGGTTGCGCTGCGGTCTGCCGCGGGCGGGGGACGGCACGAGCAGGGCCGCCAGGCGGTCGTTGGCCGCCTGTTCCGCCTTCGGGCGCACCTGCTCCTGGCGTTCTTCTTTCACCATGCGGATCGCCGTTTCCACGAGATCCCGCACCATGGATTCCACGTCGCGGCCGACGTAGCCGACCTCGGTGAATTTGGTCGCTTCCACCTTCACGAAGGGCGCGTCCACCAGCTTGGCGAGCCTGCGGGCGATTTCCGTCTTGCCCACGCCGGTGGGCCCGATCATGAGGATGTTTTTCGGGGTGATTTCATCGCGCAGCGCTTCGGGAAGCCGGCTCCGCCGGTAACGGTTGCGCAGGGCGATGGCCACCGACCGCTTGGCCTGTTTTTGGCCGACGATGTATTTGTCGAGCTCCGCCACGATCTGTCGGGGGGTTAGGGCTTCGCTCATCGGACCCCCTCCTTGCCGTTCAGATTTCCTCCACCACGATCTGGTCGTTCGTAAACACGCAGATTTCCCCCGCCACGCGCAGGGCCGCTTCCGCGATTTCCCGCGCCCCCATCTCCGGCGCGTGGCGCTTCAGGGCCCGCGCCGCGGCCAGCGCGTAGCCGCCGCCCGAGCCGATGGCGAGAATGCCGTCGTCGGGTTCGATGACTTCGCCGCCGCCGGAAATAAGGAGAAGCCCGCCGGCGTCCATGACGATCAGCATCGCCTCCAGACGCCGCAGCACCCGGTCCGACCGCCATTCCTTCGCCAGTTCCACGGCGGCGCGCTGCAGATGGCCGCGATGCTCCTCCAGCTTGCCCTCGAATTTCTCGAACAGGGTGACCGCGTCCGCCACCGATCCGGCGAAGCCGGCCACCACGCGGCCGCCGTACAGCCGGCGCACCTTCTTGGCGCCGTGCTTCATCACCAGCTGGTTGCCGAAGGTCACCTGGCCGTCGCCGGCGATGGCGCCTTTGCCGTTGTGGCGGACGGCGCAGATGGTAGTGCCGTGAAACGTCCCGTTCATGCGCGCACGCCTCCCGCTTGCGCCGCCAGTTCGGCAGCGAACCGGTCGGTCCGCTCCAGGGCCCGCCTGGCGATCGCTTCGTTTCTCTCCTTCTTGCCGCGAATCCGGCGGTCCGGAGGCGGCATGAGCCCGAAATTGATGTTCATCGGCTGGAAATTGCCGGGGTCCGCGGAGGTGACGTATCGCGCAAGGCTGCCAATGGCGGTCTCCTCCGGCCAGACCGCAGGCGCAAGGCCCAGGGCCAGCCGTGCGGCGTTCACGCCGGCGACCAGTCCCGACGCCGCCGATTCCACGTATCCTTCCACCCCGGTCATTTGTCCGGCGAAAAACAGGGTGTCGCGCCCCCGGAACTGGTACGTCGGCCTGAGCACCCGGGGCGAATTGATGAAGGTGTTGCGGTGCATCACCCCGTAGCGGACGAATTCCGCCCGCTCAAGCCCGGGAATGAGGGAAAAAACCCGTTTCTGCTCGCCCCATTTCAGGTTGGTCTGGAATCCCACCATATTGTACAGCGTGGCGGCCGCGTTGTCCTGCCGCAGCTGGACGACCGCGAAGGGCTGCCGCCCGGTGCGGGGATCGACGAGGCCCACCGGCTTCATCGGGCCGAAGAGCACCGTCTGTTTTCCCCGTTTGGCCATCACTTCGATGGGCATGCATCCCTCGAAATAGATTTCTTTCTCGAATTCCTTGAGCGGCACCGTCTCCGCGGTGACGAGGGCTTCGTAGAAGACGTCGAATTCCTCTTCCGTCATCGGACAGTTGATGTAGGCGGCTTCGCCCTTGCCGTACCGCGAGGCGACAAACACCTTGTCCATGTCGATGGAGTCCTTCTCCACGATGGGCGAAGCGGCGTCGTAGAAATACAGGTATTCCTCGCCGATCAGGCGGCGGATGTGATCGGAAAGCGCCGGCGAGGTGAGCGGACCGGTGGCGACGATCACGATGCCGTCGCCGGGGATCGCCGTCACTTCCTCCCGCACCACCGTGATCAGCGGATGCTCCCGCAGCCGGCGCGTCACTTCCGCGGAAAAGCCCTCCCGGTCGACGGCCAGGGCTCCTCCCGCCGGCACGGCGTGCCGGTCCGCGCAGGCGATGATCAGCGAGCCGAGCCTCCGCATCTCTTCCTTCAGCACGCCGGCGGCGTTGCTGAGAGCGCTGGCCCGCAGGCTGTTGCTGCACACCAGCTCGGCGAAATATTCCGTATGGTGCGCCGGCGTCATCCGCTCCGGCCGCATTTCGAACAGCCTGACCGGCACGCCCCGGGAGGCGATCTGCCAGGCCGCCTCGCTGCCGGCCAGTCCCGCGCCGATGACCGTCACGGGGGCAATCGTTTCATCGCTCACGGCATCCACCCTCAGTGTTCACCTTCATTCGGCCGCTTCTTCCCGCGGCGCCGCCTGTTGATGCGAGCAGGCCGTGCAAGACCACATCATCCGGCCCCGGCCGCGCTTTTCCACCATCAGGCCGCCGCATTTCGGACAGGGATTGGGCGCCGGCCGGTCCCACAGCACAAAGTCGCAGGCCGGGTACCTGCTGCAGCCGTAGAACACGCGCCCTTTCTTGCTCCGCCGTTCGAGAATCTGGCCTTCCCGGCAGGCGGGGCAGGCGGCTCCCGTGGACTTGACCACCGGTTTCGTGTTGCGGCATTCCGGAAAACCGGTGCAGGCGAGAAACCTGCCGAACCGGCCCGTCTTGTACGCCATCGGCCGGCCGCATTTTTCGCAGGTCTCGTCCGACAGGTCCTCCGGCAGTTCCACTTCCTGCATTTCCCCTTCGGCGACCGCCAGACGCTTCTCGAAGGATTTGTAGAAGTCGTCGACGACCTTCACCCAGTCCAGCTTGCCTTCTTCCACTTCGTCCAGGTCGCTTTCCATGTTGGCGGTAAATTCCACGTCCAGGATTTCCGGGAAAAATTTGGCCATCAGGTCGTTGACCAGTTCTCCCAGCTCGGTGGGCACCAGCTTCTTGTCCTTGATGGTCACGTAATTGCGCTTCTGGATCGTTTCCAGCGTCGGCGCGTACGTGCTGGGCCGCCCGATTCCCAGTTCCTCCAGCGTGCGCACGAGGCGCGCCTCGGTGTAACGGGGCGGGGGCTGGGTGAAATGCTGTTTCGGTTCGATGTTTTCGGCTTCCAGCGTCTGCCCGGCGGCGAGCGGCGGAAGCAGGCGGTCTTCCTCGGCGGCGTTGTCGTCGGTGCCTTCCACGTACACCTTCATGAAACCGGGGAAACGCACCTTGGTGCCGACGGCGCGGAACGTCGCCGGACCCGCGGCAATGTCCACGGTCATGGTGTCGAGCACCGCGGAGGCCATCTGGCTGGCCACGAACCGCTCCCATATGAGCTTGTAAAGGCGATACTGGTCGCGGGTGAGATACGGTTTGACCGCTTCGGGCTCCCGCATCACGGAAGTCGGCCGGATTGCCTCGTGGGCGTCCTGGGCGTTGGCGTTCTTGTTCAGGTACGCCCTCGGTTCTTCAGGCGCGTAAGGAGCTCCGAATTTCTGCAGAATGTAGGCCTTGGCCTCTTCCTGGGCGACCGGGGAAACCCGGGTGGAGTCGGTGCGCATGTACGTGATCAGGCCGACGCTGCCCTCGCTGCCGATGTCGACGCCTTCGTACAGCTGCTGGGCGATCTGCATCGTCCGGGCCGCGCGGAAATTGAGCTTGCGCGCCGCTTCCTGCTGCAGCGTGCTGGTGGTGAACGGCGGCGCGGGATGGCGGAGGCGCTCCTTCTCCTTGACGTCGGCCACGACGAAGGGCGCGTTGCCCATCCTGGCGAGCACTTCGTCCACGTCCGCCTTGCTCGCCAGTTCCTTCTTCTCCCCGTCCAGGGCGTAAAATTTCGCTTCGAATTTGGCGTCGCCCGCGGCGAGCTTCGCGGTGATCGTCCAGTACTCCTGCGGGACGAAGTTGCGGATTTCGTTTTCCCGGTCGATGATGAGCCTCAGGGCCACGGACTGCACGCGGCCGGCGCTCAGGCCCTTTTTGACCTTTTTCCACAGCAGCGGACTGATCTTGTAGCCGACGAGCCGGTCGAGCACCCGTCTGGCCTGCTGGGCGTTCACCAAATCCATGTTGATCTTGCGCGGCGACTTGAACGCCTCGGTGACCGCCTGTTTCGTGATCTCGTTGAACACGACGCGGCAGGGTTCGTTTTCGTCCAGTTCCAGATAGCTGGCCAGGTGCCAGGCGATGGCTTCGCCTTCCCGGTCGGGGTCGGCGGCGAGATAGACTTTTTTGACCTTTTTGCTCGTTTCCTTCAGGTCCTTGAGCACGTTGCCCTTGCCGCGGATGGTGATGTACTTCGGCTGGTAGCCGTTTTCGATTTCCACGCCGAACTGGCTCTTGGGCAAATCCCGAATGTGGCCCATGGAGGCCTTGACGATGTATTTGCTTCCCAGATATTTGCCGATTGTTTTGGCTTTGGCGGGCGATTCCACAATGACCAGCGAATCCGCCACAACCATTCCTCCTCTTGGCTTCGCGAGTCTCCCCCGGCAGCCGCCGGGATTCCCGCGGGCGCGGCCCGTCGGCGCCGTCCGGCAGGCCGCGGAAAATGGCACCCCGGGTACGGGTTGCGCAAAAATGCGCTTTATGAGATAGAATAGCGATTCTTTGGCGACTGCGCAAACTCATCGTACTTCATTCCGTCCGGCGAGGTCAAATCGGATCAGACGATTTCGTACCGGAGTCCCGGCCGCTGCGCGACGCGTCCCGCGAGCTGAAGACCGGTCAGAACGGCGTGCAGACGGCCGACGGGAATGCCGCTGGCCTCCGCCAGCTCGTCGATGGTGCGGGGGGCGTCCTCCAGCAGGCGCAGGATGCGGCGCTCTTCCGGACTCCCCTCGTGCCCTCGGCCCGCCCCGGAGGCGGCTGATCGGGAGGCATCCAATATTGGGGTTTTCGCCGCGCCGGCGTCAGACCCGCCGAAATCCCGGCCTGCGGCTTCCGATTCCGGCGCTTCCGCGTCCGGGGCGTCCGTGTCCGGCCTGTCCGCGTTCCGCGCCGGGAAGGCGTCGGCCGCCAGGCAATAAACGTATTCCCCGATCAGGTCCCGCACATCGATCAGGAGCCTGACCCCGTCCTTCCGGGTGAGCTGGAGAACCCCGGCGCTCTTGGGCGAAGTGATCGGGCCCGGCACGGCAAACACGCCCCGCGCGTACTTCAGGGCCCATTCGGCGGTGTTCAGCGCGCCGCTGCCCGCGCCGGCTTCGACGACCACGGTGGCGTGGGAAAGCCCGGCGATGATCCGGTTGCGCCACAAAAACGACCATTTGTCGGTCGCGGCGCCCGGGGGTACCTCCGACAGCACCAGTCCCGTCTTCACGAGCTGGCGGTACAGGCCGCGGTTCTCCGCCGGATAAGGGTGATCCACGGGCGTGCCGAGCACGGCGATGGTCCCGCCGCCGGCTTCCCCCGCCGCGCGCATCGCCCCGATATGCGCGGCGGCGTCGATGCCCCGCGCCATGCCGCTGACCACGACAAATCCCGCTTCCACGAGCGCCGCGGCCAGATCCTCCGCCACCCTTCGGCCGTAGGCGGTGGCGGTCCGGGTCCCGACGACGGCAATCGACGCGCGGGCCGCGAGGGACCAGTCGCCCAGGGCGTACAGCACCCAGGGCGGCTCGTTGATGACTTCCAGGGACGAAGGGTAATCGGGGTCCAGGCGGGTCACGACGCGGATGCCGTGCGTCGCAAGCCGCCTTCTCGACGCTTCCATCGCCTCCGGCCTGAGGCGGCGAACCGCCGCTTCGGCTTCCGGCCGGCGAAACCCGATGGCCATCCAGTCGCCTTCCCGCCAGGACAAGGCCTCCTCTTTGCCGCGGCAGGACATGAAATTGCGGATTTTGGTCCAGCCGACTCCCTCCGTTTCGTGAAGCCCGATCAGAATGTCCCTCAGCAACGCGCTTCCTTCGTCCATTTTATTCGCCCCGCCTTCGCTCATGTTTTCACCCCTCCGCACCGGGACTTTCGTCCCGTTTGTTTCCTTTATCCCGTTTGCATCCTGCCGCCGGACAAAAAACAGCCTTCCCTTCCCCGCGCGGGGAAAACGGAAGGCTGCCTGCCGTTCCGGACGCGGTGCGGACAACGGATCCGCCGGCCGCTAGTGCGGAGCCGCGTCAAAACGTTGTTTGGTTTCCTTGTTCCTTGGCGATGCCAGTCAGGTTCTGCACTTCTCCAGCAAACCGCGCTCCTTCAGCACGGACACCAGCGTCTCTCCGATTTCGGCCGGCGTCGGCGCCACCTTGATGCCGCATTCGGTCAGCTTGGCGATCTTTTCCGCCGCCGTCCCCTTGCCGCCGGAGATGATGGCGCCCGCGTGGCCCATCCGCCGTCCGGGAGGCGCCGTCGCGCCGCCGATGAAGCCGACCACCGGCTTCGTCATGTTGGCGCGGATCCATTCGGCCGCTTCCTCTTCGGCGGTGCCGCCGATTTCGCCGATCATGATGACCGCATGCGTGTCCGGATCTTCGTTGAACAACTTGAGGACGTCGATGAACTCCATGCCCTTGACCGGGTCGCCGCCGATGCCCACCGCCGTCGACTGGCCGATGCCTCGCGTGGTGAGCTGGTACACCGCTTCATAGGTGAGCGTGCCGCTGCGGGAAACGATGCCGACATGGCCTTTTTTGTGAATGTACCCCGGCATGATGCCGATCTTGCATTCCCCCGGCGTGATGACCCCCGGACAGTTGGGGCCGATCAGGCGGGTGGGCTTCCCTTCCATGTAGCGCTTGACCTTCACCATGTCCAGCACCGGGATGCCCTCGGTGATGCAGATGACGAGCTCAAGCCCGGCGTCCACCGCCTCCATGATCGCGTCGGCGGCGAAAGGCGGCGCCACGTAGATGACGGAAGCGGTCGCGCCGGTCTCCCGGACGGCGTCGCGCACCGTGTCGAAAACGGGCAGGGAAACCTTGCGGCCGTCTTCCAGATCGAAATCCACCATGGTTCCGCCCTTGCCCGGCGTCACTCCGCCGACCATCTGCGTGCCGTATTCCAGCGCGCCCTTGGCGTGAAAATAGCCGGTCTTGCCCGTGATGCCCTGGGTGATCACTCTTGTATTACGATCCACCAAAATGCTCATGGTTTTCACTCTCCGCGATTGTTTCAGCGTTTATTGCACGAGCGATACGATTTTTTGCGCGCCGTCGGCCATCGAATCCGCCGCCACGATCTTGAGGCCGGACTCGTTCAGGATTTTCTTGCCGAGCTCCACGTTGGTCCCCTCAAGCCGGACGACCAGCGGCCGGTCCAGCCCGACTTCCCGGGCCGCGGCGACCACGCCTTCGGCGATGACGTCGCATCTCATGATGCCGCCGAAGATGTTGACAAAGATCCCCTTGACGTTCGGGTCGGCCAGAATGATCTTGAACGCTTCGGTCACCTTTTCCTTGGACGCGCCGCCGCCAACGTCGAGGAAGTTGGCCGGTTCGCCGCCGTAATGCTTGATGATGTCCATCGTCGCCATCGCCAGGCCGGCGCCGTTGACCATGCATCCGATGTTGCCGTTCAGGGCGATGTAGGACAGGCCGAATTTCGAAGCCTGGATTTCCTTTTCGTCTTCTTCGTCCAGGTCGCGCAGTTCCAGAATTTCCGGATGGCGGAACAGCGCGTTGTCGTCGAAGTTGAGCTTCGCGTCCAGCGCCATCACGTCGCCCGAACCGGTGACCACGAGCGGGTTGATCTCCGCCAGCGCGCAGTCTTTTTCCACGAACACCCGGTACAGGCCCATGAGGAAATCGGCGGCCTTGTTCACCAGTTCCTTCGGAATGTTGATGGCGTACGCCAGGCGCCGCGCCTGGAACGGCAGCAGGCCGACGGCCGGGTCGACGGTCTCCCGGATGATCTTCTCCGGCGACCGGGCGGCCACTTCCTCGATCTCGGTGCCGCCTTCCTCCGATCCCATGACCACCACGCGGCCGCTGCCGCGGTCCACCACGATGCCGATGTAATATTCCTTGCGAATATCGCATCCTTCCTCAATCAGGAGGCGCTTGACTTCCTTGCCTTCCGGTCCCGTCTGATGGGTGACCAGCACTTTGCCGAGCAGCTCGGACGCGTGCTTGCGCACTTCGTCCAGGCTCCTGGCGATCTTGACGCCGCCGGCCTTGCCCCGTCCCCCGGCGTGGATTTGCGCCTTCACGACGACCACCGGGCTGCCCAGCTCGCGGGCCGCTTCCACGGCTTCATCCACCGTGAAGGCGACCTTGCCGCGCGGCACGGCGACGCCGAATTGGCGCAGGATCTCTTTCCCCTGGTACTCGTGAATGTTCATCGTCTGAGCATCCTCCCGTATTCCGTGCGTCTGAACGTTGCATTGCCGATTGGGCGCAACCTTTCCTATTTTAGCACTTTTCTTGTCTCCGGTGCTTGCTTTTCCGTCAAAAATTTTTCCGGATTTCCGAACCGCGCAAACCGGGCCGCCGGGGTCGGCGGCTCCGGACGACCTTCTCCGGGAAAAAGGAACGGATATGCATATTTTCCAACCGGACGATCAAACTATTAGCGCCTTTGGAGGTGAGAAACATGGCGAGATCAGGCTCGAGAAACCAATTGGTCGTGCAGGAAGCCCGAGCCGCGCTGGAGCAAATGAAATTCGAAGTGGCGCAGCAGCTCGGGATTCCGCTGGATCAGGCTTACAACGGGGACAAGGCCACCCGCGACATGGGAGCGATCGGCGGCAACATGGTTCGCCGTCTGATCCAGATCGCCGAACAGCAGCTCGGCAGTCAGCAAAGACTGTTCTGACCCGGCAAACCCCGCGGCAAGTCCGCGGGGTTTGTTCTTGTACCGGTTCCCGGCCCGGACAAAAACACGCTTCCCGGACCTTGCGGGCTTTCGGAAGTTGTCGGACAATGGAAGTGTCGGCTTGTTGCCGGCCGATGGCAAAATACAGAAAGCGACAGGGCGGTTCCGGGAAAGGAAGCGTGCCGGATGGACATGGCGGATCGGGATTGTCTGGAATGGGAACGAAAGCTGTGGGACGACGGGCTGACGCTGGTGGCCGGTGTGGACGAAGCGGGACGGGGATGTCTCTTCGGGGACGTGGTGGCGGCCGCTGTGGTGTTTGCCCCGTACCGGGTGCCGGAGGAAGTGACGGATTCCAAACAGCTGACCCGAAAAAAACGGGAAGAACTGTACGAGGCCATCATTTCGTCGGCCGTGGCCTGGGCTGTCGGACGGGTGGATGCGGCGACGGTGGACCGGATCAACATCCGGCAGGCCGCCCGGCTGGCAATGAAACGGGCGGTGGAAAATCTGGGGCTTGCGCCCCAGCATCTTCTGGTGGACGCCGAAACGGTGCCGGTCGATTTGCCGCAGACCCCCATCGTCAAGGGAGATGCCCGCAGCCGCACCATCGGCGCGGCGTCCATCGTGGCCAAGGTGACGCGGGACAGGCTGTGCGAACAGGAATGGGAAGCCCTGTACCCCGGATACGGCATCGCGTCGCACAAGGGATACGCGACCAGGGAGCACGTGCGGGCGCTGCTTGAACTGGGACCGACGCCGCTGCACCGGAAGACGTTCATCAGGGGAATCCTGGCGGAACAGCAAACCCTCTTTTGATGAGGGGTTGACGGAAAGGTTTCAGGCCGATACATAAGCAAAATGGTCGAGCTTTCAATCGCGCGGGCCGGAACACCGATAAATAAGGATGGAACGGTTGGAACACCCGAATTGCGGAAACCACGGGAAGGTCTCCGGAAAGGAGATGCGGCCATGAGCGCCGACATCGGATCGATCTGGCGGGCCTGGTTTGGGGACGCGATGCCCCAAAAGGAAGGCGCAAGGGTGCTGGAGCTGCGCATCGGCGAAATCGTGCGGGGCGTGCTTCTGCAAATGCTCGGCGAAGGAGAAGGCATCGTCAGCGTGGGCGGCGTGCCCGTCCGCGCCCGTCTGGAAGCGGAGATCCCCCTCGGACGGGGTGTCATGCTTCAGGTGCAGCCCGGTTCGAACGAGGCCGCCATCATTCTGAAGCCGGTGACGGTGGAAGCGGCGGGCATGATGCCGGAGGAATCGCTGAAGGAAATCCTGCGTTCCTTCGGCCTGCCCGACAAGCCTTGGGCGATGGAACTGCTTCGCAATCTGCGGAGGGACGGTTTCCCCCTGGACGCCGAAACGGCTCGCGCATATGCGGAAATGGCGGCGATGAAGCCGCCCCGGACGGACGCCCGGCAATGGATGACCGCGGCCGACGCGGCGTTCCGGCGGGGGCTGCCCAACACTCCCCTCACCATCGCTTCGCTGCGCGAAGCGCTGTTCGGGGCGCCCATCCGAGAGCAGATGCAAACGCTGCTGAACCTGCTGGAAAGCGCCCTGAAGGGAGCGTCGCAGTCCGGACACGCTTGGACGGCGGACGCGGTCAGGCTGCAGCGGCTGCTCATTGAAGGTCAAGCGTTGCTTCAGGCGGGCGGCAGATGGATGGCCGGCGAAGCAGCGGCCGGCGGTGCGGCAGCCGCCGGTGCCGGGGCCGGGTCCGCCCCGGCTGCGGCCGGCAATGCGCCTGAAACGTCCGCGGGCAGCGCGGCGTTCGGCGGCGCGGCGGTATCCGCTCCACAGGCGCCGGCGGCATCCGGGGCAGCCGGAACCGGCACGGCGTCTGCGGCGGGCGGAGCCGCTGCGGCACAAGGGGCGCCCGCCGCGCCGGCCGCGGGAGGAGCCGTGCCGTCGGCGCAGGGGACGTCGGTTGGGCTGACGGGCGCGGCCTCTGCTGAAGAATCCGCCGCCGGGGTCCGGGCGGGACAACGAACCGACGGCCCGCCGCCGGCCGGCTCACGGCAGGATGTGTCCGCGGCGCAAGCCAACCAGCAGGCCGCTTTTGCGCCTGCACAGGCGGCATTCCTCCCGGCCGCAACGGCGGCGGCACAGGCGGCAAGGGAAGGAGCCGACTGGCTGGCCCGGCTGCTTCAATGGCTGGGCTTCGGCCACGAGCGCAGCCTGGCGTCGGGAGACGCTTTGACCGCGCAACAGACCGCCGCGCGCGCCGGATCCGCCGCCGGCGAAACGCCGCTGCCCGCCGATGCCCTGTCCAGGGGCCTTTCCAATCCATGGACGATGAACGAAGCCCGCGGGGAAACCCTGAAGAGCGCGCTGCTGGCGCTGGCCGCCCGCGAGGATGCGCCGCCGGCGCTGCGGGAAGCGGCGCAGACGCTGGCCCAGCACATTACCGGGCAGCAGCTGCTGCTTGCGGGCGACCGCGGAACGCTCAGCCCGTATCATTTTGTGACGCTTTTCATCCCCATTATGGACAAGCACGGCGACACGACGGCCGCCGTACACGTGCAGACCCGCACAAAGCAACGCGGCGAATGGGACGCGGACAACGTCCGCCTGCTGTTCGATCTGAACATGAAGCACCTGGGCCGCACCGTGGCCGACGTGCAGGTGGTTAACCGGATCGTCTCGATGAAAGTGTTCAACGACGACCCGTGGTTCCGCGATCTGGCGGAACGCTCCCGGGAAGCCCTGGCTTCCGCCCTTCAGGATATCGGCTATCAGCTTTCGGCGTTGCGTACCGCGCCCTTTCCCGGCAAGGCGGAGGACGAAGGTGCGGGGAACCGGCAAGGAGCGGCTTCCGATTTCGCGCTCATCAACCTGATGAACGGCGACCTGGCATCCGGCGGAATTTTGCCCTCCAAACCGTACAAGGGGGTTGATCTGCGCATATGACGCCCTCCCCCGGCGAATCGAACGGCCGCGCCAAATCCGCCGGCAGGCAGAAGATTTCCCGCAAGCAGGCGGTTGCCCTCAAGTACGACCCGCTCGTGCACGCGGCGCCGGTGGTCGTTGCCAAGGGCAAAGGCGTTGTGGCCGAAGAAATTTTGCGCCGTGCCCGGGAAGCCGGCGTGCCGATCCAGGAGGATCCCTCCCTGGTGGAAGTGCTGTCCAAGCTGGACATCCACCAGGAAATCCCGCCCGAGCTGTACCGGCTGGTGGCGGAAATTCTGACGTTCATTTACCGGTCCGACCGGCAGGCGGGGGAGCGTTTGGCGCAGGCGGAGCAAGCGCGGTCCGGAAGGGACGGATATGCGCCATGAACGATCGCCGGCCGGCCAGCGGGGATCGCACGGCAAAACGCAAGGACCGCCGCAAGGAACGCGGTGCGGCGGCGGAAGAAGCGGCGGCGCGCCATTTGGAAGCGCTGGGCTGCCAGGTGCTGGAGCGCAACTGGCGATGCCGGTCGGGCGAGATCGACCTGATCGCCCGGGACGGCGATGTGCTGGTGTTCGTGGAAGTCCGTTCCCGGCGGGCCGGCTCCCGTTTCGGCGCTGCCGTCGAAGCGGTGACGCCCCGCAAAATCCGGCAGGTGCGCGGCGTGGCCGGCGTCTACCTGGCGTTCCATCCGAACATGGCCGGCCCCGTCCGCTTCGACGTCGTGGCGGTTACGCTGCACCCCGACGATTCGGTCGCCGACCTCCGGCATGTAAAAGCGGCGTTTTGACGACGGTCAGGAAGAAGCGTCAAGCCGGCCAAGGCCGCGTCCGCGCGGCCACTCCTCCGATCGTCAGGCGGCCGGTTATATCGGTGGCATCAGCCTCCCTTCCCTTCGCCAAAGTAACGGGCGAGCACCCCTTTCAGCACCGACGCGCTGTGATGGAACAGCTCCCGCTCTTTCTCGTCGAGATCCAGTTCGATCAGTTCGCGTATGCCGCCCCGGTTGATGACGGCCGGCACGCCGATGTAGACGTCGCGCTCGCCGTACTGCCCGTCCAGACAGGCGGAAACGGTCAGGATGGCATTTTCGTTGTGCAAAATGGCGCGCGTGATCCGGGCGAGCCCCATCGCGATGCCGTAGTACGTCGCGCCTTTTTTGGCAATGATGTCGTACGCGGCGTCGCGGACGTTGGCAAAGATTCGTTCCAGATCTTCCTTCGCGCGCTCTCCGCGCGCCGCGACCAGCTGCCGGACCGGCACGCCCCCGATGTCGGCATGGCTCCATACCGGAAGCTCGGTGTCGCCGTGCTCGCCGATGATGTAAGCGTGCACGTTCGCCGGGGAAATGGCGAAATATTCGCCCAGCAGGAAGCGGAACCGCATCGTATCCAAAATCGTGCCCGAGCCGATGACCCGCTCCTTCGGCAATCCGCTGAATCTCCATGTCGCATAGGCCAGAATGTCGACCGGATTCGTCGCCACCAGGAACAGGCCATGAAACCCGGAGGCCATGACCGACGACACGATCGAGCGAAAGATGGCGATATTTTTGTCGACGAGGTCCAGCCGCGTCTCGCCCGGTTTCTGGTTGGCTCCGGCGCAAATGACCGCCAGATCGGCGCCGCGGCAGTCGGCATAATCCCCGTGCCAAATATCGGCGGCCTTCGGGGCGAACACCTTGCCGTGATTCAGGTCCGCCGCGTCACCACTCGCCTTGTCCGGATTCGCGTCGATCAGCACGATTTCATCGGCGATGCCCTGGTTCATCAGGGCGAACGCGTAGCTCGAGCCGACGAATCCGGTGCCGATCACCGCGACCCGCGTTCCCTTTCCGTTTTTCATCCTACCCCCACCTTCCTTGTTGTGAAATAATGCCGCCAACCGGCGGGCCGGCGAATCTGCACATCCGGCAGAACCCGCTTCGCCTGCTGGAAAGGGTCCGCTGCAGAAACGGCTGAATGGACGGTTCCCGGTACGACTGCGATGAAAACATGCGATGGGCCACCCGAAAGAGTCGCCCGCTTGCCTCCTGCGCTATCCGGAAGAACGGAACATTCCGGCCAGACCCGGGCATGCTCCTGACGGACGACCCGGCCCCGCTCCAGGACGATCACCTGATCGGCGTTCCGGATGGTGGACAGCCGATGGGCGATGACGAGGATCGTCATCTCCCCCTTCAGCCGGTCCAGCGCCTGTCGGATCCTGTCCTCGTTCACGGTATCCAGCGCGCTGGTCGCCTCGTCAAGGATGAGCAGGGCCGGCTTTCGCAGCAAGGCCCGGGCCAGCACGATGCGCTGGCGTTCCCCGCCGGACAGCCGAACCCCCCGGTCGCCGACGACGGTATCCAGGCCGTGCGGCAGTCCGCGCACGAAGTCCTCCGAAGCGGAGAGCCTCAGCGCTTCCAGAGCCGCTCCAGACCCTCATGGCGGATCATCTCCACCTGTTATCCGGTCCCGATTCTTGTTTTACACATCTTTTACACATCGGCTTCCCCGTGAAAATGATAAAAAGCGGAGCTCGTCCCGCTGCTTTGCTCGGCAAGCCGCATGTAGGCGGGAAGATACGGCATGGCTTCGTCGGCCTCCCGGATGTCCATCCAGCGGGCTTCCAGCACGTCCCCGTCCGGGTCCGATACGGCCAGCTCCCCGCCAGCTATCTTCGCGTGAAACGTGAAGATCAGCGCATGTTCCTGTCTTCGCTTGAACAGCACTTCCCTCACGCAAAATATTTTCCCGACCTCGACGAAATAACCGGTTTCCTCGCGCACTTCCCGCACCAGCGTCTGTTCCAGCGATTCCTCGCCTTCTACCTTCCCGCCCGGAAAGCTCCAATAAAAGGAATCCGGCGTGCCGTTTTTCACCAGCAGCACCCGGCTGGTTCTTTCGTCCATGATCAGCGCGTTGACGTAAGTGACTCTTTGCATCGTTTGGTCTCCCGTTACCCGTATGGTTCATTTTGTCCCGACGTCCATGATAAGGGGGCTGATCCCTAGGATGGAACGGTCCTGTTCAACCCTTGCAAGGGTGTCCAGCAGGATTTTCCGGAACGAAAGGTTTGCCAGCTTCCGGTTCAAATCCGGCAGCCAGCCCGCAAACTCCTGGAATGGTTTTCGTAATAATCAAGGATTTCCCTGTCCATGCGGCACTCCTTTCGACGGAACCGTTTTTGCGTTTGGGCTCACGAAACCT
>DATCLN010000049.1:0-3891 GCA_036563895.1 Paenibacillaceae bacterium
CGGAGGCATGCCGGAAAGTCCAGTCCCTGATGTGAAATTTTCAAAGAGCAAGCTGGAAATTTTGAAGGTGGCCTCCAGTCCCCGAGGAGACTGGAAATCGGCCAGGCAACTGCCTTCAAAAACTACTATACGAGGGAGGGATCAACATGATCACGGAAACGGACCTCAAACACCTGCGGCGCTGCGTCGAACTGGCGAGGCAGGCCCTCGAGTCCGGCGATCAGCCCTTCGGCTCGGTGCTGGTGTCGGGAGACGGCAAAGTGCTGTTCGAGGACCACAACCGGATCGCCGGCGGAGACGGGACCCGCCATCCGGAATTCGAAATCGCGCGCTGGGCGGCCAAACATCTGACGCCGGAAGAGCGGAGCCGGGCGACGGTGTACACTTCCGGCGAACATTGCCCGATGTGCGCGGCGGCGCACGGCTGGGTGGGGCTGGGCCGCATCGTGTATGCGACGTCTTCGGCCCAGCTGGCCGAATGGTGGCGCGAGATGGGCGTGGAGCCTCCACGCGTCCGCCCTTTGCCGATCCGGGAAGTCCTGCGCGACGCCGTCGTCGACGGCCCGGTGCCGGAATTGGCAGAGGAAGTGCGCGAACTGCATAGGCAATATTATGAAAAGATGGCGGGCCGGAAATAGGGGCCCGCCGTCTCACGCCGGGTAATCATGACCATTCACGAGCAGATGATTTTGACCGCCACGCCCAGCAGAAAGAAGGTCGAGAGGCTGCCGTAGGTTTGTCAGGGCGATATATCACCCGGTTTCCGAGGCGTGACGGGTTCGAAAGTCTGTGATAAAATGAGTTTTGAAAGCGCATACATTCCCCGATATTACGGGAAAGGCAGGGTTGCGACATGACGGACACAGCGGATGTCATCATCGTCGGATTCGGGATCGCCGGCGTATGCGCCGCCATCGAGGCCGCGGATGCGGGCGCCAAAGTGCTGGTGCTGGACCGCAGCCACGGCGGCGGGGCGAGCGCGCTGTCGGGAGGCGTCGTGTACGCCGGAGGCGGCACGCGCATCCAGAAGGAAGCCGGCGTCCGCGACACGCCGGAGAACATGTTCAACTATCTCAGGCAGGAAGTGAAGGGCATTGTCTCCGACCGGACGCTCATGCGCTTCTGCGAGACGAGCCCGGCCATGATCGACTGGCTGATCGAAAACGGCGCCGAATTCTGCGGAACGGTCTGTCCTTTCAAAACGTCCTACCCCACCGATCCCCACTACCTCTACTACTCCGGAAACGAAAAGGCCTGGCCGTACAACCAGCACGCCGAGCCCGCGCCGCGGGGCCACCGCCAGGTGGCGAAGGGCCTCAATTCCGGCAAGGAACTCATGACGCGTCTGATGCGGACCGCCCTGCAAAAAGGCGTCGAACTCCGGCCTCTAAGCCGGGTCCACGAACTCATCACGGAAAACGGCGCCGTGGTCGGCGTCCGCTACAGGACGGTGGACAATCCCTCCGTCATCGAACAACACCGCCGACTGGTCCAGCGTAGCGGCAAGCTCGGCAACTGGTTCCCAAAGTACGGCGCCAAAATCGACGCCCGCGCCGAACGGCTCTGGCAGACCCACGCGAAGGAAGCGGAAGCCCGGGCCGAAGGAGGCGTCATTCTGTCGGCCGGGGGATTCGTCTACAATCCGAAAATGATGGACGAATACGCCGGCGGGTACCGGGACATCTCGCCGCTCGGCACCGCCGGAGACGACGGGTCCGGCATCATGCTCGGGGTGTCCGTCGGCGGAGCAATCAGGTACATGAACCACATGACGGGATGGCGCTTCATTTCGCCGCCGACGGCGTTCACCGAAGGCGTGTCCATTGGGCCCAGCGGCCGCCGCATCGCCAACGAGGACCTGTACGGCGCCACGTTCACCCATATCATGGTGACGGAGCACGATTCGCGGGGCTTCCTGATCCTGGACTCCCGCCAGTGGAAAAAAGCCAAGGGGCAGCTGAAAACCCAGACGCAGCTTTTCCAGAAACTGCAGGCCTATTATCTGTTCACCATGGGTCACAAAAAAGCGGGGTCCCTGGAAGAGCTCGCGCGCAAGATCGGAGTTCCGGCGGACGCCATGCTGGAGACCATCCGGGCGTATAACGAAGGAATCCAGTCGGGGGCCGGCGATCCGTACCACAAGGCGGAGGACCTGTGCAGTCCGGTGAGCGAGGCGCCGTTCTATGCCATCGACATTTCGGTGAAAAACGCCATGGCGTTCCCGACGCCGGGTCTGACGCTGGGCGGCCTCGTGGTCGACGAGGATACCGGACTGGTGCTGAAGGAAAACGGCGAGACGATCCCCGGCCTGTACGCGGCGGGCCGCACGGCGGTGGGGATCTGCTCCAACGGCTACATCAGCGGCCTGTCCCTGGCGGACGGCATCTTCTCCGGCCGCCGGGCCGGCGCCCACGCGGCGGCGCAGGCGAAGGCGTGAAGGACAGCCCGAAAAGCCAAACCGGCCGGGTTCCCGCGGCTTTGAGAGGATCTCGCCGGACCCGGCCGGATTTTTTCACGAATTCCGGAGCGCCTTGGTGTCCCAAACCACTTTCGGAATGATGCCGCGCACCCCGAAATAGTACTCCTCCGGCTGGCCATCCTCCCCAGCCGTGCCGACGGCCACCACCCGGAATTCATAGGACGAGGATTTGAAATTGTAGTAGCCGTCCCGGATGACCAGCTCTTCGCCGGGGTACGTTTTCGCCAGATAGGAACGCACCGTCTGCTCCGCCAGCCATTTGCTCGCCGGATTGCCGTTGAATCCGTCATAGATGATGAGGATGCCAACAGCCAGCACGGCGGCGAGCACGCCGGGGAAAGCCTTGCGGAAGGCGGCCAGCCAGGCGATCGCCATGCCGACGAGGGCGAACACGGTATGGATCCCGGCCGCAATCAGGGAACTGAGCAGCATTCCCGGGATGCCGGCTTCTCCCATGCTCCCGGCTTCATACACGATCATCCAACCAAAAGCCGGGACGAAAGACAAAAGCAGGACCAGCCATATTTTTCGATAAAAGTAAAACACCACCCCGCCGAGCACGGCGTACCACAGGATAAACCCCATGCTGCCCGCCATCATTGTCGAGTTCATCGCCGCGAGGAAAGCAAGCACCGTAAGGATCAGCTGCAGCGCCCGCACCTTCCGCTTCAGGCTGCGGATCGTCGCTTCTGCTTCGTCTCTTTGATTGTCATTTGCGCCATTTTCGACGGCCGAACGGGTCGTCTGATCGTCCACTGCCTTCCCCCTCTTTTCTACATAAATTTATACCATGATCAGGGAGTAGTGACAAAAATATAGGACCCGTTCAAGGCCACGAAGCGTTCCGGCAGCGCCAACGCAGCGCCTGCAGCCATTTCCGTTCGAGCTGTTTTAATTGCCCCGCCAAAACATGCACGGTTCCTGGCGGCTATCCATCCTCGCCGTAATTTCCTTGATAATCCGACTTACCCTAGGCGATAGCCAGAATGGATTTGTCGTTGACGCCAGAGAACAACACGTTGCCGAAAAACTGCTTCACTTCCTCGTTGGTAATGCCGAGCAGTTCGATCAGCAAGGCCCGCGGGAAAAGATGCCCCGACGTCGAAGCGGGAGCGGAGAAGAGGAATGTTTTGCCTTTAAGTTCCTGCACGGACTGGACCGGCGAGTCCTTCGGGACCACGATCAGGCTGTGGTAGAACGCTTCTTCCTTGCTGCGTGCCTTGACGGCCAGCGGAACGACGCCGCTTCGTTTCCCGCCGCAGGCCGCAAGCAGCACCATGGCCGCCAGCGCCATGGCCCTCGCCAGCACGGTGATGATCCGCCACGTTTTGCACATGTGCGTCTCCACTCCTTTTTTCATGTGGTTCAAAAATCGATTGTCACCCGGCAAAAATCCCCGCGATACCTGGAGC
>DATCLN010000050.1:0-3314 GCA_036563895.1 Paenibacillaceae bacterium
GAATACGCCAAGCTCCACGCCTCCGTGGTGCAGCCGTACCGCCACACCATCAACCCGTACCTGCTCGGCCTGAAAATCTTCGAGGACATCGAAAAAAGGTTCGGCGAAAGCGCGCTGTTCGAAGTCCGCGAGCTGGAATCCGACATGTCGTTCCTGCGCAATTATCTGACCCGCGAGCTGACGGAGGAACTCGACCTGTACGTGTTCGGGAAAGAGGGGGCGGAATGGAAAATCACGGACAAATCGTGGGAGGCGGTGCGCGACCGGCTCGTGCGCGACCGCGTCAACTGCGGTTTTCCGTATCTGGTGGTGCTGGACGGCAACTGGAAGATGAGCGGCGAACTGTATATCCGGCACCAGTACGAAGGCGTGGAGCTGGACCTCAAGTACGTGGAGGGAACCATGCCCCACGTGGTGCGGCTGTGGGGCAAACCCGTCCATCTGGAGACGGTGATCGAGGGGAAAAGGCTGCTGTTCACCTGCGACGGACAGAAAACGATCCGCAGGGCGATCTGAGGCCCTGTCCTGAAAAACCGGCGTCGAACCGGCATCGGGAACAAACCGCGGGGGGGAACGCGGCCGGCAGTGGGGCCGGATCCGCAACGGAACCGGATGGGCAACGGAAACGAATCCGGCGACTAGAACGGGCTCCGATGTCGCAACCTACGGTCAGAAAAAGGAGGGATCCGCCATGACCACCACCCAGACGCCCGCTCCCCAACGGCCGGCTTCGTTCCCCCCACAGCACCAGGACCGCCGGCCCGGCCTGGAAGGGGCGATGCATCCGGCGCCCGAATCGGTCTCGCCCGTATACAAGGCGGCGGGCAAACTGACGGGCAAAACCGCCATCATCACCGGCGGCGATAGCGGCATCGGCCGCGCCGTCGCGGTCACGTTCGCCAAGGAAGGCGCCGATGTGGCCATCGTCTTTCTCAACGAGCAGGCCGACGCCGAAGAAACGAAACGGCTTGTGGAACAGGAAGGCCGCCGGTGTCTTTTGTTCAGGGGCGACATCGGCGATCCCGCGTTTTGCCGCGACGCGGTCGAGCAGACGGTCCGCGCCTTCGGCAAGCTGGACATCGTCGTCAACAATGCCGCCGAGCAGCACCCGACCGACAGCATCGTCAACATCACGCCCGAACAGCTGGAGCGCACGTTCCGTACCAACGTGTTCGGCATGTTCCACCTGACCCGGGCCGCCGTGCCGCACCTGAGGGCCGGGGCCTCCATCATCAACACGACGTCGGTCACCGCCTTCCGCGGCAACCCGACCCTGGTCGACTACGCCTCGTCCAAAGGCGCGCAGGTCGCCTTCACCCGCTCGCTGGCGCTGCAGCTGGCGGAGAAGGGCATCCGCGTCAACGCCGTGGCGCCCGGGCCGGTCTGGACGCCACTGATCCCGTCCACGTTCGGCGCGCAGGAAGTGGCCCGGTTCGGTTCGGAAACGCCGCTCAAGCGGGCCGCCCAGCCGGACGAACTGGCGCCGGCCTACGTGTACTTCGCGTCCGACGATTCGTCGTACGTCACCGGCCAGGTGCTGCACGTCAACGGCGGCGAAATCGTCGGCGGCTGACGGGTCCGACGCAGCCGCGCAAGCGACAGGAAAAACGGGAGGTCGCCCCCTCCGCCGTCACCCATGCTGGCGAAAGCGGGAAGTGCGGCGCCGCGCCGATCGGCGCCACTGACAGCACCGTGCAGAGCGCCGATGAATGCAGATGATAGCCGTCCGGCACCAGTACGAAGGCGTGGAGCTGGACATCAAGTACGTGGAGGGAACCATGCCCCACGTGGTGCGGCTGTGGGGCAAACCGGTGCATCTGGAAACCGTGGTCGATGGCCGGAAAACGCTCTTTCCTGCGACGGCGCCAAAAGACGCGCAAAGCGCTGTGACGCGCCGGTCGGCGTGACAAAGAAGGCGGAGGGCAGCGGATGGCGGACTAATTTTTCAGCCCGGTCATCGCGATGCCCTCCACGAAATACCTTTCCCCGTAAAAACGGCAAAGCCGCGCGGTCCGACCGGGACCGGACGCGGCTTCCCCCTATCTTCCCGCTCCCGCCGCGGCGACAGCGTAGCGTTCTTCCCGCTCCCGGAACAGACGGGCCACCTTGCAGGTGTTTGCTTCCGAAACCGTGGCATAGAGGACGTCGGGGCCTTCCCGGTCGTCGAAAAACACCGTGCGCGTCTTCGGATCGTAGCGCCGGATCTGCCGCATGTTGACGATGTTGTTCCGGTCCAGCCTTTCGAAGCCCCTGGGTCCGAGCAGCAGCAGAAATTCATCCAGCGTGTACGGATAGTAGTACACGCCGTCGCGGGTGTGGAACTGCGGGCCCTGCGACGTGGGGCAGATCATGAGGATGTCGTCCACCCCGATTTGTCGCGGTCTCCCTTCCTCGTCGAGCAAATGAAAAACCGACACAGCCTTTTCTCTCCTCCCAAGACATGTTGCTACGTTTTTCAACAGGATTCTACTCCCATCTATGGCATCAACAAACTTCTAGCATTCATAATAGCAATTTTTACGTAAAATGTATATGGTGTGGAAGTAGAAAACTTTGAACATTTTCTAACGATTGAGCAGGCTCCCCACGTAGCGCAAAAGTTCGTTGGCGCAGACGGGGCAGTAGCCGTGCTCCTCGATCAGCCGCTTCGTCACCTCGTTGATCCGCTTCAGCTGCGTTTCGTCGGGAGTCTTGGTGGAGGTGGTGATCTTGACGATGTCCTTGAGATCCGCAAACAGCTTTTTCTCAATGGCCTCGCGGAGCCGCTCATGGGTGTGGTAGTCGAAGGTCTTGCCCTTGCGGGCGTAGCTCGACATGCGGATCAGGATTTCTTCGCGAAACGCCTTTTTCGCGTTGTCCGACACGCCGATCTGCTCCTCGATGGAGCTCATCAGCCGCTCGTCCGGGTCCATCTCCTCGCCGGTGAGCGGGTCCTTGATCTTTGTCCAGTTGCAGTACGCCTCGATGTTGTCCAGGTAGTTGTTGAACAGGGTGCGCGCCGATTCCTCGAAGGAATAGACGAAGGCCTTCTGCACTTCCTTTTTGGCCAGTTCGTCGTATTCCTTCCGCGCCATGGAGATGAAATTCAGGTATTTCTCCCGCTCTTCCTTCGTGATCGAGGGATGCTGGTCCAGCCCGTCGCGCAGGGCCCTGAGCACGTCCAGGGCGTTGATGCACGGCTGGTCGTGCTTGATGAGCGCGCTGGAGATGCGGTTGATGACGTAGCGCGGGTCGATGCCGGACATGCCCTCCTCTTCGAACTCGTTTTGCATCTCCTGCAGGTCCGACGGCTTGAACCCCTCCACTTCCTCGCC
>DATCLN010000051.1:0-8173 GCA_036563895.1 Paenibacillaceae bacterium
TTTCCATTCCGTCCCCTCTTTCCCGAACACGTACAGGTCGAGCTCTTCCGTCAGCTCGCGGGTGAGGTAATTGCGCAGGAACGACATGTCGGATTCGAGCTCGCGGACTTCGAACAGCGCGCTTTCGCCGTGGCGTTTTTCGATGTCCTCAAAGATTTTCAGGCCGAGCAGATATGGGTTGACGGTGTGGCGGTAAGGCTGCACCACGGAGGCGTGGAGCTTGGCGTATTCGATGGCCTCGTCGGGGTCAAGGGGCAGTTCGCGCATGATCCGCTGGTGCCAGTAGGTGGCCCAGCCTTCGTTCATGATTTTCGTCTCCAGCTGCGGCCAGAAATACAGCATTTCCGCGCGGAGCATGGACATGATGTCCCGCTGCCAGTCGTCGAGGGCCGGGGAGTATTCCTGGATGAACCAGACCAGGTCCTTTTCCGGCTCCGGGGGGAAGGGCGCCGCTTCCCGCCGGGCGCCGGCGGGGGTTCCGACGGGGGTTCCGGCGGGGGCGCCGGCGGAGGCACCGGAAGGGGCACCGGCTGAAGCGGCGGAAGCACCCGCGGAGGCTCCCGCGGAAGTTCCGGCCTGGGCGCCGGCGGCACCCGATCCCGCGGGCGGCTCCTTCCCGGCGGTCTGTCCGGAACCGCCCGGGCCGCCTTCCCCGCATTCCTTCCATTCCGGGTCCAGCTTCCACAGGTCGTCGTAGGGCCCGGGGGGAGCCGGGGCGCGCCGTTCCTTCTCCTGTTTGCATTTCAGTTCCATGCGGCGTTTTTTGTCCAGACCGCCCGGCTGGATCAGGGAGGGATCGATGTGCTCCTGGATGGACATGGCGGCGTCGAGGAATGTCTCCACCTTTTCCGCTCCGTGGGCGATTTCGTATTGCCGGATGCGTTCGGCGGTGGCCGCCATGCTCTCCACCATGTTCCGGTTCGTCCGCGAGAAGCGGACGTTGTTCTTGAAGAAGTCGCTGTGGGCCAGCACGTGGGCGACGATCAGCTTGTTCTGGACAAGGGAATTACCCTCAAGGAGAAACGCGTAGCAGGGATCGGAGTTGATGACAAGCTCGTAGATTTTGCTCAGCCCGAGGTCGTACTGCAGCTTCAGCCGGTGGAACGCCTTGCCGAAGCTCCAGTGGCTGAACCGCGTGGGCATGCCGTACGCGCCGAAGGTGTACAGGATGTCCGCGGGACAGATCTCGTAGCGCATCGGGAAAAAATCGAGGCCGAAGCCCCTGGCGATTTCCATGATCTGGCCGATGGCTTCTTCCAGCTTGCGGAGCTCTTCGTTGGACGCCATGCCGCAGGCCCCCCGTTTTTTGCTTTACACCCTATGTGTATGCGGGGCCGAACCGGGCCGATTCGGGATGAACGCGGGCGGGCCGGAGCGGGACGGGCAGGGCCGGACCGCAGGGGGACGGGCGCTGCCGGACCGCCCGCGGCGAGCGGGGCCGGACGAAGCGGGATGATGGACGCGGCTTCGGGGCGGCGGTTCGCTCTGCTATAATATGGGCATGGAAAGGAGAGGAAACCCTGATGCCGCACCGGTTTCATCCCGTGCTGTCGGCCTGGTTCGCGGAGAGGTTCGGGGAACCCACGGACGTGCAAAAGAGGGCCTGGCCTTTGATCGCCGAAGGGGCGCATACCCTCGTGGCCGCGCCCACCGGCTCGGGGAAGACGCTTGCCGCCCTGCTGCCCCTGCTGGACCGGCTGATCCGGGAGAAGCTGCAAGGCGGCCGGGAAGCGGCGGAACGCGGCGTGCGCATTCTGTACGTGACGCCGCTCAAGGCGCTGAACAACGACATCCGGCGGCATCTGTTCGATTTTCGGGATGAGTGGCGGGCCGCGGCGGAACGCATGGGGGTGCCGTGGCCGGAAGTATCCGTGGCCGTGCGGACGGGGGACACGACGCACAGCGAGAGGGCGTCCATGGTGCGCAAGCCCCCCGACGTGCTGGTGACGACGCCGGAGTCGCTGTTCATCCTGCTGACCTCCCGCAAGGCGAGGGACATCCTGCGCACGGTCCGGCATGTGGTGGCGGATGAAATCCACGACCTGGCGGCGGGCGAACGCGGCGCGCATTTTTCCGTCACGCTGGAGCGGCTGGCCGAACTTTGCGGACATCCGCCCCAGCGCATCGGCGTGTCCGCCACGGTCAACCCGGTGCGGCGTGTGGCGCGTTTTCTCGGCGGCTGGGAGGAAAGGGAGGACGGACGGTACAGGCCGCGGCCGGTGGCGATCGTGGAAAGCCCCATGGAACGCGCGCTGGAAGTGACCGTAACCGTGCCGCCTTACGGGATGCTGGCGCAAAAGGGAAAGACCGATGTCTGGACGCCCCTGGTGGAGGAAATTTTGCGGCATGTCCCGGACCGGGGTACGACCCTCGTGTTTGTCAACAACCGGAGGCTGTGCGAGCGGCTTGCCGCCCGCCTGAACGAAGCCCGCGGCGAAGGGTTTTGCCGCAGCCACCATGGCAGCGTGTCGCGGGAGCGGCGCCTGGAGACGGAAGCGCTGCTGCGGGAGGGGAAGCTGCGGTGCCTGGTGGCGACGTCGTCGCTGGAGCTGGGCATCGATATCGGCGCTGTGGAGCGCGTGCTGCAGATCGATTCGCCGGTCACCGCCGCCTCGGGCATCCAGCGGTTCGGGCGTTCCGGTCATGCGGTGGGCGGCGTCAGCAGGGGTACGATCATCGTCCGCACCCGCGGGCTCCTGCCGGAGGCGGCGGTGTTGGCCGAGCGGATCGGCCGCAAGGAGACGGAGCGGATCAAGCCGCCCCCCCATCTGGCGGCCGTGCTCGCCCAGCAGATCGTGGCCGCCGCGGCGGAAGGAGAGCGGGATCCGGACGGGCTGTACCGGATGATTTGCCGCAGCGACGCCTTTCACGGTTTTCCGCGCGAACGCTTTGACGAGCTTGTGGATATGCTGGCCGGCGATTATCCGTTTGTGAAGCCGCTCGTCCGCCGGGATCCCGAAAGCGGCCGTCTGGCGGCGCTGCCGGGCGCCGTCATGGCGGCGGTCACAGGCGCGGGCACGATTCCCCAGAGCACCGATTTTCCCGTGTACCACGCGGAAACCGGCATCCATCTGGGCGAGCTCGACGAGGAGTTCGTGTTCGAATCGCGGGTCGGCGACGTGTTCCAGCTGGGCACCGCGAACTGGCGCATTCGGGCGATACGGCCGGACCGCGTGGAAGTGACGGAATCCCCCGCCGCCTACGGGGAGATCCCGTTCTGGCGGGCGGAAGGGCTGGGGCGCGGCTTTGCCCTCGGCCTGGAGGTCGGCCGCCTGAACGACCGGCTGGAACGCCTGCTGCGGGCTGGCGACGCGGACGGGGCCGTGAAGCTGCTTACGAAACAATACCATTTCACGCCGGAAGCGGCGGAGAGCCTCCTGGAACTGATCCGGTCGCAGACGGCCGCGTCCGCCTGGCCGACGCACCGGCGGATCGTGGCGGAGTGGTACCGGGACGAATCGGGGCTGACGCATCTGGTCATCCACAGCTGGTTCGGCCGCCGGTTCAACCGCACCTGGCTGCTGGCGCTGCGCCATCATCTGGAGCGGGTTTACCCCCATGAATTCCAGTCGACGGCCAAGGACAACGGCATCGAGCTCATTTTCCGCGTGTGGGACCCGGCGGTTCTGGATCATCTGCAGGGCGTCAACTCGGAGACGGTGGAGCGGCTGCTGGTGGAAGCCGTCCCGACGTCGCCCATGTTCGCCGCCCGGTTCCGGCAGCTGGCGGAAACGTCGCTGCTCCTCTCCCGCGGGTTCCGCCGCGTCCCCGCGTGGCTGAAGCGGGTGCGCAGCGAAGAACTGCTCCGGGACGCCCTGTCGCACGGGACGGCGTTCCCCCTGGTCAGGGAAACGCTGAGGGACTGCGTGGAGCGGATTCTCGACGGAAGGCGCGTGCGGCGGGTTCTGCGGCTTGTCGAGCGCGGCGCGATCGAATGGAAAATGGTTCCTTGCAGCCGCCCGTCGCCGCTGGCCGCGCAGTTTTTCTACGATTTCCTCAATGTGGCGGTGTACGAATCCGACGCCCTGACGCGGGAGCTGAGCGAACGGCTGGCAAGCGTCAGCCGGGAACTGGCCGCCAAGGTGTTCGGGCCGGAAGCGCTGGAAGGGCCGGGCGGCCGCGAAGGCGCGGCCGGCCGTGATCGCCGGGCGGAGGCGGAGCGTTTCGTCCGGCTCCTTCAAATCAGCCACCACCTGGAACCCGCCCGCCGGCTGCGCGGCCCGGAAGGGGTGCTCGAAGCGCTGACGCGGCTGCAGGGGCTGTTTCTGCCGGTGTCCTGGTGGGAAACCTTCGTGCTGCCCTCGAGGGTGGCCGGCTACCGCCGGGAGGATCTGGACCTGTTGTGCGCGTCGGGGGAACTGTTCTGGATCGGCCGGAAGGAAGAAGGGGCCACGGAAGGGAAGGTGGCCTTTTTCCGGCCGGACGCCGCCGAGCTGTACGCGCCGTTTGTTCCCGGGGACGATGCGGTCCCGAAACACCCGGAGCTTTACGAACGGCTGCGGACGAAGGGCGCCGGTTTTCTTTCCACCCTCGCGGCGGAAACCGGCGAGGCGCCGTTGGAACTGCTCGGCAAGCTTCTCGATCTCGTCTGGCAGGGCCTCGCCGCCAACGACCAGTTCGCGCCCCTGCGGCTGCACGGGAAGAGGAAGGCCGCTTTCGAGCGGGGCAAGTTCCGCTCCGGGCTCGGCCGCTGGTACGCCGTCGCCGACCTGGCCGGGCCGCGCGCCGCCGAGGTCTCTGCGGAGCACGCCGTGCTGGGCTGGACGAAACATCTCCTGCGGCTTGGCGGGGTGCTCACGCGGGCACTGGCGCAGGCGTATTCCCCCTTCGACTGGGAAGTCCATTATGCCGCGCTGTCCCGCCTGGAAGAGCTCGGGCTGGTCACGCGGGGACTCCTGGTCCGCGGCGCCCAGGCCTTGCAGTTTGCCGAAAAGGAAACCGCGGCGCGCCTGGCCGAGCCCGATTTCGGCGGCGATGCATCCGCCCTGCCGGAAGACGCGGTGGTGGTCAGCTCCGCCGACCCGGCCAACCCTTACGGGCTGACCATCGACTGGCCCGCGGAAGGCGGCGCGGCGGCCGCCCGGTTCGCCCGCAGGCCCGACAATCATTTGCTGCTCGGGTCCGGACGGTTCCTCCTGTGGGCGGCGGCGAGCGGGAGGCATCTTGCGGCCATCGATCCCCGGATCGCGGCGGATGCGGACGCCTGCGCCGAATGCGTGCGGCAGCTGGCGCGGTGCCTGATTCGCGAGCGGGGCCAGCGCAAGGTGGCGATGGAAAGCTTGAACGGCGATCCCGTCGGCGGCACGGAGCTGGCCGAACGGCTGGTCCGGCTGGGGGCGGAAAGGGAGGGCGGCGCGTTCGTTTTTTGGCCAAGCGCCCTGTAGTCCGGTTGCTTGCGCGGCCTGTTGGAACATGATACAACAAGGGATACGGAGCATTGGCTCCGGCGACGGCATGTATTGAAGAAAACGGGGCTGAGGCTCCGTCCGTGGCTCGAACCGAAGGATGGGGAGCGAAGCCCCTTCCCGGCGCGAACCGGACGGCGCCGGCCGCCCGGCGGGGGCGGGCGCCGTTATGGGAGGGTTTGGCGTGACGGAACAGGACGCGATTCGCGTAGAGGAAGAAGGCCGCCTCGGGGAAGTGCTGGCCCTGGTCGACCGCAGGCTGCAGCGGGAGCTGGAGGCGCTCGGGCAGCTGCGCGGCGAGGTGGTGGGCTTCCGGCAGGAATTTTTCGACGAGGTGCGCCTCAATTTCGCGGACGCCTCGGAACTCATCGAGACGTGGAGCAGCATCAAGCAGCAGGCCGACGTGCTGGCGGAACGGGAACGGAGCCACCGGGTGGCCTCCGCCGCCGTCGACCGCCTGCTGAAGCAGCTGGACAATCCCTATTTCGCCCGGATCGATTTCCGTGGGGAAGACGACGGGGAGACGCGGAAAATCTACATCGGCAAGGCGTCGCTTGTGTCCGACGACGGAAGCTCGTTCTACATTTACGACTGGCGGGCGCCCATCTGCAGCATGTTCTACGATTACGAGCCGGGGCCGGCTTCCTACCGGACGCCCGAAGGCGACGTGCGCGGCGAGATGACGCTGAAGCGCCAGTTTGTCATCCGGGGCGGCAAGCTCATCCATGTGTTCGACACCGACGCGACGATCGGGGACGAAATTTTGCAGGCGGTGCTGTCGGAGAAGTCGGACGTCGCCATGAAAAGCATCGTGGCCACGATCCAGAAGGAGCAAAACCGCATCATCCGTGACGACCGCCACCGCCTGATCGTCGTGCAGGGAGCGGCGGGCAGCGGGAAGACGTCCACGGCCCTGCAACGCATCGCCTGGCTCCTGTACCGGTACCGGGGGATCATCGGGCCGGACCAGATCGTGTTTTTCACGCCCAATACGGTGTTCCGCGGATACATTTCCCGGGTGCTGCCGGACCTGGGCGAAGCCAACGTGCGCCAGATGACGTTCAGCGAGCTGATCGAAGCCAGGCTCGGCCGCCGCTGGAAGGTGGAGGACCTGTTCGCCCAGACCGAGAAGCTGGCGGCCATGGCGGGCAGCCCGGACGGCGAGGCCAGGCTGCGGGCCGTCCGGTACAAGGGATCGGAACACTTTTTCGAGGTGATGAACCGCTACCTGGAGCGTCTCCGCCGGGAAGGCATGCGGTTTCGCCGCATCCGCTTCCGCGGCGAGACCATCGTCTCCGAAAGCGAGATGGCGGCGGTGTTCCACGCGGATCCGCCGGGCGTCGGGCTGGGCGAAAGGATGGCGAAACTGCGCCGGCATCTGCTCGGGAGACTGGCCGACTGGCTGGAGGAACAGCTGGATGAGCCGTGGGTGGAGGAAGCGGTGCAGCTGGCGGACCAGGAGGAAATCCAGCGGGTATTCGTGGAAGTACGGCGCTCCTCGTCCTCACCCGAAGACGAGCTCGGCGAGGAAGAGCGGATGGCGGAACGGCTCAAGCGCCGGATGGCGGAAAAGGCGGTGGCGCCCCTGATCCGCGCGGTCAAGGCGTTCCGGTTTTTCGATCCCATCGCCACCTATCTGGAGCTGTTCCGCAACCGTTCCCTGTTCGCCGCCTGCGCGCCGGACGGCCGGCTGCCGGACGGCTTCGAGTGGATGGCGCGGCGCACGGAAGAGACGCTGTCGCGCAAGGAAATCGACCATGAGGACGCGGCGCCGCTGCTTTACCTGCTGGATTCCGCGGAAGGCTTCCGGGGGGCGGAAAGCGACGTCCGCCATGTGTTCGTGGACGAAGCCCAGGACTACTCGCCTTTCCAGGCCGCGTATCTGCGCCGCCGTTTTCCCCGTGCCCGCATGACCGTGCTCGGCGATTTCAACCAGTCCATCTTCGCGCAGACGGAAGAAGCGGACGGATTCGGCGGCTGGACCCGGCTGTTTCCCGCGGAAGAGACGGCGGTGCTGCGGCTGGGAACGAGCTACCGCTCGACCCGCCAGATCGTGGAGTTTACGAAAGGCATCCTCCCCGCCGCGGCGGCGGCAGATATCGAGCCGTTCCGCCGGGACGGAGAGCCGCCCCGCGTCATCGCGTGCCGCGACATTCCGGAGCTCGCCGACCGGGTCGTGGCGGACATCCGCGCGCTGGCGGAGGAAGGCTTCGGCATGATCGGCGTAATCGCCAAGACGGCGGGCGAAAGCGGCGACGCCGCCGCCATGGTCAAGGAGCGGCTCACCGAGGGCGTGCCGGTGACGCTTCTGACGAGCGCTTCCGGTGGCTTGCCGCGGGGCGTGGCGGTGCTTCCTTCGTATTTGGCGAAGGGCATCGAATTCGACGCCGTGCTCGTGTGGAACGGTTCCGCCGACCGCTACGGAAAAGAACGCGATCGGAGGCTTCTGTACACCGTCTGCACGCGGGCCTTGCATCGTCTGCACGTGTACCACGTGGGCGAGCCTTCGCCCTTTCTCGCACCGGCCGGATCCGCCGGGACCGCAGCGTCCGAACCGGGCCGCATGCAAAAATGAACCGAAAAAGACTGCCGGGATTCTTTCCCGACAGTCTTTGTTTGTATGCTCCCGCGTCCGCGTCCGCCGCGGGGGCCGTCTTCGCGCCTCATTCCGCCGGCCGGGCCCGGAAGAACGCCTTGAGCGCGTGGTAGATGTCGGATTTGTCGCGGATCACATGGTACAGAAAGCGGGGGTGCCTGATATGCCGGTA
>DATCLN010000052.1:0-28203 GCA_036563895.1 Paenibacillaceae bacterium
GCCCGTGCGTTTGCCTCCGGCTTCCTTCAGATCCCGCCTCGCGGCAGGCACCCTTGCCTTTGGCTAATGGTAGGCGCTCGCCAGCCCCCATTCCGGACTTTCACCGTAGAGATGACGCCCATGCTGGGCGTACAAGAAAAAAAGCCCGCCGGATTTTTCCGGCAGGCCGGTTTTCCGCTCGCGGGAACCGTCGCCGCTTCAGGCCGGGCATTCTTCTTCCGTCCGGCCGTCCGCTTTCCCCTCGGCCTGCTGATTCAAAGGCAGGCAAATGGTGAACTCCGTTCCTTCCCCCGGCACGCTGTCGACGCGGATGGTGCCGCCGTGGTTGCGGATGATCCGGTAGCTGACCGACAGACCGATGCCGGTGCCGTCCTTTTTGGTGGTGAAAAAAGGATCGAACATCCTGCTGATCGTTCCCGGATCCATGCCCTTGCCGTTATCCCGCATGGAAACAAGCACGTGGCGCTTGTCCCTGCGGGCGACCAGCCCGATCCTTCCCTTGCGCCCGTCGTCCGCCGCCTGGATGGCGTCCAGCGCGTTCCGGAAAATGTTCAGCAACACCTGTTTGATCTGCTTGACGTCGACGTCCACGACCATGTCCGTGTCGGAGACGTGGCAGGTGAGTTCGCAGCCCATCATGTTCGCTTCGCTTTCCGTCAGCAAAATGAATTCCTTCAGCAGGCTTTCGACCCGGACCGGCTGTTTCGTCGGTTCGGAGGGCTTGGACGAATTGAGAAATTCATAAATGATATGGTTGGCCCGGTCGATCTCGGACATGATGATGCGGGCGTAATCCTTTTTTCCTTTTTCTTCCAGATAAGGCGTCAGGAGCTGAATGAAGCCGCGGATGGCCGTGAGCGGATTGCGGATTTCGTGGGCGATGGCGGCGGCGATCTTGCCGAGCATGGCCAGCTTGTCGTTCTGCAGCGCGGATTGCTCAATCAGCTTCAAGTCCGATACGTCCTTCGCGCTGACCAGATAATCGCCGTCCAGCTCCTCGACGCGGGTGACGTCGACCAGGAGACACCGGCATTCGGTCTGGAATTCCATGCGGCAGCAGCTGTTCCGCCTCATCTCGCGGATTAGCCGCACCAGCATGCGGCGTACCAGCCGGGGCACCTGGCGATGAAAAAATAAACGGCTAAGGGGAGCGCCGATCAGGGCTTCGCGGGGCGTTTCGAGAAACCGCTCCATCTGCGCGTTCAAAAATCGCAGCACCCCCCGGCTGTCCACAATGGCGACCCCGGTGTCCAGCTGCTGCAACACTTCCTCGAAACGGTCGGGTCTGTAGCTTGGTTCAAACGTGTCGGGAGTAAGGGGTTCCGTTGCGGACGCCTCGCACGGACCGGCGGAGAGCGATGCGGCGGCTTCCCTTCGGGCAAGCCATGGGTCGATTGAGGGGACGAGCGCCCTGGTCGTGTGCCGGCCGTCAACCTCGTCATTTGGGACATCTGCGGATTTCCAAAACAGTCGGCTCAACCGGTCCCATGTCCAGTTGCCGAAGTTCGTTTCGAACTCTTTGCAATCTGGAAAATTGCGAGCCTGCGGCTTGTCCATGTGACAGACCCCCAATCTTTGAATTGAGGGGCGAATCCAGGAAGCGAATTTTACATTAATCATAGTTCCCCGCTCGTCCACTGTCAATCGGAGAACCTGTCGATTGGAATGCGGCTCCTGTCGAAGGCCCATGGTTTTCCAAAACGTCAAAGCTCCGGCGTCCTGCCGGAGCTTGAGGAAATCCCGAACGGTCTTGAATATGGCGCCGAAACCGCGTGCGGAAGCCGCGCACCGAAGCGCGGCACAACCTACGTCCGCCTCGTCAGCAGCTTGCTTCGCCTTCTGCTCAGGACGGCGAGACGGCGTTTCAGCTGCTCCTGCCATTCCTCGTCATTGATCGCTTTTGCGAACGAAAGCAGATCCAGCGCCATGTCGATCTGGTTTTGCACGATCTGGAGGTCGTCCTCGTTGTCATGGTTGATGCAGTTTTCGTGGAGGGCTTTGTCCGATTCGTCCACATAGTCGCGGAAGTCGATCTCGGCCGCACCGTCTCCGTGGGCGTATTCCGCCAGAATTTCATATTCGCTCTCCACCAGGTAATGGACTTCCACCCGGTGGCAGACCGGACAGAACAGTATGGGAACGTTGTGAATCCGCGTGCGGTAGTGCTTCAGCGTTCCCTTCATGCCGATCATGCTGGCTCCGCAGCAAAAACTCATCGTCATTCCCTCCCCCCGTCCGTATACGGTGCGATATTTCACAATATTCTTCCCGTCAGGGCCAAATTCCTGCCGAACGCCGCAACTGGAAAAAGAAAAAGCGCCGGAAACGGCGGATCCTGTTCCGGAAGCGGGCATGCCGGCCAAAGGAATCCGCCGCCCGGCGCGGCGAAAGGTCAGTTCCGCATGGCGGCGATGATGAGATCGCCCATTTCCTTCGTGCCAACCGCTTTGCTTTTGTCCGTGGCGATGTCGGCCGTGCGGTGTCCGGCGTCCAGCACTTCGCGGACGGCCCGCTCCACCGCGTCCGCCGCGTCGTGGTAACCGAACGACAGCCGGAGCATGAGCGCCACAGACAGGATCGTGGCGACGGGATTGGCAATCCCCTTGCCGGCGATGTCCGGCGCGGAGCCGTGCACCGGTTCGTACAGGCCGCGGCTGCCTTCCCCGAGGGAAGCGGAGGACAGCATGCCGATGGACCCGGTGAGCATTGCCGCCTCGTCGCTCAGAATGTCGCCGAACATGTTCTCGGTGACGATCACGTCAAAGCTGGACGGCCGGCGCAAGAGCTGCATCGCGGCGTTGTCGACCAGCACGTGCTCCAGCTCGACGTCGGGATATTCCGGCGCGATGCGGTTCACCGTCTCCCGCCAGAGCCGGGACGTCTCCAGCACGTTGGCCTTGTCCACGGAAGCGAGCTTCTTGCGGCGCTGGCGCGCGATCTCGAAGGCCCGGCGCACGATGCGCTCGATCTCCGGCACGCTGTACACGCACGTGTCCACCGCGATCTGGCCGTTTTCGGTGTCGCGGCGGTATTTTTCCCCGAAGTAGATGCCGCCCGTCAGCTCGCGCACGACGATCAGGTCGGTGCCCCTCAGCACCTCCGGCTTCAGCGTGGACGCTTCGATCAGGCAATCGAACACGACGGCGGGACGGAGGTTGGCGTACAGCCCGAGCGCCTTGCGGATGCCGAGCAGCCCCGTTTCCGGCCGCAGCTCCTTCGGGTTGTTGTCCCACTTCGGCCCGCCCACGGCGCCGAGCAGCACCGCGTCGGCGGCCTGGCACATCCGCAGCGTGTCTTCGGGCAGCGGCGTTCCCTTCTCGTCGATGGCGATGCCGCCGAACAACCCGTGTTCGAACTCGAACCGGTAGCCGAACAGCTCCTCGGTCCTTTTCAGCACCTTGATCGCTTCCGCCACCACCTCAGGGCCGATGCCGTCCCCGGCGATTACGGCGATTTTTTTGGTTTCCGGCATTTCGTCCCACTCCTCCGAACAAGGATATCCGTAAAAATTGCCTTTCACGCGGCCGAAGCCGCCTTGTTGCTATGCCGATGCGGTTTCCTCCCCGGCGAGGGAAGCAAGCGCCCGCAGAGCCGCGAGGATCTCGCGTTCCACCGCCTGTCTGACCACGTCGCGATGGGGGTTGTATTCCGTGTCCACCCCCGTGGCGTCCCCGTCAATGGCGAGGATCGCCCCCGCCCGTATGCCGCGCAGGGCGGCCACCACGTACAGCGCGGCGATTTCCATTTCCACCGCCAGCGCCCCCGCCGCCGCGTACTGCTTGTGCGGCAGCTCCAGGACGCCGCTGTAAAACGCGTCCAGCGTCACCGTGATGCCCTTGCCGACGGGACCTCCGCCCAGGGCTTTGGCTTCGCGGTACAGGGCTTCCGTCACGGCGCTGTCCGCCACGGCCGGAAATCCCGGCGGCACCAGCTGCTTCGTCAGCCCCTCTTCGCGGGCCGCGGCGGTGCTGACGATCAGGCTGCCCGACGGATACCGGTCGGGCGCGAGCGACCCTGCCGTGCCGACGCGGACGATGGTCTTCACGCCGGCTTTCGCCAGCTCCTCGAAGCAGACCGCCGCGCCCGCCGAACCAACCCCGTGGCTGACCACCGCCAGTTCGACGCCGTCATAGGTCCCGACAAAGGTCCGGTACTCCCGGGCGAAAGCCAGCTCGCGCGCCCCTTCCAGCTTGTCCGCGATCTGCGCGGCGCGGAACGGATCGCCACAGGTCAGGGCATACGCCGGGATATCGTCCGGATCTACCTGCAATATCGGCAATTTCATGGAAAATCCGGTTCCTCCTTGTCGCGCAAAAAAATTCGTCCGAAGGCCGGACGATTGGACTTGTGGCGTTCCACCATCCGCGGTTCGGATGAATCGTCAGATCAGCGTGATCTTGTCGCGGCGGCTGCGCGCGGGCATTTTGCGCTTTTCCGCCAGGCGGTTCAGCGCCTGGATGTACGCGCGGGCGCTCGCCTCCAGGATGTCGGTGCTGACTCCGCGGCCCTGCACGCTGAAGTCCCCCTGCCGCAGGACGACATGCACTTCGCCGAGGGCGTCGGGGCCTTCCGTCACCGCCTTGATCGAATAGTTTTCCAGCTCGACCTGTTCGCCCGTGAGCTCGTCGATGGCCTTATAGATGGAGTCCACGGAACCGTTGCCCGACGCCTTCGTCTCCTTGACCCCGTCGGGCGTCTTGAGGCGGACGGTCGCGGCGGGGCCGGCGTCGCTGTCGAAGGTCACGGACATCTTCTCCAGGGCGTACACTTCCGGCGCCTCGACGAACTTCTCTTCCACGAGGGCCCGGATGTCCTCGTCCGTCACCGTCTTCTTGCGGTCGGCCAGTTCCTTGAACTTGGCAAACGCAGTGTTGATCTGTTCCTCGGTGAGGTTCTCGTAGCCCAGGTCGATCAGCTTCTCCCGGAACGCGTGGCGGCCGGAGTGCTTGCCCAGCACCAGCTGGCTTGCCTTGAGGCCGATGGTTTCCGGGGACATGATTTCGTAGGTCAGCTTCTCCTTCAGCACGCCGTCCTGGTGGATGCCCGATTCGTGGGCGAAGGCGTTGGCGCCGACGATCGCCTTGTTGGGCGGCACGACCATGCCCGTCAGCTTGCTGACCAGGCGGCTCGTCTTGGCGATTTCCTTCAGGTTCAGGGTTGTCTTCGCCTGGAAGAAGTCGAAGCGCGTCTCCAGCGCCATGGCCACTTCCTCGATGGCCGTGTTGCCCGCCCGCTCGCCGATGCCGTTGATGGTGCCTTCAATCTGGTCGGCGCCGTTCAGGATGGCCGCCAGCGAGTTGGCGACGGCCATGCCGAGGTCGTCGTGGCAGTGCGCGGAAAGCTGGATTTTTTCGATGCCGGGCACTTTTTCCTTGAGCGTCTTGAAAATGTTCCCGAACTCCTGCGGCGTCATGTAGCCGACGGTGTCGGGAATGTTGACGACGGTGGCGCCCGCCCGGATGGCCATCGCCGTCACTTCGCACAGGAAGTCCAGTTCCGTCCGTCCGGCGTCTTCCGGGGAAAATTCCACTTTGCTGAAATACCGCTTGGCATACCGGATGGCGCGTTCCGCCGTTTCCAGCACCTGCTCCTTGGTCATGCGCAGTTTGTATTGGCGATGGATCGGGCTCGTGGCGAGAAAAACGTGGATGCAGGCGTCCTCCGCACCCTTGAGCGCCTCGCGCACGGCTTCGATATCCGATTCGACGCTGCGGGAAAGCCCGACGATGGTGGCGTTCTTCACGGCGCGGGCCACGGCGTTCACGGCCGCCAGGTCTCCGGGCGACGCCGCCGGGAAACCGGCCTCGATCCGGTCCACACCGAGCCTTTCGAGCTGCAGGGCGATCTCCACTTTTTCCTGGGTGTTGAGATTGACCCCCGGAGATTGCTCCCCGTCGCGCAACGTGGTGTCAAAGATGTAAATTTTCCGCATGGCAGGCGTAACCCGCACCTCCTGAATGAACCCGTCATATATCCGCCATTATACCACATTCCCTCGGCAGGGAAGAATTGCTGCCGCAAAAAAAAAACTTCGCCGGACCGCTCCCGTCCGGGAACGTCCGGCGAACATGCACGATGCCAAAACCGTGATCCGGCCGGCAGGCCGTCATTTTTTCAGCCAGTGCATCAGGCCGCGCAGCTGGGCGCCGACCTTTTCGATGGGGTGCTCGGCTTCGCGGCGGCGCATGGCGGTGAGCACCGGGCGGCCGGCCTGGTTTTCCAGGATGAATTCGCGGGCGAATTTGCCCGATTGGATATCTTCCAAAACCCGCTTCATTTCTTTTTTCGTTTCCTCGGTGATGATGCGCGGCCCGGTGACATAGTCGCCGTATTCGGCGGTGTTGGAGATGGAGTTGCGCATGGCCGCAAGGCCGCCTTCGTAGATCAGGTCGACGATCAGCTTCGTCTCGTGGAGGCATTCGAAATACGCCATCTCCGGCGCGTAGCCCGCTTCCACCAGCGTTTCGAAGCCGGCCTTGATCAGCGCGCTGATGCCGCCGCACAGGACCGCCTGCTCGCCGAACAGGTCGGTTTCCGTTTCTTCCCGGAAGGTGGTCTCGATGACGCCGGCGCGGGTGCAGCCGATGCCCTTGGCGTACGCGAGGCCGATTTCAAAGGCCTTGCCCGTGGCGTTCTGATGGACGGCGATCAGCCCGGGCACGCCGAAGCCTTCCACGTAGGTGCGCCGGACCAGATGCCCCGGGGACTTGGGCGCGACGAGCAGCACGTCGGCGTGGGCGGGCGGCACGATCTGCCCGAAGTGGATGTTGAAGCCGTGGGAAAACATGAGCGCGGCGCCCTGTTTCAGATTCGGCTCGATTTCGTTTTTGTAGACGGAGGGTTGGGTTTCGTCCGGCATCAGGATTTGCACGATGTCGGCCCGGCGCACCGCTTCGCCGACGGAAAGCACTTCAAAGCCGTCATTGCGCGCCGCGTCCGCCGATTTGCCGGGACGCACGCCGATGATGACGGACAGGCCGCTGTCGCGCAGGTTCTGGGCCTGTGCGTGGCCCTGGCTGCCGTAACCGATCACGGCGATGGTTTTGCCTTGCAGGATGCCCAAGTCGGCGTCCTTGTCATAATACAGTTTGACTGCCATGTAGATCTGTCTCCTCCTTTGGTATGTCCCCCATTGGGCTTATCGCTATTATACCGGAGACGGCGGCCGGCCCCGCAACCGCTCGGGATGCGCAGGCCGCCCGCCTCTCCGGACAGCGGCTTGGCTGGCGATCGCCGTTTCCGGCTGACCCCGGCACCGCTCCGCATGTCTCCCGGTACCGCTTCGCATGCCGTGCTGCATTGCTCCGCAGGCGTTCCGGCACCGTCCGTATGCTCCTGTAATCCCGGTCAACCCCGCACCATGGCGGTGACCCCGGTCCGGGTCAGCTCGCGGATGCCGTAAGGTTTGAGCAGTTCGATCATGGCGTCAACTTTTTCCGAGGTGCCCACCACCTGGATGATCAGCGAGTGCGGGCTGACGTCCACCACCGAAGCGCGGAACGTATCCACGAGGCCGAAAATTTCGGGGCGGACCGACGGCTCGGCGTTGACCTTGATCAGTCCGAGTTCCCGCGACACCATCGGCTGGGCGCTGACTTCGACCACCTTGATTACGTCGATCAGCTTGTTGAGCTGCTTCTGGATTTGTTCCAGCGTGCGCTTGTCGCCTTCGGTTTCGATGACCATGCGCGAAAGCCCCGGTTCCTCGGAAGCGCCGACGGTGATGCTCGAGATGTTGAACCCGCGGCGCCCGAACAGGCCGGCGACGCGTTGCAGAACCCCTGGTTGATCATTGACGAGGATGGCGAGGGTGCATCTGCGGTTCATTCTTCATCCCCCAAAATCATTTCGTCGATCGTTCTACCCTGCGTCACCATCGGATAGACGTTTTCTTCCTTTGGCACGACGAAATCCACCACCGCCGGTCCCGGATGCGCAAGGGCGGCTTCCCAGGCGCGGCGGGCTTCTTCCTTGTTCGTCGCGCGGAATCCTTTCACGCCGTACGCTTCGGCCAGCTTGACGAAGTCCGGGCTGCCCGCCAGGTCGATGTGGCTGTAGCGCTCGTCATAGATGATTTCCTGCCACTGCCGCACCATGCCGAGCACCTGGTTGTTGATGATGGCCACCTTGACCGGAATGTTGTGGATGGCGCAGACGGCCAGCTCCTGGGCGCACATCTGGATGCCGCCGTCGCCGTTGATGGAGACCACCAGGCGGTCCGGGTTGCCGATCTGCGCGCCGATGGCGGAAGGCAGCCCGAAGCCCATCGTGCCGAGCCCGCCGGAGGAGATCCAGGAGCGCGGCTTGTTGAATTTGTAATACTGAGCCGCCCACATCTGGTGCTGCCCCACATCGGAGGTGACGATGGCGTCGCCTTTGGTCGTTTCGTAGATCATGGAAATGACCCACTGGGGCTTCAGCACGAGATCGGAATCCTTGTAGGTGAGCGGATGCTCCTGTTGCCACTTTTTGATCTGCTGCCTCCAGGCTTCCACCTTCGGATTGCTTCTCACTTCGGGCAGCAGGGCCTGGAGCACGAGCTTGGCGTCGCCGACGATGGGAATGTCGGTGGCCACGTTCTTGCCGATTTCCGCCGGGTCGATGTCGGCGTGGGCGATTTTCGCGTGCGGCGCGAAACCGTCCACCCGCATCGTGACGCGGTCGTCAAACCGGGCGCCGATGTTGATGATGAGGTCGGCGTTTTGCAGGGCTTTGTTCGCCGCGTAGGTGCCGTGCATGCCCGGCATGCCCATGTGCAGCTCGTGGCCGCTCGGGAATCCGCCGAGTCCCAGCAGCGTCGTCGTGATCGGAATGCCCGTGCGGGTGACGAATTCATACAGCTCTTCGTGGGCACCCGAATAGATGACGCCGCCGCCGGCGAGGATCACCGGCCGTTCGGCCTTCTCGATGGCGTCCAGGAGCTTCTCGATCTGCAGCCGGTTGGGCACGACGGTCGGGTTGTAGCCCCGCAGCTTCACTTCCTTGACCGGCTGGAACAGGCCCTTCGCCGCCGACACATCCTTCGGGATGTCGATGAGCACCGGACCCTTGCGCCCCGTGTTGGCGATGTGGAACGCCTCGCGGATGATGCGCGGCAGGTCCTCGGCTTTCCGCACCAGATAGCTGTGCTTGGTGATCGGCATGGTGATGCCGACGATGTCCGCCTCCTGGAAGGCGTCCGTGCCGATGGCCTGCTGCACCACGTTGCCCGTGATGATGACCAGCGGCGTGGAGTCCATGTGGGCGGTCGCGATGCCCGTCACCAGGTTCGTGGCCCCCGGGCCGGAGGTGGCGATGACGACGCCGACCTTGCCGGTGGACCGGGCGTATCCGTCGGCGGCGTGGATGGCGCCCTGTTCGTGCCGGGTGAGCAGATGATGGAAATCGGAAAATCCGTACATGGCGTCGTAAATGTACAGGACCGCGCCACCCGGATAGCCGAATACGGTGTCAACCCCCTCCAGAACGAGGCTGCGGAGCAGCATTTCCGAGCCCGTGATCACCTCGGGCTTGCTCCACTTCTCGATGAGCTCTGCTTTCGACCGTTGCGGTTGCGCTTGCGCTTGAGCCTGCGAAGCTTGCTGCACGCTCATGGACAATTCCTCCTTTCAGCTTCCGCTTCCGTGCGTGTTCGCGCCGTGCGCGGGGCGTGCGCCGGATGCGCAACAAAAAAGCCTTTCCCCCGATGCACGGTTGCCATCGGGGCGAAAGGCTGTCGCTTCCGCGGTACCACCCGGATTCACCGCATCCTCGCGAATGCGGCCTCGGCAGGTGCGGCCATGGATGGAACGATCCTTCCGGATTCCGGTCGCTTCCCGGCTGCCGGCCGTTTCCCGGCGGCCGGTCGCTTCGGCCCCGGTCCGTCCGCCAGGGCGCATCACCTGCGGCGCGTTAACGGGCGCCACGCGTTTCCCCCTACTGCGCCGGCCCGTGCCTTGCCGGCCGGTTCCGCGTTCAGACCCGCGGGCCGCATCGGCACGCATCGGCGGTTCGGAAGAACGGCTCCGAGGGGACCCGGCGTACAGGGATTTTGGCGTCGCTTCCACCTGCCCGACGCTCTCTGGACAAAAGAGCCCTCACGCCTCTTCCTCATCATCGCGGTTGTCGGTCATGTGATTGGCTACAATTATATGCTTCTCCGCGGCGCAAGTCAATATGTCCCGGACAAGTGTCAAGGTTCCGTGACAATGGCGGCGACCGGGCGGCCTGCGTTCCGCCGGCGGCTTGGCGGCTTACGGACATTGAGTCGGCTGCCGGTCGGCTTTCACGCAGCCGTTTCCATACGGACATTGAGTCCGTTAGAAGCGGCGAATAGCGGTTTTTCGAAAAACAACGGACATATGGTCCGTAGGAAAGCGATCCGAACGTTTGCAACCGTTTCCACCCGGGCCCGGGCACGCTGTAACGGAACACATGTCCGTTAGGATTTCCGGAGGCCCGATTTCGGCGTTCCAACGGACTGAATGTCCGTCAGGTTTCGCCCGCGAACCGAACCTCGGCCCCATCGCAACCGGACCGGGCTCACCTTTGCCTTCCCCAAATTATACAATGAAGCATCCGTAATCATTCAATACCGGAGGAAAAAAATTGGCATGATCCGCCCCGGGACGCCGCGGGATCATCCCGCCATCTTCAGACTGGTCCGCGACGAATTGGTTCCCCGTTCTTCCCTGCCGGCTCCGGCTCCCGCCCGGCTGCGCCGGGACCTGGCCGCCCGCCTGGCCCGGGGCGCCACCTTTGTCGCCGTCAGCCTGCGGCTGCCGGTGGCCGGCTTCGTGCATCTGGAAACGCGGGGCGCCACGCTGTTTGTCGACCTGCTGGCGGTGGATCCGGCCGAGCGGAGCCGGGGCTGGGGCGGCGCGCTCATGCGGCGGGCGGAAGCTTACGGCCTTGAGAAAGGATGCCGTGATATCCGCCTGTTTGTGGACGTGCGAAACGCGCCCGCCCTGCGGTTTTACCACCGGCTCGGGTACTGGCCGGTCCGGCGCGTGTCGTCGCTGCGGGTCGTGGAAATGTACAAGCCGCTTTTTATGTAAATCAGGCCAGAGGCTGGCCTGTTTTTGCATATGCGGCCGGCGGGGCGCCGGATCGGCAGACCGGCGGCACACGCGGCGGGCGGGACCGCCGGGCGGCGAACCCCGCGGCAATGAACCCGCGGCGGTCCGGCGGCACGCGCACCCGTCACGCGAACCCGGCACGCGCGGCCGTCAGCCGGCGGCTCCGGCGGTCCGGCGCCGCCCGCAAGCGGTCACCACCACCAGAACGAATCGAAACCGTCGTAGCCGTAAAAGCCGTACGGGAAGCCGAACGTGAAGGGCGAGGTGCCGATCGCCAGAAGGTCGAACAGCACCAACGGGACGAGGGCGCTGACGTGCGCCTTTTGGCCGGATGCGGCCCGCACATAAAGCTTGTCTCCCTTGACGGCTGCCAGCTTGCCGGACACCACCGTGCCGTCCTTGCGCAGCGCGTAGATCCGCTTCCCGATCAGTCTGCGGGCTTCCGAACGGGTGACGCGGGACATGCCCCATTCCTCCTCTCGTCGGAAGATCCCTGCAATATATGCGGGAGGAAACGCGCCCGCTTGTACACCCGCCGAACACGGTCCCGTACAAAACACGATCCCGCACAAAAAACAAGGCCGTCCATTCGCCGGCGTGCACGAATGCACGCGGCGGATGGACGGCGCTTCGATGCCCGGCGAACGGACGGCCGGGCGCAACCGGTCAATTTCAGGCTTCGATTTTCCGTTTCGCGGCGGCGGCCAGGGTGTTGAAGGCGTTGATGTCGTTGACCGCCAGATCGGCCAGCATCTTGCGGTTGATTTCGATGCCGGCGAGCTTCAGCCCGTGCATCAGCTTGCTGTAGGACAGGCCGTTCTGCCGGGCGGCCGCGTTGATGCGCACGATCCACAGCCGGCGGAAGTCGCGTTTTCTTTGCCGGCGGTCCCGGTAGGCGTACATCCACGACCGCATGACCTGTTCCTTCGCCTTCTTGAACAGGCGGTGCTTGGCTCCCCAGTAGCCTTTGGCAAGCTTCAGGATTCTATTGCGACGGCGGCGCGTCACATAACCGCCCTTGACTCTTGCCATCGAAACTCCCTCCTATCCAAAAAAAATCATTTCAGATTTTTCAACTGCTGCCGCAGGCGGCGCACGTCCCCCTTGGACATGAGCGGCTGCGTCGCCAAGGCGCGCTTTCTGCGGCCGGACTTGTGCTCCAGCAGGTGGTTGCGTCCCGAACGGTTGCGCTTCACCTTGCCGGTTCCGGTCAATTTAAAGCGGCCCTTGAGGGCGCTAAGGGTCTTCATTTTGGGCATGGGCTGGTCCTCCAATCAGTGGTTTTTGGGTGCCAGGATCATGATCATGCTGCGGCCTTCCAGCTTCGGCGGGCGCTCGACCACGCAAAGGTCGGCCGACTCCGCGGCGACGCGTTCCAGGATCCTCTGCCCGATGTTGGCGTGGGTGATTTCGCGGCCGCGAAAACGCACGGAGCATTTCACCTTGTCGCCTTCGCGAAGAAACTTCTGCACGTTGCGCAGCTTCGTCTGGAAGTCATGCTCCTCGATGCTGGCGCGAAACCAAATTTCCTTCACGTCGACGATCTTTTGGTTTTTCCGGGCTTCCCGTTCTTTCTTCTGCTGCTCGTAACGGTATTTCCCGTAATCCATGATCCGGCAAACGGGCGGCTTCGCATGGGGCGCCACGTTGACCAGGTCGAGATTGGCGTCCATGGCCATCTGCAGCGCTTCCCGGAACGGCTTGATGCCGATCTGCTCGCCGTTCACCCCGATGAGCCGGACTTCCTTGGCCCGGATTTCCTCATTGATTTGATGCTCCCGGACTATCTTTTGCCACCTCCGCGTGTGTTTGGCCCCGCCTGCGCTTCCCGCATCCCAAACAAAAATGCGGGCCGCAAAGACCCGCATTCCGCTGCTACCGCAATGCCGGCTGCCGGCAGGGCGCAGACCCTTCCGCCAGACCGGAATCCTTCGCGACGCGAACCAGCCGGCCGCGGCCGGGCAGGTGAGAAGCGGGCGCTTCTGCTTTGTGCGCGCATTTGCTTGTGTACAATTGCCAAAACAATATACTACAGAGCGGCCAAACTGTCAAGCACCCCGGATGGGTCTTCTGTCAAGCGCCTCAAGCCTGCTTGCCACGCAGCTCCTCAAGCCTGAGCACCCGCGTATGGCGGGTGTGGCTCCACGTCCGGTTGTTCTGCGTGAAAAAGGCGTAGATCGTGATGGGCCACCAGGTCAGCAGAAACACCGGGAACAGAAGCAGCATGGCATACATTTTCCACGACCGGACCCCTTCCAGGGCCATGGCGACGGGAAACTGGGCGCAGGAGAGGAAGATGACCAGCGACGTCACCCACCAGGGCAGATGGGCGTACAGGGAATCCAGCGCCGGCTCCGGCCGCAGCTGGTCGACCCACAGGATGCAGGTGAGCAGCGCCCCGAGCAGCACGTGGTAGACGGTAATCGTATAGATCGCCGTGTCCAGCTTGGCCGCGCTGCGCTCCTTCAGGCCGCTCCAGAGCAGGGAGAAAAAGTATCGCCGGGCGACGGTGAAGTGCCCCTGCATCCAGCGCAGGCGCTGACGGGCGGAAGCCATGAGGGTGAGCGGCTTCTCGTCGTACACCTTCGCTTCGTAGTTCAGCACGGGATTGATGCCGCGGCGGATGCAGCGCACCGAAAATTCCAGGTCCTCCACCAGGCTCGTGGCGCCCCAGCCCATTTCCTTCAGCAGCGCGGCGTCAAAGCACATGCCGGTGCCGCCGAGGAAATTGGCCATGCCCAGCTGTTTGCGGGGCAGCTGCCACATCCGGTTGCAGAACCAGTAGGTGATGCCGTAGGCGGCGGTGATCCAGGAATCGTGGGGATTTTTCGTGTCGAGATAGCCCTGGATCACCTTGTGGCCCTCGCACAGGTCGTTGTTCATGTGCTGCAGAAAATCGGGGTCCACCAGGTTGTCGGCGTCAAACATGACCACCGCGTCGTAGCTGCGCGGCATGTTCCACAGCTGCTTCAGCATCCATTCGATGGCGTAGCCCTTGCCGCGCTGGTGCGGGTTGCGCCGTTCCATCGCGTATACGCCGGGGTAGCCGCGCACGATGTCGGCGGTCCGGTCGGTGCAGTTGTCGCAGATGACGAAAATGTCGTAAAGCTCCCGCGGGTAGTTGAGCTTCAGCAGATTTTCCACGAGCGCCCCGATAACGGCTTCCTCGTTGTGCGCCGCCACCAGGACGGCAAAGGATTTCTGGGGAGGATGGCTGACGGTTTTCCGTTTACGGACGAGTCCGAACAGTGACAGGGAAAACTGGTATAAGCCGATCACGGCCAAATAAGCCTGGGCGACCAGAAACAAAACGTCCCACATATATGGTTTTCCCCCTATCCAAATACCCCTGTTTTCTCCGTCTCTCTTTTGCCTTTCTGTCTCTTATTCGCTCTGTATCTCTTTTTGTACAATCCGTACTTGCCAATCCGCACTTATCCGCACCCGGCTTTTTGCGAATCCTGGCTGTCCCGTTTCCCGCCTGTTCCGGTTTCTCCCTCACCTCGCTCGATATCAATCCAAAAAAAGCTGCCCGCATAAAATGAACGAATCAGGGCGGCGCCAAGTTTCATTTTCCGGATTTGCCCGCCGTCCCCATCAGTTTGCCCATCCGCCCGTCCGACCAAACAAAAATCGATGGAGACGGCCGGGCTTCCGGCTTTTCAGTCCATGCGCGGCGGAGGTTCCTTGGCGCCCCCGCGTTTCAGGGCTTCGGCCAGCCGGCGCCCGACCTCCTCCTCGTGCGCCCGCAGCGCCTCCTCGCCGACGACCGCCTCCAGCCGGTAAATCGGCTGGCCCAGACCGACGAAACGCATCTCGTATTCGGTCATCACCAGATCCTCCCGGATGCCGTCGCGGTGCAGATCCAGGGTGATGTTGCGCATCCGGATGCCGACGTCGGCGAAGCTGTTGAGGGAATACTCGAACAGCAGCGCGGAGTCGGTCTTGAAATGGATTTCGCCCCTGGGCCCCAGCACGCGCTTGTATTTGAGCAGAAAACGGGGGTGGGTGAGCCTGCGCTTGGCGTGTTTTTTCTTCGGCCACGGATCGCTGAAATTGAGATAGATGCGCTCCAGTTCACCGTCGGCAAACATCATTTCCAAATATTCGGCGTTGCCGCGCACCAGCGCCACGTTGTCCACGGCGCCGGCTTCCCGGAGCGCCCGGATCTTCACGCTGCAGCGCCTGAGCAGCTCGTCGTAGATGTCCAGGCCGATGAAGTTGATGTCCGGATGGCGCACGCACATTTCGCTGATGAACTTGCCCTTGCCCATGCCGATTTCCAGGTGGATCGGGCGGTCGTTGCCGAAAAATTCGCGCCACCGGCCCCGCCACCGCTGCGGTTCGAGCACCACCAGATCCGTCTGGCGCTCCAGCTCTTCCCGCGCGTTTTTTCTTCCCCTGAGCCGCATGTCCGCTCCTCCCGCGTTTGTGACGGCCCTTGCCAATCCCCGTCCCGCCGGGATGCGGGGGTCGGTACGGGCCGGTTGTTTGCCGAACCTATTTTGCCCAAAGCGGCATGGATTGTAAAGCCGTCCGGCTCCGCCGCGGCGGACGGGCAAATTGCCGGACGCCGGCTCATCCGGTACAATACTTGTTGACGCCGCGGCCGAACGCGGCGGGAAACGGGGAGATTCCCGATGATCCAGGGACAAGCAAGCGTACAACAGGAAATTCAACCGGACGTTCGGGCGGCGTGCGCGCAACCGGCGGCCCAACCGGACGCCCGGCCCGCGGTTCAACCCGGCCATTCCGGAACCGGCGTCCATCCCGCGCCGGCAACCGGGACGCCCCGGCTGTGGGGAGACAAGCGGTTCCACTCCTGGAACTACGAAATGCGCCGGGTGTTCGGCACCAAGGTGTTCAAGGTGATGCTGGACGCGGGCTTCACCTGTCCGAACCGGGACGGGACGATCGCCACCGGCGGGTGCACGTTCTGCAGCGCCCGCGGCTCCGGCGATTTCGCCGGCGACCGGCGGGACGACCTGGTGACGCAGTTCAACAAAGTGCGCGACCGGCAGCACAAAAAATGGCCCCAGGCCAAATACATCGGCTATTTTCAGGCGTTCACCAACACGTACGCGCCGCTGCCCGTCCTGAAGCAGTACTACGAAGTGATCCTCGAGCAGCCCGGCGTGGTCGGCCTGTCCATCGCCACGCGGCCCGACTGCCTGCCCGACGACGTGGTGGAATACCTCGCCGAGCTGAACGAACGGACGTACCTGTGGCTGGAGATGGGGCTGCAGACGGTGCACGAGGAGACGGCGCGGCTGATCAACCGGGCGCACGATACCGCCTGCTTCGTCGACGCGGTGGAGCGCCTGCGGAAGCACAACATCCGCGTCTGCGCCCACATCATCTACGGCCTGCCGGGGGAAACGCACGACATGATGATGGAGACCGCCCGGCAAGTGGCGCGCATGGACGTGCAGGGCATCAAGATCCACCTGCTGCACCTGATGCGCAAAACCCCGATGGTGCGCCAGTGGAAGGAAGGGCTCGTGCGCTTCCTGGAGATGGACGAGTACGTCAAGCTGGTCGTCGACACGCTGGAGATCCTGCCGCCGGAGATGATCGTGCACCGGCTGACCGGCGACGCGCCCCGGGATCTCCTGATCGGGCCGATGTGGAGCCTGCGCAAGTGGGAAGTGCTCAACGCCATCGACGCCGAGCTCGTCCGCCGCAACACGTGGCAGGGAAAATACTGGAAAGGACACTGAGCGATGGGATTCCCTTCGGTGCTGACAATGGCCCAGCGCTGGGTGGCGGAACGGCTACCCCCGGGGTCCGCGGCCATCGACGCCACCGCCGGAGGGGGCGTGGACACACTGTTTCTCGCGCGCCAGGCCGGCCCCCGCGGAAGGGTGCTGGCCTTTGACGTCCAGGAGGAAGCTCTGGAGCGGACGCGGCGGCGCCTGGAAGAGGCGCGCGCCGCCGGGGAAGCGCTGGCCGAAGTGACGCTGGTTCACGCCGGCCACGAGCGCATGGCGGAATTCGTCCCCGCCGAACTGCACGGACGCATCCGCGCGGTCATGTTCAACCTCGGCTACCTGCCCGGCAGCGATTCGCCGGTCATCACGCGGCCCGAGACCACCCTGCCGGCCCTGGAAGCCGCGCTCCGGCTGCTGGCGCCGGACGGCATCCTGACGGCGGTGCTGTACCCGGGCCACCCCGGCGGGGAGGAGGAAGCGCGCGCGGTGGAGCGGTGGATGGCGGAGCTGCCGGAATCCGCAGCACAGATGGTTCTGTATCGTTTTCCGCAACGGAAACATTCACCTTATCTGGTGGCGCTGATAAAACCGAAAAAGTCCTAGAAAGAAGCGCTCAGGCCGGCAGCAATCCCCCGGCACGCGGAGGCGGACATGGTCCGCCGTCCCTGCCCGTACCGGAAATTGCTCTTGCCCGCGGCCGGTTGGCGTAAGGTGTAAGGGAGGGGATCGGAGTGAACGTGAAACCCTATCCGATGAAATTCATTCCCGCGTTCAAGGAGCGCGTCTGGGGAGGCCGGGCGCTGGAACGGTTCGGCTGGCGGCTGCCGGAAGGCCCCATCGGCGAAGCGTGGGTGATCGCCGATCATCCAAACGGGGTGTCCCAAGTCGCCAACGGCGCCTTCGCCGGCAAAGGCCTGAACGAAGTGCGCGAGACCTGCGGCACGGCGTGGTTCGGCGCGAAGGGCATCGGCCGCAACGGGCGGTTCCCGCTGCTGGTCAAGCTGCTCGACTGCAACGACGACCTGTCCGTGCAGGTGCATCCGGACGACGACTATGAGCGGCTGCCCCCCGGCGAACAGGGCAAAACGGAAATGTGGTACGTGCTGGACGCCAGGCCCGGCGCCAAAATCATCTATGGCCTCAAGCCTGGCATCGGCCGCGCGGAGCTGGAAGCGGCGATCCGCGAAGGGCGGATCATGGATACGCTGCGGGAAGTGTCCGCACGCCCGGGCGACACCTTCTACATCCCCGCCGGCACCGTGCACGCGCTGTGCGCGGGCGTCCTTGTGGCGGAGATCCAGCAAAATTCCGACACGACCTACCGCCTGTACGACTACAACCGGCCCGGGCTGGACGGCAAGCCCCGCGAGCTGCACATCGAGGATTCGCTCAATGTCATCGCCTATTCGGGCAGCGGAGCCGCGCACAAGTCCACGGACGGCGCCCGGCCCGGCGAATGGCTGGAGCTGGCGGCGTCGCCCTACTTCGTCACCCACAAGGGCGTGGTGCAGGGAGAATGGCGCATCGCGACCTCGCCGGACAGCTTCGACATCCTGGTCGTCTGCGACGGCGAAGGCGCGGTGCGCTGGGCGGACGGCGCGGAACCCGTGAAGGCGGGCGATTGCCTGCTCGTGCCGGCCAGCCTGGGCGAATACGCCCTGGACGGCCGCATGACGGTGCTGCGCAGCCGGCTGCCGGACGCGTGACCGCCCGGCGCCAGCAATCGCACAAATTTTTCCATTTTAATTGTACAAAATGCCATTGTTTTGGGCGAAACCCCGTTTTCAAGCCAAAACAATGGCATTTGTCGTTATTCCCCTCAAACCGCCCAAACCCCCTCTCCACACCGGCTCGCCCAACTCGGAAGATTTTATGCCCATCGACTCCCACCCCTGTAATATTTCATTACAAAAATGAGGAAACAGAGTAAATTTTCTGGAAGATAATATCCCAAAATCATGGACGTTGGCCTGTCCCCGTTGTTATTTAATTTTTCAAACCCCGTGATTCCATTTTTTCTGGGAGGAGAGAGACCGATGGTGAAGCCGGAAACCGAAAATAGAGCATACGTCCGCCGGAAAAGAATCGCCCTCATCCTGCTGTCCATCCTGATGGCCCTGTCCTTTGCCGCCAGTTTCCGCACCGCGTTCGCCGCCGAGCCGTTTCCGTTCGAGGAGATCACCGTCGACGAGCTGCTCGAGGGATACCGCACGGGCCAGTACACCACGGAGGAGGTTGTCAAGGCGTTCCTGGACCGCATCGCCAAATATGAACCGTTCTATAACGCCTTCACAATGCTCAATCCAAACGCGCTGGCCGAAGCGCGGGAGATCGACCGCCGCAGGGCGGCGGGGGAACCCCTGGGCCGGCTGGCCGGCATCCCCATCGTCATCAAGGAATCGGTGGACATGGCGGGATTTCCCCAGACGATGGGCTGGGCGCCGCTCAGCAAGGAGGCGGGCGGCATTGAACTGATCCCCGAACGGGACGCGCCGGTGGTGGCCCGGCTCAAGGAAGCCGGCGCGATCATCATCGGGCGCACGAACATTCCCGCGTTTAGCGCCTCGGGCACGCGCGCTTCCACCAGCTGGGACGGCGACACCTACAACGCCTTCAGCCGCAAGCACGCGCCCGGCGGCAGCAGCAGCGGCACCGCCATGGCCGTGTCGGGCAACTTCGCGGTGCTCGGCATCGCCGAGGAGACCGGCGGCTCGATCCAGAATCCTGCCGCGGCGCAAGGAATCGTCGGCATCAAGCCCACCTTCGGTCTGGTGCCCAACGTCGGCGTAGTCCCCTTGGGCGGCAGCACCCGCGACGTCATCGGCCCGCACGCGAGAACCGTCCGGGACGCCGCGATCATGCTGGACGTGATCGCCGGCTACAGCCACGAAGACCCCAAAACCGTCGCCGCCATTGGCAACATCCCGAAATACGGCTACACTTCGAAACTGGACCCCCTGGCTCTGAAAGGCAAGCGCATCGGTCTCTTCGGCCCCGGCTGGCGCGACGTGGAGCTCACCCCGGAAACGCAGAAGCTGTATGAACAGGCGATCCGGGATTTGGAGGAACAGGGCGCAATCGTCGTTCCCGATCCGTTTGCCGGCAGCGGGTTTGCGGAATTTTTCAAGGAAAGCGGCTCCGTCGGCATCGAATCGGTCATTTACGACATGGAGGACTATCTGGAACGCCTCGGCGAGAGCGCGGCCATCCGGTCCGTGCAGGAACTGATGGAAAAAACGGGCCAGAAGCCCTCGGTGTTCAACCGGTACGGCGACAACCTGCCGGATCCGGACGGCGTGGCGGATCTGTCCCGCTTCGTGGAAGTGCGGACCCGCCTCCTGGAGATCTTCAACGATGTCATGGACAAACACGATTTGGACGCCCTGTTCTTCCCGCAAATGTACAAGGAGACGCCGCTCCTCGACAGCAACGAAAACATCGGCGCCTTGACCGTGTCCGAGATCAACGTCGCCGGCGTGCCCCTCGTGACCGTGCCCGGCGGATACTACGAGAGCGGAGCGCCCTTCGCCGTGGTCTTCGTCGGCAGGATGTGGAGCGAGGCGGACCTGCTCGGTATGGCTTACGACTACGAGCAGGCGACCAAACACCGAAAGGCGCCCCATCTGGTTGGTTTGCCGTAGATACCACTTCGCCGAAGAAAGCTTGCACCGGTCCTTGTATCCGTTCTGGTCTTATATGCTTTCGCCCTCCAGGTTTACGGCGCCTTCGCCGCGGTGCCTGTTTCGCCCGAAGACAAGACCTCCGGCGAAATTCCCGACGGTTACCGGCGAAGCCGGACCGCCGCGGAGGAAGCCTTCCGGGCGTGACGCCCCCGGGCATCGCCCGCGCCGTAAAAAAAGAATCGTCCCGCACCTCCCCGGGGGACGATCCTTTTTTTGGCTTATCCCGGCTTCCGAACCGCCTCCGCCGCCGGCAGCGCGATGAGTTCCGGAGGCCGCGATTCGCCGCCGTACACCACCACCACGTCCGTGCCGCGCGACCGGTCGATCCGGCCCTCCTTCTCCCAGACGGCGAGGTCGAACGGCAGCCGCTCCACGGCCGCCCGGCCGGCCGCTTCCCGCTCCGGCAGCCCGAGCGTCTCCGCCGCCCGCCTGAGCAGCGCGCGCCACGTTTCCCGGTCCGGCCTGTCTTCCCACCATACCTTACGCGGCTTGTACTTGTGCTGCAGGAACCAGTCGATTTTCATCAGCCCGTCCAGCACGTCCCGGTCCAGCCCTGCCGGCGCGTCCGCCGCCAGGAACGCCCGCAGCCGCAGGAACAGGTCCTCCAGCTGGTGCCCGATGCGCGGCCACCCCTGCTCCTCCCAGAAATCCCCGAACCTTTGGAAAAAGTCAAACGGCGACGGGTACACCTTGTCCACCAAATACGCAATCGTCCGGTCCATCCGGTGGGCGTTCCAGTACTTCTCCAGCACGTCCTCGACGCGCTTGAGCCGCACGAGATCGTCAAACGAGAGCACGTCGTTGCCGAGGATCTCGTAAGGCGCCCGGTCCATGTACACGTAGCCGTACTTGTCCGCGTCCCGCCGAAGGCCCGTCCCGCGAAGCATCTTGAGAAAGCCCAGCTGCAGCTCCTCCGGGCGCAAGGCGAACACGTCGTTGAACGTCTTGCGAAACGTGGCGTAATCCTCGTGGGGGAGCCCGGCGATGAGATCGAGATGCTGCGCGATTTTGCCGCCTTCGCGGATGGCGGTGACGGTTCGGGCCAGCCGCTTGAAATTTTGCCGCCGCATCACCGCTTCGTTGGTCGGATCGTTCGTCGACTGCACGCCGATCTCGAAGCGGAACACGCCGGGAGGCGCGTGCTCGTTCAGAAAATCCAGCACGTCCGGCCACAGGATGTCCGCCGTGATCTCGAACTGGAACACGCAGCCGCGGTGGTTTTCGATCAGGAACCGGAAAATCTCCAGCGCATAGTCCTTTTTCAGGTTGAACGTGCGGTCCACGAACTTGATCGTCCGGGCGCCGTTTTCGATGAGGTACATAAGATCCGCCTTGACCCGGCCGATGTCGAAATACCGCACCCCCGATTCGATGCTGGACAGACAAAACTGGCAGCTGAACGGACAGCCGCGGCTCGTTTCAAAATAGACGATCCGGTTCGGCAGGTGCGGCAGATCTTCGGGAAAACGGTGCGGCGACGGAATGTCGTTCAGGTCGAGCTTCGGCCGTCCGGGATTGACGATGATTTCCCCGTTTTTGCGCCAGGCGAGCCCGAACACGAAATGGTACTTCCCGGCGCCGGCGATCTCGCGCAGGAGGTCGCGGAACGTCTCCTCTCCCTCGCCCATGACGATGAAGTCGACCTCCGGCAGCCGTTCCATCCAGTACGCGGTGTCGTAGGACACCTCCGGGCCGCCCAGCACGATGCGCACACCGGGCAGCACCTTGCGCAGGATGCGGATCACGCCGATGGTCTCTTCGATGTTCCAGATATAGCAGGAAAACCCGACCACGTCGGGCCGGCGCCGGAACAGGTCCGTTGCCACCGACAGGGCGGGGTCCTTGATGGTGTATTCCGCGATGTCCACGTCGAACTCGCCCTGGCAGAACGCCTTCAGATACCGCAGGGCGAGCGACATGTGGATATATTTGGCGTTCAGCGTCGCGACGACGACCTTCATGATCCGATCTCCGCCTGCCGTTCCGGGCCGTATCTTCGCCGTGTCGTCGGCCTGCCGCAGCGGAACCTCCAACACCATTGTAGCCTGCCGTCCCGGCGAGTTCCACCTCGGCCCCGCGGGGCTCTCTTTCAGACGTCCAGGCCGCCGTCCGCGATCACCTTTTGGTAGAAGTAATAGCTGTCCTTCGGATGGCGCGCCAGCGTTTCATAGTCCGTGTAGCAGAGCCCGAACCGCTTGCGGTACCCTTCCGCCCACTCGAAGTTGTCCATCAGCGACCAGGCGAAGTACCCCTTCAGGGGAATGCCCGATTCGATGGCGCGGTGACACTGGATGAGATGCTTCCGGAAATACTCGACCCGCTTCGCATCGTGCACTTTTTTGTCCGGGGTAAGCTCGTCCTCGTAACAGGCGCCGTTTTCGGTAATGTAAATCGGGATGTCTCCGTACTCCTCCTTTACCCAGCCCAGCACCCTGAACAGCGCCTCGGGGAAGACGTTCCATCCCATGAACGTCTTTTCGAAGCCGACCTGCACTTCCTCGCAGTGGAACAGTCCCTCGCCTTCCTTGTACCGCCCGTAATTGCCCGTGTAGTAATTGACGCCGATGAAATCAATTGGCCGGGCAATCGTCTCCATGTCCCCCGGCTGGATGGGCACCTCCACCCCCTGCGTGGCGCGGAACCAGTCGACGAGAAATTGCGGGTACGTCCCCTTGAGCACCGGATCGAAAAACCATTCGTTCTGCCAGCCCCGCTGGCGGCGCGCCGCTTCGACGTCCTCTGGCTTCGTCGTGTACGGTTCGGTCCACGTCGGATTGTGGGTGATGCCGATCTGCCCGCGGATGCCGAGCTCGCGGAACCGTTGCACCGCCCGGCCGTGCGCGACCAAGGCGTTGTGCGCCACGTTGACCGCCAGCTGCAGATCCGTGTTGCCCGGCGCGTGCACGCCCAGGTAGTTGGAGAGGAACGACACGCACCACAGCTCGTTGAACGTGATCCACATCTTCACCTTGCCGTCGAACGCCTTGAACACGGTCTCCGCATAGTTGACAAAGGCGTCGATGGTCTCCCGGTTGTCCCATCCTCCCTTGTCCTGCAGGGCCTGCGGCAAATCCCAGTGGTACAGCGTCACGCAGGGTTCGATGCCGGCTTCCAGCAGCCCGTCGATGACGCGGCGGTAGTAGTCCAGCCCTTTCGGATTCACCTCGCCCGTCCCTTGCGGGTAGATGCGCGGCCAGGCGATGGAGAAGCGGTAGGCCTTGACGCCCAGCTGTTTGAGCAGCGCGATGTCCTCCCCGTACCGGTGGTAGCTGTCGCAAGCGACATCGCCGTTGTGGTTGCCAAACACCTTGCCCGGCGTGTGGGAAAAGGTGTCCCAGATGGACGGGCCGCGGCCGTCTTCCCGCACGGCGCCCTCGATCTGGTAGGAAGCGGTGGCCGCTCCCCAGACGAAATCCTTCGGAAAATCGAGTCGTGCCAAGTTTCCCCAACCTCCTTTACATCCACCTTACCATACCGGGGAAAAAATGGATTTGGACAATTTTGGCCTGTCTTTATCCCGTTTTGGTACGGGAAAAAAAGAGGGAGGCCTCGCGCCGGACGGTCCTGGGGGCGGAAGGCGGTCAAAGGGACCCCACGGGGACCCGCCGGTCGACGTGCCGGTCTTTTTGCGCTAAAATCGACGGGAGAGCCAAAACGGAGCAAAAAAGGAAGCGGAGGGAAACCGGATGTACCGGCTTGTGGCCATGGATCTGGATGACACGCTGCTCACCGACGAGCTCACCGTCACCGAACCGACCCTGCGCGCCCTCGAGGAGGCCGCAGCGATGGGGGTGCGGCTGACCCTCGCCACCGGGCGGTCCTACCGTTCCGCCAGCCGCATCGCGGAGCAGATCGGCCTTATGGTTCCGCTCATCACCTACCAGGGATCGCTGGTCAAGGATCCGGCGGACGGCACGGTGCTGTACGAACGGTCCGTGCCCGGGGAAACGGCGCGGCGGATTTTCGAATTCTGCCTGGAACGCGGGCTGCACGTGCAAACCTACATCAACGACTGGCTTTATACGTTTCAGGACAATGACAAAGTAAAGGCCTACGCGGCGCTGTCCGGCATTCCGTACACCGTCGCGGCCGATCCGGCGGAGCTGCCGGAAGGCAACCACACGAAGCTGATCATCATCGGCGAACCGGAGGAACTGGACCGCCTCGCGCCCGAAGTCCGCGAGCTCGCGGGTCCGGACATGCACGTGACGAAATCGAAGGCGACGTTTCTCGAGGTGTTGCACCGGGAGGGAACCAAAGGGGACGCCTTGAGGTTTCTCGCCGCGCATTACGGCATTCCGATGGAACAAACGGTGGCGATCGGCGACGCCTGGAACGACTGGGAAATGATCCAGGCCGCCGGACTCGGGGTGGCCATGGCAAACGCCGTCCCCGCGCTGAAGGAGATCGCCGATTACGTGACCTTGAGCAACAACGAGGACGGCGTCCGTCACGTGCTGGAGAAATTCGTTCTGGGGCGCAAGGTCCGGATGCGGGCGTAAGCCCGGCGTGATGCCGGCGTGACTGCGCATGATGCTGGCGTGGCCGCGGCACGATGCCGGCGTGGCCGCGGTGCGATGCCGGCGTGGCCGCGGTGCGATGCCGGTACGGTTTCGGCACGACCGCCGCGGAATGCCGGCACGATTCCGGCTCGACCGCCGCGGAATGCCGGCGCGTTCCCGGCATCCATCCTTCGCCATGCCGGCCTGCCGGATTCCGGGCGCGCGCGTCCCGTCACGCGTCCTGCTGCCGGCCGGTCCCGCGCCAGGGGCCGCTTTTTCGTTCCGCACCCGCCTGGCGGGCGGCCTGTTCCTTTTCCCGCTGGCGGCGTTCCTTTTCGCGTTTCGCCCTGAGCAGGCGGAGCATCTCCAGATATTCAAGCAGCCGGGCCGCCTCTTCGTCCGTCAGCTCCTCTTCCACATCCCCCACGGTGAGGCGGTTGGGAGGAATGCCGGCGTTGGGCAGGCGTTCGCCCGTGAGCAGCCAGTCGATGGACACCTCGTACATGCTGGCCAGCTCCCGGAGCGTCTGGTGATCCGGCTGCGATTTGTCGTTCTCGTATTTGGAAAGCGTGGTAAAATCGATGCCCAGCATTTCCGCAACCTGGTTCTGCGTCAGTCCTCTTCGGCCGCGCGCCTGTTTCAATCTTTTTCCGAAAGTGGTCATCGTCCATCCCCTTTTCCAGCAGCCCAGCTTCAAGTATAAGAGATTTGACGATGGGTCACCTATCGGAATGAAAAAAATTCAATTCATTATTGTATTTTTCCGAAAAATCAATGTAAAATGGAGGTGATTGGAAAATCTTTTAAGTTCAGGAGGGCTGTGCTGTGTTGTATTTCTATCCCGCTCCCTGGTGGCTGCTCATTCTCGGCATTCCGCTGCTCGCGTTCCTGATCGTCCTGGAGATCCGTGCCCGCAAAAATGGGCAGACGGTGGATCGCCGCGAGGCGGACAGGCGGGGCGGATAGCCGATGAAAGTGCGCTGGCACCTCCCCGAACCTCCCGTCCTGGAGACCTCCGTTCCCGACGTGGAACAGCTCCAGTTTCTCCTCCGGCTGGTCAGGCGCGTCCGCATCCGCAAACGGATCTACCGCTGGAAGCGTTCCGAGCTGGTGGTGGAAGAAGACAACCTGTATTTGTCCATTTATGTCGACGAGGAAGAAGAATGAGCCGGACCCGCCGGGTCCGGCCCATGCGTTTTCCATCGGCTTGCGGAAAGGGCGCCGGATGCCGTTCACCTCTTTAGATGCTGACCGGCATCGGGTCCGATTTCAGCCGGTTTTCCATCATCCAGCTGTCCTCGCGGCCCATCATGTAGATCCGGTGGATGAGCACGCGCACGTCTTCGCCGGGCTTCAGCTCCGGCCTGTCTACCGGCCGGTACGTGACCAGGCGGTGCGGTCCCACGTCCACTTCCACCATCCACGCATTGCCGCGGAAATGCAGCCGCGCCACCTTCCCCTGCTCGGTGGCGGAGAGGAGGGCGATTTCGTGTTCTTTTCCGACCTCAATGTATTCGGGCCGGATGAGCCCCACCGTGTCCGGCCACGCGGCCGCTTCTTCGAATCCCCGTAAAGAGGCGACGTCGTTCACCAGGATCGACTCGCCAATGAAGCCGGCCACGAAGGGGGTCTGCGGGTTCGAATAGATTTCCCTCGGCGTGCCCTTTTGCTCCAGCCGGCCCTGGTTGATGATCATGATCTCGTCGGCCACTTCGATGGCTTCCTCCTGGTCGTGGGTGACGAAAATCGAAGTGACGCCGACCCGGTCGATCATCTCGCGCAGCCAGCGGCGCAGTTCCTGGCGGATCTTGGCGTCGATGGCGGCGAACGGTTCATCCAGCAGGAGCAGCTGCGGCTCCGGCGCCAGGGCCCGGGCGAAGGCCACGCGCTGCCGCTGGCCCCCGGACAGCTGGCGCGGATAGCGTTTCTCCAGGCCGGTCAGGCCGGTGAGCTCGATCAGCTCGGCCACGCGCTCGCGGATCCGCCGGCGGCTCCACTTCTGGACTTCCAGGCCGAAGGCGATGTTTTCCTCCACCGTCATGTGGCGAAACAGAGCGTAGCTTTGGAACACGAACCCGATCCCCCGCTCCTGGGGCGGAACGTCGTTCACCCTGCGGCCGTCAAACAGGATGTCGCCCGCATCGGGCGTCTCCAGCCCCGCCAGCATGCGCAGGATCGACGTCTTGCCACCCCCGCTCGGACCGAGCAGGCCGACGAGCTGCCCTTTTTCCACGGTAAAACTGACATCGCGCACCGCCTGGAACGTGCCGAACGTCTTGCGCAGACCGATGACCTCCACCCGCATGCAACCCGACACTCCGTTTCCCTTGGACTTCCCGCTTTCCGGCCCGCCCGCCGGTTTTTTCCGCAACGAAATGTAACAATTCCAATTATCTTAGTTGGTTTTCGCGTATCTCCACTGTACCAAAAATATACGAAAACCGTCAACGGGTTCCTGCCCACCGCCGGATGCCGGAAAAAATTTTTGAAAAAGGAATTGGCCTTTACGTAACGTAAAGGTGTAACATCGGGTTCGGGGAGGAGGTGCCAAGGATGCCCTACACCGTGCAAAAGCTGGCGCGTCTGGCCGGCGTAAGTCCGAGAACCCTCCGATACTACTACTACTACTACGACCAGATCGGCCTGCTCAAGCCGGGGGCGACCAGCATGGCGGGATACCGTCTTTACGGCCCGGCGGAGGTGGACCGGCTGCAGCAGATCCTGTTTTACCGGGAGCTCGGCTTCAGCCTGGATGAAATCCGGCGGATTCTGTCCGACCCGCGCTTCGACCCCCTCGAGGCGCTGCGGGAACACCGCCGGCGGCTGCTCGCCCAGCAGGAACGCATCGCCCGGCTGATCGACAACGTGGAAAAAACCATTGCGGAAAGTCCAGCGGTAAGATGTCAAGTCCCTAATTCGTGAAAATTGGAAATTTTTTTGGCCTTAAAGCGCTCGAGTCAGGTAAATTGGCAACACCAAACCAAACCCAGTCGAAAATCAGGATGATTTCCAGATTTTAACTGGGAATTTGTTGAAGGATTTGGCAAAGGAGGCGTTACCCCTTCGCGTGATTCACCTTCCTTCGAGGCGTGTAGAGTTGGTCGTTGCGTAGCAGCGCATCGACCAGACGCACAAGTTTTCTTGCCGTTAAGACGAGGGCGCGTTTGTGTTGGTGCCTGGGCACTTCCTGATACTTCTTCCGGTAATACTCGCCGAATTCCGGTTCGCGGTTTTTCACCGAGTTGGCAGC